>JBFHVZ010000226.1:0-6119 GCA_041589295.1 Pseudomonadales bacterium
AAACTTAAAAACATGTCCGGAATTAGTTGACCACTACACTACTTGTTTAAAAATAGCAAGTCAGTCAACTAGGGGCTGAGCTTTTTCGATAGGGGGTCACCGATTGAAGCGCTTTGAAACTATATGAATCAAGCAGTAGTAAAGTTAATTAAGTATGTTCTGCTCACAGCTTTCGTAGCAACTATTTTGTACATAGGAAAGTGTAGCTACGACATATATGATGCTTTGCGTCCTGAAAATATGTGCGGTAGAACATTAGGCCATAAAGTAATGTCACCATCCGGTGCACGCAAAGCTGTTATATATGAATTTAACTGTGGGGCAATGGACCCCTTCAGTACGCAAATATCGATTCTGTCCGCAAACGAAGAAATTCCTTATTCCGGCGGCAATGTTTTTTCCTCATCAAGGGGAGGTCGCCGTGGTGAATGGAACGGGCCATATGCTGAAGTTGAGTGGATTACCGAAAATCATCTACATCTAATGTATATTAAAGACACAAATGTCCATTATCTGGCCTCTGAAGTTAATGGAGTGAAAATAACTAGTGAAACACTATAGCGAGCACTTCTAGGATCTACATGAGATAGTCGCTTCATTATGTGATTAGTGGTCACCACGCCCAAAAAAAACGCCAGCTATCGCTGGCGTTTGTGTTTTTTCCAAATAGAATTTCGCGTTTACGCTTCTTCAGAAGACAGCGCATATTCCATCAAGGCTTTTCGTGCGTGTAGGCGTGGTCTTGGTATTAGTCGCTTCGTCCCGTGGGACGAAGCGACTAATGCTCACGCTTCTTCAGAAGACAGCAAATATTCCATCAAGGCTTTTTGTGCATGTAGACGGTTTTCAGCCTCGTCCCATACAACGGCGCGCGGGTCGTCGAGCATGTCGTGGCTGATTTCTTCGCCGCGGTGTGCAGGTAAGCAGTGCATGAAGATGGCATCTTTGTGAGCCAAGTCCATGAGTGCAGGGGTTACCTGATAATCGGCAAATGCTTTTTCGCGAATGCGTTGTTCTTCTTCTTGACCCATGGATGCCCACACGTCGGTGGCGAGCATGTGCGCGCCTTTAACGGCTTGTTTCGGGTCGCGAATCACTTTTACGCGGTCGCTGTTGGCACCAACCATGTCTGGGTCAGGCTCGTAGCCTTCTGGACAGGTGACTACCAAGTTAAAGTCAAACTGACGGGCGGCGTTAATGTAGCTGTGGCACATGTTGTTGCCGTCGCCGACCCACACTACGGTTTTACCCGTAATGCTGCCACGGTGTTCTTGGAACGTTTGCATGTCGGCCAGTAGCTGACACGGGTGCGTAAAGTCGGTTAATGCATTAATAACCGGCACACGTGAGTTGGCAGCAAAGGTTTCGACAATGTCGTGACCAAAGGTGCGAATCATAATGATGTCGCACATACGAGACAGCACTCTTGCGCTGTCTTCAATGGGTTCGCCGCGGCCCAATTGTGTGTCTCGTGGCGACAAGAAAATCGCCGAGCCACCCAGTTGGGCAATGCCCGCTTCAAAACTGACGCGGGTGCGGGTTGAGGACTTTTCGAAAATCATCCCCAGTACTTTATTTTTTAGCGGTTCGTACACCACACCTTGGCGGTGCATGGCTTTCAATTCAATCGCGCGGTTAATTAGCATGGCTAATTCCGACGGCGTGAAATCCAATAATGATAGAAAGTGACGAGTTTCCATAGCGCGCCTTTTATTTTTTATCGGCGAAGAAAGCTTTAATCAGGTCACAGGTTTTTACGGCGATCTGATCGGCTTCGTCGTTAGTGAGTATAAAAGGTGGCAGCAAGCGTACCACGTTGCCAGCGGTCACGTTTAACAGCAGGTGATGTTCCTGTAGTGCTGTTTTCATGAGGCTGGCGGCGTTTTCTTCCGTGTTTAAAACGGCACCAATCATCAAACCTTTACCACGGTATTCGGTGACGTAGCCGGTGCCTTCCAATTCTGTTTGCATGCGCGTGCGAATGCGTTCGCTTAATTCTAAAACACGTGCACACAGGTTTTCGTTTTGAATAGTGTCGATCACCGCGTTGGCAGCGGCACACGCCAATGGGTTGCCACCGTAAGTGGAACCATGGTTGCCCGGTTGCAATACGTTGGCAGCTTTACCTTTGGCCATACACGCACCAATGGGCACACCATTGCCGAGACCTTTTGCGGTGGTTAATACGTCTGGGTGCCAATCAAAATATTGGAACGCAAAGTATTTACCAGTACGGCCGTTGCCGGTTTGAATTTCGTCCAGCATTAATAGGGCGTCGTGTTCGTCGCACAATGCACGCAGGCCGTTCATGTAGTCGTCTTTGGCGGCGGTGACACCGCCTTCGCCTTGTACTGGCTCGACCAAAATGGCAACGATGTTTTTGTTGCTGGTGAGGGCGTTACGGGCGGCGTCTAAATCGTTGTAAGGCACGCGCACAAAACCATCTAATAATGGACCAAAGCCCGCTTGCGCTGCTTTGTTTGCAGTCGCGGTTAGTGTGGCCAGAGTACGACCGTGAAATGCACCATCAACCACCAAAATGGTAGGCAGTTCGACGCCTTTTTCGTGGCCATATTTACGTGCGATTTTAATGGCGGCTTCGTTTGCTTCGGCACCTGAGTTGCTGAAGAACACGTTGTCCATGCCAGTGGCTGCTGTGAGTTTTTCGGCTAGCAGTTGCTGTTGGCCCACACCATATAAGTTGGAGGTGTGCACCAAGTTTTCGGCTTGATTGCGGATAGCATTTGTCACGGCAGGGTGGCCATGACCTAAACCGCACACAGCGATACCGCTGAGCGCGTCCAAATATTCGTTGCCGTCGGTGTCATAAACGTGAGCACCTTTACCGTGAGAAAAGGTCACGGGTAAGCGGCCATAAGTGTTCATAATTGGTTGCATGGTACTCCCCCTTATTTGAAGCTACCTGCGAAAGCTAACTGCTTGGGCGCTAATGCGCTTTCACCTGCTGCAAGCTTTTCGCTATCGCCTGCTAGCGTGGCGCGTCCATACTGGCTGGCTTTGTTATGCGGTTGCTAAATTTAAAATTGATACGATTAGATATGTAAATAAAGCCATATAAGTGACTAAGACATATCTCATTTTCTTGCAAAGAGCTTTAATTTCGAAAAGGTTATCGTGCTTCCATTTGAAACCTAATATGTGGCCAAAGCTTTGAAAGAATAAGCGAAATCCACTGGTATCATTCGAGTTTTTATCACGCTTAGAAATCAGGCTGATTAGCTTGAATATATAAAATACCCAAACAAATCCTAAAACAGTGGTGACTAAACCAACTAAAGCTAATGATGTACTCATACTTCTACTTCCTTAATGCATAACAACCGCAGTTCACGCTTCACTGTCCCATAAACGCAAAAAGGCAGCTTTTAATTGTCTGTACGGTCAGCATTTGACCGATTCGCTGGACAATTAAGGACGGCTGCCAAAATCGAAGCCAAGCATCCTACCTAAGCTATGCGGGTTTTACAATACATGTACGAATGGTGGAAGATAGCGCCCGCGCAACCAGTCAAACAGTTCAGTGGAGTACCTTGTGGGCGAGAAGCAGTGGCAATTTTGGATCGATCGTGGCGGCACATTTACCGACATAGTGGCCAGCACACCGGATGGGGAATTTAAAACCCATAAATTGCTTTCTGAAAACCCCGAACGCTATCAAGACGCGGCCATTGCGGGCATTCGACATTTATTAGGTTTGCGCGCCGACGAGGCCATCCCCTCTCATCGTATAAGTGCAGTGAAAATGGGTACCACGGTGGCCACCAACGCGCTGCTCGAACGCAAGGGCGAACCTACCGCATTGCTAATCACAGCTGGCTTAAAAGACGCGCTCGCCATTGGCTATCAAACCCGCCCCAATATTTTTGCGCTGAACATCGAAAAGCCCGATTTGCTGTATCAACATGTTGTCGAAGTGCCAGAGCGCATCGACGCCAACGGCGAAGTGGTCATGCCACTGGATGAGGCCCATGTCCGACAGCAGCTTATTACACTCCAGCAGCAAGGCATTAACGCCCTCGCCATCGTGCTGATGCATGGCTACCGCTACAGCCAGCACGAGCAAGCGGTGGCCAAAATCGCGCGGGAAATGGGTTTTGAGCAAGTGAGTGTGAGCCACGAAGTGAGCCCGCTGCAAAAACTGGTCAGCCGTGGCGACACCACAGTGGTGGATGCGTATTTATCGCCGGTGTTGCGAAAATACGTGAATCAGGTGGCTAGCCAATTGAATAGTCAGACAGCCCAAGCCTCAAGTAGTGATTTTGACGACGTCTCTTCAACGGCGCTGGCTGCAAGCCCATTATTTTTTATGCAAAGCAATGGCGGGCTTTCGCCTGCCCAAAACTTTGAAGGCAAAGATGCGATTTTGTCCGGCCCAGCGGGCGGCGTGGTCGGCATGGTCAAAACCGCAGCGAAAGCAGGCATTCATAAGTTGGTGGGTTTTGATATGGGCGGCACCAGTACCGATGTCAGCCATTACGCCGGTGAATACGAGCGCGTGTTCGAAACCCAAGTGGCGGGCGTGCGTTTGCGTGCACCCATGATGCAGATTCACACCGTGGCCGCTGGCGGTGGTTCGATTCTGTCGTTTCGCGATGGCCGCTATCAGGTGGGGCCAGAAAGTGCGGGCGCGAATCCCGGCCCGACCAGTTATCGTCGTGGCGGGCCGTTGGCTGTGACCGATTGCAATGTCATGCTGGGCAAAATTCAGGCGGAATACTTTCCGGCGCTGTTTGGTGAGCAGGGCGATCAACCTTTAGATGCGGACGCGGTACGAACGGGGTTTGAAAAACTGGCGCAGCAGATAGCGCTCGAAACCGGTGTCGCCGCGACGCCAGAACAAACTGCCGCAGGCTTTTTAAATGTGGCGGTAGAAAACATGGCCAATGCGGTGAAAAGTATTTCGATTCAGCGTGGTTACGATTTATCCGACTATACATTAGTGAGCTTTGGTGGTGCCGGTGGGCAACATGCGTGTTTGGTTGCCGAAAAGCTGGGTGTGTCGCGCATTATGCTGCACCCGTTTGCAGGTGTGCTGTCGGCGTTTGGCATTGGTTTGGCCGATCAAATAAAACTGCACGATGAATCTGTTGGCGAACAACTTAGCGCTGAATTACTGCTGACGATCAATGATCGCGTTGGCGCATTAAAACCTGTATTAGCGCGTCAGTTTGCTCACAACACCGATGATAACGATCTGCAATTTCAAACACGCTTGCATGTGAAGTACCAAGGCAGTGATACGCCGTTACTGGTTGATTTTGCCGATGTGGCAGCCATTCAAAAACAGTTTGAACAGCAGCACCAACAATTGTTTGGTTTTATTTCGGGCAAGCCGTTTATTGTGGACGCCTTGCAAGTGCAAGGTACTCTTTTTTCAGAAACCCAGCCTTCGGAAACCCTATCATCACAAACCCTGTCATCACAAACCCAGTCTTCGGATGCCACACAAGGTTTTACGCCAACACCAGCAAAACCCATTACGCAAAAGAATGTGTATAGCAAAGGGCAGTGGCATGTGGCGAACGTTTACGAGCGTGGTGCATTGACCACAGGCCAAACCTTAACGGGTCCAGCCATTGTGTTAGAAGCCAATAGCACAGTCATCATCGAACCCCAATGGTCGGGTGCATTGAATGCACAAGGGGATTTAATTTTAGAACTAGCCGCTGTTGAGCAAGATTTTAATGCTGTTGCTGATGAAGCGGAAGCAACGCAAAACACGGTAAATAACACCATTTCTAGCGCCGTTACTGAGGAAGTTGGAGCAAGGCGAAACTTGGCGAGGCCGCGCAGTTTACAGGTAGTAAATGAGCACGCCGAGCCAAGTTTTAACACAGCTCCAGCAACGCAAGTAGGCGCTAAACCTGATCCGGTGTTGCTGGAAATATTTAATAACCGCTTCATGAACGTCGCCGAACAAATGGGCTATGTGCTGGAACGCACGGCGTCGTCGGTAAACATCAAGGAGCGTTTGGATTTCTCTTGCGCTGTGTTCAGTGCGCAAGGCGAGTTAATCGCCAATGCGCCGCATATTCCCGTGCACTTAGGCAGTATGAGCGAAAGCGTCATGGCCGTAATTAATCACTACGCCTCGGGTC
>JBFHVZ010000227.1:0-6097 GCA_041589295.1 Pseudomonadales bacterium
CAGCCCTAATTACGCCCGACGCCGACATCAGCCAGATGCGCCGTCAGGCCATGAAGGAAGGCATGCACAGCCTAAGATTAAGTGGCGCCCAAAAAGTCGCCGCCGGTGTTACCACCATAGAAGAAGTATTGCGCGTCACTCCGCTGGAAATGGTCTAGGCTTAACCGATACAAGCCCCATTTTCATCCACAGCGCAGCAAATTTGTAACCGATGCAGCGCACTCTATACCCCTCAGAGTGCGAACAAAAACAGAATAAAGCATCGGGGAAGTAAGAGGTTTTTAGAATGGACGTACCGGCCATTATTGATTTAGAAGCGTCCGGATTTGGACGCGGCAGCTACCCCATCGAAGTCGGTGTAGCTTTGGCAGATGGTTCGGTTTACAGCGAGCTGATTCGCCCACCTGAAAACTGGGTTCATTGGAGCGAAGACGCCGAGGCCATTCACGGCATCAGCCGCCCCCACCTGATTGAACACGGCAAAACCCCGCGCGAAGTGGCCATGCAACTGAACGACTTACTCAAAGGTCAGGTATTGTTTAGCGATGCTTGGAGTTTTGACAGCTCGTGGATTGGTCGTTTATTTGATGAAGCTGACCTAGTCCAGCGTTTTAAAATCGACACTCTAAATCGCTTACTCACCGAAGAAGAAATGACGCGCTGGTCTGACACCAAAGACGCGGTCATCGCCGAACTGGGTTTACCCCTGCACCGAGCAGCCAACGATGTTGCTATTCTTAAAGCCACATTTAAACGAGTGAAAGGCTTAGCCTAAATCATCGACTGTAAGGCTTCATCTAAGGCCGGATGTTTGAATTCGAATCCGGCTTCTAACAAGGCGTGAGGATGCACACCCACACTGCCCAGCAACAGCAACTCCCCCATTTCACCAAACAGCGTTTTCACCATAAACGCGGGCATAGGGAACAATGTTGGGCGCTTTAACGCTTGTCCTAAAGCACGGGTAAACTCACGATTGCTCACCACATTCGGGGCGCATAAATTCACCGGTCCGCTCACTACATCGTTATTCAAGATAAACTCGATGGCGGCACACTCATCCTCTAACGTGATCCAACTCATCAGTTGCTCGCCATGACCAATGCGACCACCAAGGCCCAACTTAAACGGCAGTAACATGGCTTGTAGCGCGCCACCGTTGGGGCTTAACACCATACTGGTTCGCAAATTCACCGTGCGAACACCGGCCGACCGCACCACGTCTGCTTCGGCCTCCCAGGCTTGTGCAATCTGCGCGAGGTAATTATCCCCTGCTGGCGCGCGCTCGTTGACAATGGTATCGCCAGTATCACCGTAAAACCCCACTGCCGATGCGCTCACAAACACCTTGGGTTTATGAGTCAGATCGCAAATGGCCGCTGCTAATAGTCGGGTGCTATTGATGCGACTGTCCCAAATGGCTTGCTTACGGGCACTGCTCCAGCGTTTTTCGCCGATGTTTACCCCATTCAGATTAATCACGGCGTCCAAGTGAATGCTGGGATCGAGATGGATGTGGCCTTCTTCAGGCCGCCAATAATGCGGGCCCTGTTGTAGGCGACGCGCCAGTGGGTAAACCTTGTGTCCATTGCGCGCGAGATGCTGGCTGAGTGCCGTGCCGATCAGGCCTGACGCACCACTAATGAGAACATTCATACACTTAACTCCCCGCCATTGACTTCCAGACACGTACAAACGCGCTCTGTAGGCTTACGGCTTTCGTGAGGGTATGGATCAGTATATGACTGTTATGGCCACCTCGCCATGAGCGCGGGTGACCAAACAAAGAAGTGAAAAACCGAGGTAGGAATTTATTGTGCTGCGCTTTCCAGCACCTGATTATCACTGCCGTCGAGGGTAATGTTCGCCGCATCGTAAATGCGCACGACGTTGTTACTGCCGTTGATTTCCACGTCCACAATAGTGACGCTGTGATTGTCTTCGGCATCAATTACATTTCGGCTGCCGGTGATGACAAGGGAGTCGATCATGGCATCAGACACTATGGTGATGTAGTTTTCGTCGCCAATGATTTCGATTTCTTCGATTTTGTCTTCAAGACGATAAACATTGCGGTCACCGTCTAAATCAAATTCGTATTTTTCTTTGTGGCTGACCGTGCCGGCACGATCACTGCTGTTTTTATCGATGTCTTCGATTTTTTCTTCGGTTTCGCCACAACCCACTGCGCCCAACACCAGCATCAAAGCAGCGCAAACTATTCCAAATTTTTTCATCTGATCTGCCTTTTATTCTGTGGTGACAACCGTGAAGGCATCAATCTGAGTGCCAATAGTCGAGAGCGTCACGTTGTTACCGGTGCCGGTTCGAATCAATGTACCCACACCCACAGTAGCGTCACTTTCAGCCACAACATTAGAACTACCTGTGATGACCAGCTTGTCGAAGGTCAGACTTTCATCCAAGGTAATCGTATTACGATCACCCGTGATTTTAATGTCGTTCAAATCACCGCGCAGCGTGTACTCGGTGTCATCAGCCGTTAGGACAAAATCGTAACGTTTGGAGGAATCCACCACGCCGTTTTCGACATCATCGGTATTGCGATGCATCAGACGAATGTCTTCTACTTCGTCCTCGTCTTCTTCCACACCACAGGCCGTCAACAGCAACGTCAGTGGTAAGGCCAGTAGCCAGAATTTATTCATGGGAATCTCTGTTTGTATAAAACGACACACTATAGGAGGGCGCTTGCGCGCGATTCTCGTAAATCGATTTGTCGCGCGCATACCCAAAGGGCATAAAAGCGCCCTACTACAGATAAAAGCAATTAAGACAGTTCCATTACGCCGTCCATTTCGACTTCGGCATCCTTGGGCAGCGCGGCGATGCCGATGGCAGCGCGGGCTGGGTAAGGCTGTTCAAAGTATTCTGCCATCACGGCGTTTACTTTGGCGAAGTTACCTAGGTCCGTTAAAAAAATGTTCAGCTTAACGATGTCTTGCAGTGAACCACCGGCCGCTTCACATACCGCGCTTAAATTATCGAACACACGACGTACGTTATCTTCGAACGAGCCACCCACCATTTCCATGGTTTCTGGCACAAGTGGAATCTGACCGGACAAGTACACGGTAGTTCCTACTTTTACCGCTTGTGAATAGGTACCAATGGCTTGAGGGGCTTTTTCAGTAGCGATGATTTCTTTCATGATGTTTCTCTATTTTTAATTGGCTAATTGAAGTGGAGGTTCGTTGCAGCCACTTTCTCACATTTTAAACTTTGTCTTATGTAGGCTTTGAAGGGCGTTGGGCGCAGGGAAGCGCCCTTCGAGCCTACATGGATGTATTTACGGCGACCTGAAAAACCTACCTAAGACGAAGTGATCACCAACATCTATTTATTCGCGTTTTTCAAACGCACAATTTTAGTCACCGCTTTATTGGTGCGCAGTCTGCGCATGATGCGCGCTAAATGCAAACGGTCGCTCACACCCACACGAATACTTACCACACTTAGGTTGGCATCACGGTCTTCGATATTTATTTGCTGCAAGTTCCCGTCGGCTTCAGTGACCGATGAGGCTAACTGTGCAACCAATCCACGTCCGTTTTCGATCCAAATGCGCAAACGTACCGAGAAGTCTTCGGCAATGTCACTGTCCCAGTTTAGATGAATGCATTTGTCTGCCTGATCCATCAGGTCCAGCATGTTTTTACAGTTTGCGGTATGCACCACAAGGCCACGACCTGCGCTGGCGTAACCCACGATCTCGTCACCTGGAATGGGGCTACAACACTTCGCGTAGCTAATGACCATGCCTTCGGTACCGCGAATGGCGATGCGGTTAATGCGGCTTTGATCACTGCGCGCATCTTCATCACCGCTGATAAATACCGCTAGGCGTCGCGCGATACCTTGCGGTACTCGACTGCCTAAGCCAATTTCTTCCAATAGTAGATCGAAATTATCCACGGCAAATTCTTTCGCGATGTGAATTTGATGTTCTTCCAAAATATCGTCAAAGCGAAAACCAAACGTCGACAACGCACTGCCTAACAAACGGCGACCCAGTGAGATCGACTCGTCGCGTTTCTGCGTTTTTAAGAAGTGACGAATATTGGTGCGCGCTTTGGATGTCACCACAAAGTTAAGCCAGCTTGGGTTCGGGCGCGCACCCGGTGCGGTGATGATTTCCACGGTTTGACCACTGGACAGTTTGGTGGAAAGCGGCGCAAGCTGATGATCTATCCGACACCCCACGCAAGCGTTGCCGATGTCGGTATGTACCGCAAAAGCAAAGTCCACAGCAGTACTGTCTTTGGGCATTTCGATGATGCGTCCCTTGGGACTAAACACATAGGTTTCGTCTGGAAACAGATCCACCTTCACGCTTTCGATGAATTCTTGCGGGTTGCCTGCGGTTTGTTGCAGTTCTAAGAGACCTTGGACCCATTGACGGGCTCGCTGACTCGAACCGTGGTTTTTATCGTTGCCGTCTTCGTCTTTATACAACCAGTGGGCAGCAATACCATTGTGCGCCATGGCTTCCATTTCTTCGGTGCGAATTTGCACTTCGATATGCACACCACCCACACCCACTAACGTGGTATGCAAAGACTGATAGCCATTGGCTTTAGGAATGGCGATGTAATCTTTGAAGCGACCCGGCACGGGTTTATACAAGTTGTGCACGATACCCAGCGCGCGGTAGCAACTGTCGACGCTGTTGACGATGATACGGAAGCCGTAGACATCCATAATTTGATTGAAGGATTTTTTTTGCTCCTTCATTTTGCGGTAAATGCTGTACAGGTGTTTTTCGCGCCCCATAACCTGACAGGTCAGGCCTTCTTCTTTCAGGCGTTTTTTCACCGTACCTTGAATCTTTTCCACCAACTCAGAGCGATTGCCCCGTGCAGCTTTGACCGCCTTTTGAATCAAGCCAGAGCGCATGGGATGCATGGCCTTAAAGCACAGGTCTTCCAGTTCGATACGAATGTTGCTGATGCCCAGACGGTTGGCAATGGGCGCGTAGATATCTAGGGTTTCACGGGCAATGCGACGCTTCTTTTCGGGTGGCATGGCGTCTAGCGTACGCATGTTGTGCAAACGGTCGGCGAGCTTGACTAAGATGACGCGAATGTCGCGCGCCATGGCCATGGCCATTTTTTGAAAGTTACCGGCCTGCTTTTCTTCTTGGCTTTCAAATTTAATATGGGTCAGCTTACTGACACCATCCACCAGCTCGGTGACGGTTTCGCCAAACTGCTGGGCCAATGCCTCTTTGGGCACGATAGTGTCTTCGATGACATCATGCAGCATGGCGGCCATTAAACTTTGGCTATCCATGTGCATTTCAGAAAGGATATTGGCCACGGCCAATGGGTGAATAATGTAAGGATCGCCGCTGCGGCGATACTGTCCTTCGTGGGCTTGCTCGGCGTAATAATAAGCGCGGCAAACCTGATTGATTTGTTCTGGCTCTAGATAACTGCCTAGCCGCTCGGCTAATGCGTCAATGCTCGACACCCTGCCACCTCAAAAGACTGTACTGCTTTAATTATGTCACAACCCGACAGGGAAGCACGAGCGATTGAATACTCAGGGTGCTCACCTAAACGCGTGAAGCTTGAGTCACCACTCACAGAAATCGCCATATCGAAAACAGCAGGCAATAAAAAAGGACGCCGAGGCGTCCTTTTAAGATCAAGCTAAGAAATGTCTGAATTACATTTCTTCTTGAGCGCGCTGTGCCGCTTCGGCTTCGCGCATGCTTTGTTGAGTGATTTTGCCTTCGGCAATTTCACGCAGGGCAATAACTGTTGGCTTGTCGTTTTCAGCTGGAACCAAAGGCTCTGCACCTTGCAATACCAGTTGACGGGCGCGTTTGGTGGCCAGCATCACCAGCTCGAAGCGGTTATCAACGCTTTTTAGGCAGTCTTCAACGGTTACTCGTGCCATGTGAATATCTCTTGTTGAGGGCCAAACGGCCATGAATCTCGAATCAGCGCGGTAGTGTATAACAAAGTAGCGGGGATCAAAATATCTGCCACCACAGAAACTGCCGACTCTACTTAAGTAAGTCCTGAATCATCGCCAGATGCCGCTCACCTTGAGCCTGAAAACGCAGGCG
>JBFHVZ010000228.1:0-6059 GCA_041589295.1 Pseudomonadales bacterium
GGTCGAGGTGTCACACAACCGTTGAGCGAGCGCGACAAGTGGATTACTGCCCAAGTAGGCCCGACATTAAAAGAGAAAGGACTCATCTGTGTTGGTTTGGATGTCATCGGCGACTATTTGACTGAGATTAACGTGACCAGCCCGACCTGTGTGCGCGAAATCAGTCGCGACAGTCATCAAGATATTGCCATGATGCTGATGGAAGCGATTGAAAAGCGAATGCTAGAAGCTAGAAGCTAGAAGCTAGAAGCTAGAAGCTAGAAGCTAGAAGCTAGGCAGATGGTTTTGCTACCAGCTTCCGGCGTCAAGCTTCAAGCCAGATTTATTTCAAGCTTCCGGCGTCAAGCTTCAAGCTTGATTTGCTCCAGAAGCCCAACTTTAAGCATCTCACCTGCTTTTGCTACAAGCGTCAGGTTTCTAGTAATCCGTCTAGCGTCTCGCACCCCCGTCAGGCAAAATAAGTCACGAGCCTTCAATAATTAGAACTCCATGAGCCAAACAGCTGTTAACGATTACGACCGATTTAGTTTCGCCTTTTTTATGGCAGCACTGGTACACGCCCTGATTGTTTTCGGCGTGAGCTTCACCCTTCCTGAACGTCAAAACAGCGCAACGACGCTAGAAGTTACCTTGGCACAATATGCCAGCGAACAAGCACCCGACGATGCCGATTTTCTAGCTCAATTTAATCAAATCGGCAGCGGTACTTTGCAAGAACGGGCCGAAATGACGACCACACAAACGGCGGAATACGCCGCCGAGGTTATCCAAGATACCCAGCCCAATGCGCAAGAAGCCAGCGCACCCAAATCGCAACAAGCATCGTCAAAAAGTTTGGTGAGCCAACAATCCCAGCTGCTCATCACCAGCACAGACTTTGACTTCAACGTCGAAGAACAAGATGCCCCCGTTGGCCCTAAAAAAAGTTTACTTGAGCGGTCCCTAGAAATTGCCAGCCTCGAAGCCAAGCTGGATTACCAACGTCAAGAACTCAGCAAGCGCCCTCGTACTCGCCGCCTCACCGCCACGTCCGCTCGCAGCAGCGACGATGCCTTGTACATGAATCAGTGGCTATACCGCATCGAACAGCTCGGTGTGTCCAGCTATCCCATCGAAGCCCGCCGCAATAACATCGAAGGCCAGCTACGCATGTTGGTCGCCATACAGGCAGACGGCACCATTCGCGAAGTAAAAATCCTTGAAAGCTCCGGCTATTCGATTTTGGATGACGCTGCCATTCGCATTGTGCGCCAAGCGGCACCGTTTCAACCTTTCCCCGAGGTTATGCGCAAAAAAACCGACATTCTTGAAATCATCCGCACTTGGGAATTTAAGCTAAATCGCTTCTCCACAAACGGCTAGCCTGACCGCCACAATATCCACAGCATCCAGTCAGGCTAAAAGCACGTATACTGAATAACATCGGCTAACCCGTTACTAAGTTTTTATCGCTATGAGCAACACCAGCCTAAAACACCATTTTTTACTTGCCATGCCACAGTTGGACGACCCGTACTTCGGCCACAGCCTATGTTACATCTGCGAACACAACGAGCAAGGTGCCATGGGGCTGGTGCTTAACAAGCCCATTGGCATGAGCCTGTCTCAAGTCTTCAGTGAGCTAGGCATGGAAGGGCAACGCCATGGCGAAGAGCCTGTGATTCAGGGTGGTCCGGTGAACCCAGAGCAAGGGTTTATCCTTTATCAAGATGACGAGCCTTGGGAGCAGTCCATGCATGTGGGCGATCGCACTTACCTGACCACTTCCAAAGACATGCTCGAAGCCATCGCCGCTGGGCGCTCACCTGAGAACGTGATTGTGTGTCTGGGTTACGCTGGTTGGAGTGCGGGGCAATTAGAAGAAGAGCTGGCCAACAACAGTTGGCTGACCATAGAAGCCGATGAGAAGATCATTTTCAATACCAAGGCCGAGCAGCAGGTGAAGGCGGCAGCGGATAAGCTGGGGATTGATATGAACCTGATGACGTCTGATTCTGGCCACGCTTAAATGGGGAGCTAGCTGCATTGATGCCACGGCGTTAAAAAAGCACTTCATAATGCTCACGTACCAACAACGTACGCTGCGCTGATTCAGTACTTTTTGCCTTGTGTCATCTGCTTCGCTAACGCTCCCGACTATTTAGAATCTAAACAACTTAGAACACCGTAGTAACTCAAAGAGATAACATGTCCCAGCCCGTCACTGACAAAATTCAAACCCTTATGGCTTTCGACTTCGGCACCAAGCGCATGGGTTTGGCCACAGGTCAGCGCTTAACGGGCAGCGCCAATGGCTTGTGTTGCATCAGCGCTAAAGACGGCAAGCCAGACTGGGATGCATTAGATAAATTGGTGGAAGAGTGGCAGCCCGACGCCTTCGTGGTGGGCTTGCCGCTGAATATGGACGGCAGCGACAGCGACATGTCGCGCCGCGCCAACAAGTTCAGTAATCGCCTGCACAATCGCTATCGCCGCCCAAGTTTTACTATCGACGAACGCCTCAGCACCTTTGAGGCCAAGCAAGCTGCCAAAGCGTCTGGTCACAAAGGGCATTACAAATCCGATCCAGTGGACGAGGCCGCAGCCGCGATTATTTTGCAAAGCTGGTTAGAACAGCATCCATTTAGCGCACAGGCGTAGCATTCTATTCGCCTATTCGCGTTGTCATGACACGGCCAACTTAACAAAGGCCGCGTTCCCCCCTACAATTCGCACCCATTGGCATCATATAAGGCGAGCCCCATGTCACTGCCGCAGCCTCAGCAGTTAATTGCCTCCATGGCAAACAGCATTCAATCCCTGTTATCTCCCAGCGAACTTCAACAAGCCATTGTGGTGGGCATTCATACCGGCGGCGCTTGGGTCGCCCAAGCCTTACACGAACAACTGGCCTTAACCACAGAGCTCGGGTCGTTGGACATTAGCTTCTATCGTGATGACTTTACTCAACACGGTCTGCACCCAGAAGTTAAAAGCTCTAACCTGCCCGACATCGAAGACCAGATTTTGATTTTAGTGGACGACGTCATCATGTCCGGCCGCACCATTCGCGCCGCCATGAACGAGTTGTTTGACTTCGGTCGCCCACAACGTGTGGTACTGGCCGCTATGCTGGACGTCGGTCAACGTGAACTACCGATTCAACCGGATGTATGCGGCAGCAAGCTGGATCTAGCGGAAGGACAGCGCGTTAAAATCTCTGGTCCAACACCATTGACTTGCAATCTTGTAACCCTCGATTAAGGCCACCTCACGATGACATCAAAATCAGCCTCACCGAGCGCGGTACAACTTAACGAACAAGGCCGCCTTAAACACTTTCTAACCACAGAAGGTCTGAGTCGCGAGATTCTCACCGAGATTCTGGACACCGCCGACAGTTTTATCAGCACCCAAGAACGCAGCGTTAAAACCGTGCCTTTATTACGCGGTAAAACCGTGGTGAACCTGTTCTTTGAAAACAGCACCCGTACCCGTTCTACCTTCGAGTTAGCGGCAAAGCGTTTAAGCGCCGACATTCTCAATTTAGATATCGCCCGCAGCGCAACGTCCAAAGGCGAAACCCTAATGGATACGCTGTGGAACCTGCAAAGCATGTACAGCGACATGTTTGTGGTTCGCCATGCAGACTCCGGCGCGGCGCACTTTATTGCCGAACACGTCACGCCAAACGTCGCCGTGATTAATGCCGGTGATGGTCGCCACGCCCACCCGACGCAAGCCATGCTCGACATGCTCACCATTCGCCGTGAAAAAGGTCAGTTCGAAAATTTAACTGTGGCCATCATAGGTGACATTTTGCACAGCCGCGTGGCGCGCTCACAAATTTACGCATTGAAAACCTTGGGTGCCGCCGAAGTGCGCGTGATTGGTCCAAACACTCTACTGCCCAATGACATTGAAGCGCTCGGAGTGAAGCCTTACAACAACATGCAACAAGGCCTGAAGGGTGTGGATGTCATTGTCACCCTGCGTCTGCAAAAAGAGCGTATGCAAAACGCGCTGCTGCCCAGCGAATCTGAGTTTTACCGTATGTACGGTTTAAACACCGACAAATTGGCGTATGCCAACCCTGATGCCATTGTCATGCACCCCGGCCCCATTAACCGGGGTGTCGAAATCGAAAGCGCCGTGGCCGACGGCCCGCAGTCTGTAATTTTGAAACAAGTGAGCAACGGTATTCCGCTGCGCATGGCGGTCATGGCCATGGCCATGAGTGGCCAAACTCAGGAGCAGCAGGCCCAAGAACAGCAAGCACAAGACGAACAAAATTCTGGGGAGCCAGCCTAATGAAGTTACATCCTCAGCATCGCATTCAAATCCTAGGTGGCACCGTGATCGACCCACAGTCCGGATTACATGCGGTCAAAGACGTGTTCATTGAAAACGACACCATTGTCGCCATCGGCACCAAACCCCAAGACTTTCAGGTGGAAAAAACCATCGACGCCAGTGGTCAGCTGGTCCTACCCGGATTCATTGACCTGTGCGCATTCCTAGCCGAACCCGGCTTTGCGCAAAAGGGCAGCATCGCCAGCGAAACCCGCGCCGCCGCCCACAATGGCATTACCACCTTGTGCTGCGCACCGGACACCAAACCAGTCATCGACAGCAGCGCCGTGGCCAACCTGATTAAAGACCGCGCGCAACAAGCCGGAAACGTGCGCGTATTGCCACTGGGCGCACTCAGCGCCGGACTAGAAGGCGAACAACTTTCAAATATGAATGGCTTAAAAGAAGCCGGTTGCGTGGCACTCACGAACATGGACGCTCCCATGCGCGACAGTCGCGTGGTCATGCAGTGTTATCACTACGCCGCAGGTGTAGGCGTGCCCGTGATGATTACCCCGCTGGATAAAGCCCTCGCCGACGTAGGCTGCATGCACCAAGGACCAACCAGCACCAAACTGGGCTTGGCAGGCATTCCTGAGAGCGCCGAAACCGTGGCCCTAGCGCAACACCTGTTGCTCATTGAACAAACCGGCGTGAAAGCCCACTTCAACCGAATCTCCAGTGGCCGTGCATTAGCCATGATTACCGACGCTAAAGCCAAAGGGCTTAACGTCACCGCCGATGTGGCCTTGGGCAATCTATGCTTTATTGACGAAGACATCTTGGGCTTCGACAGTGCCATGCACGTGGTGCCTCCGTATCGCAGCGAAGCCGATCGCCAAGCGCTGTTGGCGGGCGTGAACGCCGGTGAACTGGCCATTTGCTCCAACCACAGACCTCACGAAATTGCCGCCAAAATGGCACCTTTTGCTGCGAGCGAAGCGGGCATCAGCGTGCTCGATAGTTTTGCCGCTGTGTTGATGAGTTTAGTGAAACGAGGCGAACTGACATTGGAAGCGGCGGTGAAAGCCGTGACGCAAACGCCAGCGACCATTCTCGATCGCGAATTAGGCAGTCTGCGTGTGGGCGCGTTAGCCGATGTGGTGGTCATCTCGGCTGAGCAGGACGTGGTGGTAGAAAAAGCTGCACTGCAATCCAAAGGCACCAACAACCCTTGGATTGGCCAAGCCTTGAACGGAAAAGTCAGCGCGACCCTGTGCGCAGGCCATGTGGTGTTTGAAGCTGAGTAACAAACGCTTAAAAATGGGGCTGCGCTGTAGCCCCATTTGCATTCAAACAATTAAATTTTTTGCAAGCATACACAAACACACCACAACTATTACTGGCCGAATAAATCTCGCACCACCTTTTAAAACTGCGTGTGCCCCCAAGGTCCCACCAATCAACTGCCCAATCAGCATTGCTAACCCAAGAACCCAAACAACGTTCCCGCCCAATACAAAGATAACAAGAGATGCAAGGTTGCTCGTAAGATTTAAAACTTTTGCATTGGCTGTGGCTTGAATGAGTTCCCTTCCCCTAAGTGCTACGGCACCCAGGGTGTAAAACATTCCTGCACCAGGCCCTAGATAGCCATCATAGAAACCCAGAGTTGGTACAAAGAAACGCTGCCAAGATTTCTCAGAAACCCTTGGATTTGCTTCCACCTCTCCTGGGTTTGGCGCAAATAAGAAATAGAAGCAAATCACGCTAATCACAAAAGGAAC
>JBFHVZ010000229.1:0-6058 GCA_041589295.1 Pseudomonadales bacterium
GTGTAGTCGGCAAGGCGCGCTAAAACCGTATCTAAGTGGCCCGCATGTTCGCCTGCAGCAACAGTGGCGCGATAAAGTTTTGGGAAGGCGTAGTCGAATTCGTTCAATGAAGCAGCCAAGCTGTGACCTTCAAGAACCTTGGAACGAATATCAAGCAGCATACTTTTTAGTTTGCGCTTTTCATTTTGAGCGGCGGCCGCTTTTAAAGCTTCCTCAATCGGTAAGCCCGCACCGATCAAAGTAGACAACTGGCGCGTAATCATAGCCAAGTCATACACGCCTATCTTGCGCTTAAACAGGCTAGCAAAAAAACCTTTGCTGTCCTTTTGCTCGGTAACCTCGACCGATAGCGGCATCCACTGCTTATCTCTTAGCTGTTGGCGCACTTGGCGAGCGCTGTCGGCTTCTAGGATGCCCTTTTTCTGTTTGCCCTTGTTGTCGAGCGCTACGTATTCAAAAGCTGCCATACTACGCCTTAGTTACTCTCAGCACTTCTTCCAACGTGGTGTCACCGCTTCTGACTTTGACCAGACCGTCTTGCTGAATGCTCTTACACTGTGTACGGGCGTACTTCTCTAGCTCCAGTTCACCCGCATTGTTGTGAATGAGGGTTTTCATCTGGTCATCAATCTCAACGATCTCATAAATACCGCGACGCCCTTTGTATCCACTACCACCACATTCAGCACAGCCATTTGCATGATAGAGGGTCAGTTCTTCGTTAGGCATTAAACCGAATAAAGCCTTTTCTGCTTCATCTGCTTCGTAAGGGGTTTTACATTCTGGGCATAGCGTTCTAACTAGACGCTGAGCCACTACGCCAACCAAGCTAGACGCTAACAAAAACGGCTCAATCCCCATATCCTGCAAACGGGTTACAGCACCGACCGCTGTATTGGTGTGAAGCGTGGAAAGCACCATGTGACCGGTTAATGAGGCCTGGACAGCAATCTCAACCGTTTCTAAGTCCCTGATTTCACCGATCATTACGACATCTGGGTCCTGACGAAGAATTGCGCGCAATCCTCTTGCGAACGTCATATCCACCTTAGTATTCACCTGAGTTTGACCAATACCGGGCAGACTGTATTCGATTGGATCTTCAACCGTCAGAATATTACGTGAGCTGTCATTTAGCTCAGAAATGGACGCATAAAGCGTGGTGGTTTTACCTGAGCCCGTCGGGCCAGTAACCAAAATAATGCCGTGGGGCTTTTGAATGATGCTGCGCAATCGGGTGAAATTGTCACCTTTCATGCCAAGCTGCGTAAGGTTAAGACGCCCTGCTTGTTTATCCAGCAAACGCATAACCACGCGCTCGCCATGATTCGATGGCATAGTTGAAACCCGCACATCCACTTCTCGCCCTGCAAGGCGCAGTGCTATGCGACCATCCTGAGGGATACGCTTTTCGGCAATATCCAGTTTAGACATTACCTTTATACGACTCACCAGCAAGGGAGCCAGCGCACGTTTGGGCTCTAACACCTCATGCAAAACACCATCAATACGGAAACGTACTACTAATCGTTTCTCGAAGGTTTCGATGTGGATATCAGAGGCATTTCGTTTAACAGCATCACCCAAGATGCCATTAATTAAACGAATGATAGGTTTGTCGTCTTCTTGTTCGAGAAGGTCTTCGGTTTCCTGAATGGCATTGGCCAGCGAGGCCAAGTCCATATCGTCACCCAGCTCTTCCATGGCTTCGCGACTATCACCACCTTCTTGGTAAACGCGAGATAATTGCGTACCAAACTCATCCTCGCTGGCCAGTTCAAAACGCACCGGCACAGAGACACATCGAGATGCTTCGGCCATCGCCACGGGTGAGGTTGAATCTTTAATCCACCCAAGCGCGGTTCCGTCCGCCTGCACTTCTACCACTACACCGTGGCGTTTAGCAAAACCGTAAGGCAGGCGCTCACGTTGAGGGTTAGGCATTGCGGCCTCGGTAACTACTTCGGTCAAAGCTGCTTCCATGAGAAAGTGACTATTTATAATAAGTATATTTGGCGTCGCTCAAGCAGTCAGCGCAACACATTATGCGCATCATGTTTGGCACTCACACCCGTCAGGTGGGCTAGTGTACCTATCCGTTTCATATTTTTGAAACATCTCGCCCTAAAATCACGCAGTATGATGGCGATTTTTGTCAGGAATGTGACATTACAAATTTAAATTAGTGCCTTGAAGCGCCTAAACTGCTACTGCCAGATGGCACAGGCATAAAAAAAGCCTGGCACCATGGCCAGGCTTTTCTCACCAAGAAGGAAGCTGTTTACAGCTTGCCTTCCAGTTCTGGTACTGCTTCAAACAGATCCGCAACCAGACCGTAGTCAGCAACCTGGAAAATAGGCGCTTCTTCGTCTTTGTTGATTGCAACGATCACTTTGGAGTCTTTCATACCAGCTAAGTGCTGGATGGCACCAGAGATACCTACCGCGATGTACAGGTTAGGTGCAACGATTTTACCGGTTTGACCAACCTGCATATCGTTAGGCACGAAACCAGCGTCAACTGCAGCACGAGATGCACCCACAGCAGCACCCAGTTTGTCGGCAACTTTGTATAGAATTTCAAAGTTGTCGCCGTTACCCATACCGCGACCACCAGAGATCACGATGTCAGCAGCGGTCAATTCTGGACGGTCAGATTTAGCCAGTTCTTCACCAACAAACGCTGAGATACCTTTGTCAGCAACAGCCGCTACGTTTTCAACCGCAGCAGAACCACCTTCAGCGGCAGCAGCGTCAAAGCCAGTAGCACGCACAGTGATTACTTTGATTGCATCGGTAGATTGAACTGTTGCGATCGCGTTACCAGCATAGATTGGACGCTGGAAAGTATCAGCAGAAACAACACCGCTGATTTCAGAGATCATGTTCACGTCTAGCAGTGCAGCAGTACGTGGCAGGAAGTCTTTACCAGTAGTAGTCGCTGCAGCCAAAATGTGGCTGTAGCCTTTACCCAGTTCAGCCACCAAATCACCCATGGCTTCAGCCAATTGGTATTCGTAAGCAGCATCGTCCGCTACCAGCACTTTAGCAACGCCATCAACTTTTGCAGCCGCTTCAGCTACCGCACCACAGCCTTTACCAGCAACCAGTACGTCGATGTCACCGCCGATCGCTTTAGCAGCAGAGATCGTGTTCAGAGTCGCACCCTTCAGGGTAGCGTTATCGTGTTCAGCAACAACTAAAATACCCATTACAGCACCTTCGCTTCGTTCTTCAGTTTTTCAACCAGCTCATCTACGCTGCCCACTTTGATACCAGCAGAACGCTCTGCAGGTGGCTCAACTTTAACCAGAGTTTGAGTCGCTTTGATCTCAACACCCAGGTCAGCAGGAGCAACCACTTCCAGCGGCTTACGCTTAGCTTTCATGATGTTTGGCAGAGACGCGTAACGTGGTTCGTTCAGACGCAGGTCAGTTGTTACGATGGCTGGCAAAGTCAGACCAACAGTACGCAAACCACCGTCGATTTCACGAGTTACGTTTACTTTGTCGCCTTCAACTGCAACTTCAGAGGCGAATGTACCTTGAGGCATACCAGTTAATGCACCTAGCATCTGACCAGTTTGGTTGTTATCGCTATCGATAGACTGTTTGCCCAAGATAACCAGTTGAGGCTGTTCTTTCTCAACGATGGCTTTCAAAGTTTTCGCTACAGACAGAGACTCAAGTTTCTCTTCGGTTTCAACTAGGATACCGCGATCAGCGCCCAGAGCCAGAGCAGTACGGATTTGCTCTTGAGCTACTTTAGGACCGATAGAAACAACTACGATCTCGCTCGCTACGCCCTTCTCTTTCAGACGTACCGCTTCTTCTACTGCGATTTCACAGAATGGATTCATGGCCATTTTAACGTTGGTTAAATCAACGTCTGTATTGTCGGCCTTAACGCGCACTTTTACGTTGTAGTCAATGACACGCTTAACAGCTACAAGAACCTTCATAGATTCCTCGTCAAGTCGAGTGGATTAAAATAAGCAGACTCGTTTTGCATTTAAGCGATGAAATTCAACCACGAGCCCGTTCGTGAGGCGGCACATCTTGAACTTAAACAGGTTTAAGGTCAACGAGCGCGCGCTCCAAGCACCGATCCAGGTCAAATTCCAACCAATCTACTTGGCTAAACATTTGTTTAGGGGGATTCTATTCAAACGCGCGTTTGAATGCTAGTCTGAATAAGACGGAAATCAGCCATATAAACAGGTAATTATTGATCTAAATACCTGTATTTACAGTGAATAACCGCTGATTCCCATTTGGCGCGGGCAACAGTTGCCATTATACTACGCGCACTTTTTGCCACGCATTGGCTAAAAAATATACGACCCAGCACCCCAAACTAAAACCACAACTATAGTTTATGGGTCCGACTTAGCTTGATAAGAGGAGTGTTCAATGGAACGCGAAGCTATGGAATATGATGTCGTCATCGTTGGTGGCGGCCCTTCCGGTCTTTCAACCGCGATTCGCTTAAAGCAGCTTGCCGAAGAAAAAGGTGAAGAGTTAAGCGTATGTCTTGTAGAAAAAGGTTCTGAGGTAGGCGCACACATCCTATCTGGTGCCGTTATCGAAGATCGCGCACTGGCCGAACTATTCCCTAACTACAAAGAAATGGGCGCACCTCTAAACACCGAAGTTAAAGGTGACGAGGTTTACTTCCTAACTGGTCCAGAAAAAGGCATCAAAACCCCTCATTGGGCGATTCCTAAGCCAATGCACAACGATGGCAACTACATCGTATCTCTCGGCAACGTAGCGCGCTGGTTAGGCGAACAAGCCGAAGCCATGGGCGTTGAGATTTACCCTGGTTTTTCTGCTGCGGAATACATCGTTGAAGACGGCGCCGTTAAAGGCATCATTACCGGTGACATGGGCGTGAGCGCATCTGGCGAACAAACCGAAATGTACATGCCTGGTATGGAACTGCGCGGCAAATACACCGTATTCGCTGAAGGTTGTCGCGGCCACCTTGGTAAGCAACTGATCAATGAATACAAGCTGGACGAAGGTAAAGACCCTCAGCATTACGGTATTGGTATCAAAGAACTTTGGGACATCGACCCAGCCAAACACGAAGAAGGCCTAGTACTACACGGTGCTGGCTGGCCTCTGAGCGAGTCCGGTTCTTCTGGTGGTTTCTTCTTATATCACGCTGAAAACAACCAAGTGGTTGTTGGTTTGATTACCGACCTGTCTTACTCAAACCCACACCTAAGCCCATTTGATGAATTCCAACGCTTGAAGCACAACCCAGTACTGAAACAATACCTAGAAGGCGGCAAGCGTGTTTCTTACGGTGCTCGCGCCATCGCTAAAGGCGGTTTGAACTGCCTGCCTAAGATGACCTTCCCTGGTGGTTTGGTTGTAGGTTGTGACGCCGGTACTTTGAACTTCGCGAAGATCAAAGGTACGCACACCGCCATGAAGAGCGGCATGATTGCAGCTGAAGAAATCATGAAAGCCATCGACGCTGGTCGTGCCAATGATGAAATCACTGAATTCACTACTGCATTCGAAAACTCTTGGGTTTACGAAGAACTGCATCGCAGCCGCAACTTCGGCCCTGCTATGCACAAATTCGGTACTTTCGGTGGCGCAGCATTCAACTTCATTGACCAGAACATTTTCCCGATTCCGGTTACGTTGCATGACACCACACCTGATCATGCCACTCTGAAGCCTGCGGCTGAATGCAAGAAAATTGATTATCCGAAGCCAGATGGCAAGATCAGCTTCGCCAAGTTGGATTCTGTCTTCATTGGTAACGTAAACCACGCTGAAGATCAGCCATGCCACTTGAAGCTAACGGATCCTTCGATTCCTCTGGAAAAGAACCTGCCCATGTACGATGAGCCTGCTCAACGCTACTGCCCTGCAGGTGTTTATGAAATCGTTGAAGATGAAAATGGACAACGTTTCCAGATCAACTCTCAGAACTGTGTTCACTGTAAGACCTGTGACATCAAGGACCCAGCACAGAACATCACTTGGGTAACCCCAGAAGGTTCTGGCGGTCCGAACTACCCGAACATGTAATTCCTA
>JBFHVZ010000230.1:0-5944 GCA_041589295.1 Pseudomonadales bacterium
GAGTCGGAGGAAATCATGCTGAACGCGCCCAAGTCATGGAGAATATCTTCCGCCGCAATAGTTTCGCGGCGGATACGAGAATCCGCAAACGCTACATCTTCTGGAATGTTTGGATCAAGGTGGTGACACACCATTAACATGTCCAAATGCTCATCTACGGTGTTCACCGTGTAAGGGCGAGTTGGGTTGGTTGAGGAAGGTAATACATTACTCTCGCCCGCGGCTTTAATAATGTCCGGCGCGTGACCGCCGCCCGCACCTTCGGTGTGGTAGGTGTGAATCACTCGGCCCTTAAACGCTGCTAGCGTGTCTTCAACAAAACCGGATTCGTTCAAGGTGTCTGTGTGAATGGCTACTTGCACGTCTTGTTCTTCGGCCACGGTTAAACAACAGTCGATGGCCGCAGGCGTCGTGCCCCAGTCTTCGTGCAGTTTTAATCCCATGGCACCGGCTTCAATTTGTTCGGTTAACGCCGCAGGCAAACTGGCGTTACCCTTACCTAAAAAACCAATGTTCATGGGCAAGTCTTCAACCGCTTGCAGCATTTTACCGATGTGCCACGGCCCCGGCGTACAGGTGGTGGCGTTAGTGCCAGTGGCTGGACCTGTGCCACCGCCGATCATGGTGGTCACGCCGCTCATTAAGGCTTCTTCGATTTGTTGCGGACAAATAAAATGAATGTGCGCATCAATGCCGCCCGGCGTCACAATTTGACCTTCGCCAGCAATGACTTCGGTGCCCGGCCCCACTTCGATGGTGACGCCTGCTTGTGTATCTGGATTACCCGCCTTACCGATGCCGTGAATACGACCGTTTTTAATGGCGATGTCGGCTTTGACCACGCCCCAGTAATCTAAAATCAGCGCATTGGTTATCACGGTATCCGGCACATCACCCGCAGCGTGAGCGGTTTGACTTTGACCCATACCATCACGAATCACTTTACCGCCACCGAATTTCACTTCGTCACCGTACACGGTGAAATCTTTTTCTGGCGAAATAAATAATTCGGTATCGCCTAAACGAACTTTGTCGCCGACGGTTGCGCCGTACATGTCGGCGTAGGCTTGCCTTGAGATTTTAACCATAGTTTTTCCTTTGGCTCTCAATCTGTAGGAGTCGCACCCTGTGCGCGAAACCAAAAATCCAATTTGACATTAGGAGATCTGTTGGTGAAGCAATTATCTAAAATACTCACCATTCAAATTCTGCCATCAAAATTAGATAACAGATTTCGCGCACAGGGTGCGACTCCTACAAATAATAATCAGCTACAGCGCGCCTTGAACGTCGCCACGGAAGCCATATATGGTCTTGGTGCCTGCAAACTCCACCAATTCAACCGTACGCGTTTGTCCCGGTTCAAAACGAACCGCCGTACCAGCGGCGATGTTTAAACGAAATCCTTTAGTGGCTTCGCGATCGTATTTCAGCGCTAGATTCGTTTCGTAAAAATGATAGTGACTCCCCACCTGAATGGGACGATCACCACTGTTCGCTACTTCAATCGTAATGGTCTTACGACCTACGTTTAATTCGATGTCGCCTTCCGCGACGATGATTTCACCTGGAATCATACTTAATCCTCTTTTTATCGCCCGCAAGCGGCCTCCCACATAACACTCGAATCTGAAAGCGTGATTGAGGAAGTTAGTGCAAGGCAAAAAATTTTGAGAGACCGCAGTTTGGTTTACCAAATGAGGATCTCGATAAATTTTTTAACGCCGCAATAACGACGCAAATAGCTTTCAACCTAAGCTATTGGGTTATGAACAGTTACTAATTTCGTCCCATCCGGGAACGTCGCTTCAACCTGCACTTCATGAATCATTTCCGCTATGCCATCCATTACATCGTCGCGGGACAGCACTTGGCGACCAGAGTTCATTAGCTCAGCGACGGTTTTTCCGTCACGTGCACCTTCCATAATAAAGGCACTGATGATGGCAATGCTTTCTGGGTAATTGAGCTTTACACCACGGGCTTTGCGTTTTTCGGCAAGTTCAGCGGCCACAAACAACAACAGTTTGTCTTTTTCTCTTGGTGATAATTCCATATTACATTTCTCGAAAATAATTCTGTTACGTTAGCCAAATGCGCGGCACGCACGCTTGTTTCTGAATAACGATTGGCCGCAGGGTTTGCCACAGTTGTTCAAATGCCTGTCGCATAGATTCGGTATGCGTGCCTAACATGCGCGCAATGAGCACACCCGGTTTTTGCGTTAAGGCGATGCTGCCCGCGTTCTTTTTCTTTAACGTTTGGTTCATGGCGTCTTGCCATTGGCCGTAATCGAAGTCCACGTCGGTCGTAATTACAAATGTGCCGAATACGTTTTGATTTTGAAAGCCGCATTTGCCGTCTAGCAAAGAACTTGGCGCAGTTAAACAAATGCGATCTAAAAACAGTGGTTTATTGTCTTTAAAAATTTTTAAGCTTTGCGCAAGTGAACCTTGCTCGAATAACGCGTCGCTTTCGGGGCGACCTAAGCATGTGATTTCCCAGCCCATAAATAGGCCACTGCCTTGAAGGTCTACCCGAGTATGTAACTCGCCATGGGCGCCATCAAAAATAATGTTTTCTTGGGGGAGGTATTCCAGTATCGCGCCGTCATCCACCTGAATAGACACTTGCTGGCCTTGGGACAGATCCGAAATATTACGATACAGCTTGCCCGCACTGGGCGTGGTCATCAGTACATGGCTTTTTTCCTGTGCGTGTAAACCAATGGATAAATGGTCACCGCCTACCAAGCCGCCGGGGGGATGCAGCAGGTAAAGATGCAGACAATGCAGCCCCTCAGGAAAGAAAGGTCGTTGTACACGCAGCGGG
The DNA here is from genome assembly GCA_041589295.1 of Pseudomonadales bacterium. Taxonomy (GTDB): domain Bacteria; phylum Pseudomonadota; class Gammaproteobacteria; order Pseudomonadales; family Oceanobacteraceae; genus Bermanella. The sequence goes on from JBFHVZ010000230.1 coordinate 2,833, forward strand.
CCGTAGTGCTGAGTCGCCCCCATGCGGGTGCAACCGTCCTGCTGATAAAACTGGCCTGAGTACAGCGCTAGCCAACGACGATTCTGATCGGTTGGCCCCGGAGCTTTCGTTGTGGTTTTCGCTGTAGTTTTTGGGTCAGGGTTTAACGCCAATGGACTATTCATAAAACGTTTGTTTGTGTGCTGTGGCCCAAGGGCAGATTCTGATTCATGTATTGTGTCTAAACAGTTGGCAGTTAAGCAAATTTCTGACCAATTAGTCAAATGATGCCAGCCTCGCTTTGGGGCTAAGCACTTACTTCATAGCGAGCACTTACATCCCGGTTTCAGCCGCACCTAATATTCGCTTCGAGGGCGAAGCGCCTACAGCAAGCGCCTTTCCGAGCAACAAGACAGCTGGGGCAGCTTATATTGCCAGTAGGCGCTGCACATCGTCTGACTGTTCCAAATGCGCCCGATCACCCGAAGCCACCACGCGACCACGCTCTAGGATGATGTAGTCATCCGCCAGTGCCGTGGCAAAGTCCAAGTATTGCTCCACCAGTACAATGGCCATGTTGCCGCGCTCACGCAACAGCTCGATGACTTTTTGTATGTCTTTAATGATGGAAGGCTGAATCCCTTCCGTGGGTTCATCCAAGATCAGCATTTTAGGACGCAGCAGCAACGCACGGGCAATGGCCAGTTGCTGCTGTTGTCCACCAGATAAATCCCCGCCACGACGATGCAGCATTTGTTTTAAGACTGGGAACAGCTCAAACACCTCTTCGTCTATGTAACGGTCTTTTTTCGGCAAACTGGAAAACGCCGTTTTTAAATTTTCTTCCACGGTAAGCTGAGAAAAAATATCGCGGCCTTGCGGCACATAGGCGATACCGTTTTTTGCGCGGTCATAGGGTGCTTGGCCATTGATGTTTTCACCCAGCCAAACAATGTCACCTTGCTTAGGGGTTAGATGGCCAGATAGCGTTTTCATTAATGTGGTTTTACCCACGCCGTTGCGCCCCAGTACACAGGTGACCTTGCCGATTTCTGCGCTCATAGATACATCGTAAAGAGCCTGACTGGCGCCGTAGTATACGTTTAAATTTTTAACTTCGAGCATATATATGCACGGCCCAGAAGCTTCGATTACGCTTCTAATGCCATGCGCCTCCTAAATCTGAAGAATCCAACAATTTTGGACATTATCTGTGTAGCTGTTTGCTAGCGGCCTAAATAAACCTCAATCACTTTTTGGTTTTGTTGTACCGACGCCAAAGACCCTTCTGCCAATACCGAGCCTTCATGCAAAACGGTAACGCGGCAGTCGAGCGCTTCGATAAAGTCCATGTCGTGTTCGACCACCACCAATGAATGCTTCTGCGCGAGTTTTTTGAACAGCTCGGCGGTTTTCATGGTTTCTTCGTCGGTCATGCCAGCGGCGGGCTCGTCGATTAACAGCAATTCAGGTTCTTGCGAAATCAACATGCCGATTTCCAACCACTGCTTTTGGCCGTGGGACAAGTTAGCCGCTAAATCGTCACGACGATCTTGCAAGGCAATCAAATCCAGAATGTCGTCGATTTTTTGTTTCTTTTCTGCGGTTAGCTTGTGCATTAACGCTTGCCAGACACTACGACCGCCTTTTAGTGAAAGTTCTAAATTTTCAAAGACGGTTAGGCTTTCGATCACGCTGGGTTTTTGAAACTTCCGACCCACACCTAAGTTAGCCACTGTGGCTTCATCATGTTCGGTCAGATCAATTTCGTTATTGAATATCACGGTGCCGCTATCGGGTTTGGTTTTGCCTGTGATGATGTCCATCATGGTGGTTTTGCCCGCACCATTTGGCCCGATGATCGCGCGCATTTCACCGGGTTCGATAAACAGCGAGAGATTGTTGATGGCTTTAAAGCCATCGAAACTCACGTTTACGCCGTCCATGTAGAGTGCATACTCTTTTTCAATATGCCTTGGAATTTCAATACTCATGCTCTTACCCCTTAGCTTCCAAGGACTTTCTGTTAAATACTTTTGCTAAAGCTTGATAAACCTGACTGGCTTTGCCACCCCCTTCTTTTAACTGTTTGACAAAACCCACTATGCCTTTAGGTAGGTACAAGGTTGTCATCACGAAGAGACCGCCCAGCAAGAACAACCAAAGCTCAGCAAACGCGCCGGTAAAATAGGTTTTGGCGTAGTTCACGGCGATGGCGCCAATTACGGCACCAAACAAGGTGCCACGACCACCAACGGCCACCCAGATAATAATTTCGATGGAGTTAATCGGCGAAAACTCACCTGGGTTAATGATGCCCACTTGCGGCACGTACAAGGCACCCGCAATACCCGCCAACATGGCAGATACAACAAACACAAAGAGTTTGTAGTGCTCTACGCGGTAGCCAATAAAGCGTGTGCGCATTTCGGCGTCCCGAATACTTACCAAGACTCGACCCAGTTTTGACGTGGTGATCCAACGGCAGACTAAGTAACCAAAAATTAACGCAAGGGCGGAGGCAATAAACAACGCGCTGCGTGTGGTGTCGCTTTGTAAGTCGTAACCCAAGATGTCTTTAAAGTCGGTCAAACCGTTGTTGCCGCCAAAACCCATGTCGTTACGGAAAAACGCTAACAATAAGGCATACGTCAGCGCTTGTGTGATGATCGACAAATACACGCCCGTCACACGGGAGCGAAACGCCAACCAACCGAATACAAAGGCTAATATGCCCGGTGCCATTAACACCATGACCATGGCAAACCAAAACTGATCAAATCCTTGCCAGTACCATGGCAGTTCTTGCCAGTTTAAAAACACCATAAAGTCCGGCAGTTCTGGATTACCGTAGACACCCCGGTCGCCAATTTGTCGCATCAAATACATGCCCATGGCGTAGCCACCCAGCGCGAAAAACGCGCCGTGCCCTAAACTTAAAATACCGCAGTAACCCCAAATCAAATCAACCGCTAACGCTAACAGCGCATAGCAAAGATATTTGCCGGTTAAGGTTAAAGTGTAAGTTGAAACATGCAGCGCACTGCCTTCTGCAAATACCAGATTGCAAAACGGCATAATAAAAGCCAGCGCAATGATGGCCAGAATCAAACGTTGCCCGCCTTTATCGCCC
>JBFHVZ010000231.1:0-5909 GCA_041589295.1 Pseudomonadales bacterium
CACCTTGTTCGAGTTTTTAATGTCCGCCTGTCGAGCCCATTTAAACTGGACCGAGCAGGACCTAGACAGCCGCCAGCGCACCGCCAAAGAGGCCTTAGCCTATTGGTATAGTGACCCTGCGTAACCTGATTGTTCATCTATACTGCTAGAGATGGTGCCTGAAAGGGTTGGGCCTGCGCTGTCCGTCAGGTTGGAAACGTAAGAGTTTGTGAATGCCACAGAGCCAACATCGCCTGCTTAAACGGCTTTTTTTAATATCGCTACCGCTGACCTTGATCGTAGGGGTGCTCTACGGTGGCGTGATCGCCTACGTGGAAACCGCCACGCTAAAAGGACATCAGCTGGCTGCCGCTTACGACCGAATAAAACAACAAGCCGAAACCCTCGCCATCCCCACTTGGAACCTCGACCAACACTTTCTAGAAGAATACCTAAAGCAATTCGCAGCCGACCCACACATGATCTGCATCGAGCTGCTTTCTGACTCAGAACTCAACGTCCAAGCCCCTGAAGGTTGCGAGCATCCACCCGAGCCCGATGCCATGGTGCATACCGCGCCCATTGTCTACGAAGAGCAATATGTCGGCGTTCTGATTGCGTCGTTCAACATCGAACTAGACGACCAGCGGCTCATGTTCATCTTGCTAAGCCGCATTCCCATCGCCCTATTGGCGTTGATCAGCATTTTTTTCATGGTGTTTTTGGTGTTTCAACGCTGGGTCATCGTGCCCATTCAAGCCATCATGGATTCAATCAATCATTTCCAACAACAAGGCGAACATGTACCCGTGCGCTGGGAAAGCAAGGATGAAATCGGCACCTTGGTAAATGTATTTAACAGCGCGCAGCAACAGCAACTTGAACATGAACAAACACTGTTAAAAGCCAAAGAGAAAGCCGAACGCGCCCTGAGCGAATTAAAAGACACCCAATCCCAATTGGTCGAAAGCGAAAAAATGGCCTCGCTGGGTGGTCTCGTTGCAGGCATATCTCACGAGATCAATACACCACTCGGCGTAGCGCGCACTAGCTCCAGCCACGTATGGGATGCGCTAAAAAACCTTAAAAAGCATTTTGACAACGGCACGCTCACCAAAAAAGACATGCAAGACTTTCTCGACTTAGCAGACGATGGGCTGCACCTAATGTCTGCCAACATCGTGCGCGCTGGGGATTTAGTCGCCAGCTTTAAACAGGTTTCCGCCGATCAAAGCCACGATGAAAAGCGCTTGTTCTCGTTAAGCGAATACCTAAACGAAACAGCCTACACGCTCAAACCCAACTTAAAACGCTACCAAGTTGCTGTACTTATAGATTGTCCAGAAGACATCATCATCAACAGCTACCCTGGAGCCTATTCACAAATTATTACCAACCTCATCATGAACAGCTTAAACCATGCTTACGACAAAGAAGACATAGGCACAATCAACATCAAGGTAGAGAAAAAAGGCGAAGTCATACGCATTCAGTTTTCTGATGATGGCCGCGGCATGGACGAAGACACGCAAAAGCGGATTTTTGAACCCTTCTTCACCACGAAGCGAGGTAAAGGCGGTACTGGGCTGGGCATGCACATCATATACAACTTAGTGACCCACAAACTGCAAGGGAATATCGAGGTATCATCGCAACCTGGCTTAGGCACTCAATTCGAACTTACCTTACCGCTTGAACTAAAAGACGTGAGCGAGCCAGAAGAAGACTAGCTTTAGGTTGACTGTCACCGAGTCCTTCGACCGAGTCCTTCAACCGAGTCCTCCCCCTGTTTTTTACATATCCCACCACATTGGTAAAATGTCGCCCAAATTTTGATGAGACAACAACGGATAACCCCATGAAACTGAATGTTTATTTATCTGGCGAGATTCACACCGACTGGCGCGAGCAGATTGCCCAAGGCGTTCAACAAAAAGGTCTAAACGTCACCCTAAGCGCGCCGAACACCAACCACGATGCCAGCGACGAATGCGGTGTTCGTATTTTAGGTGCAGAAGAAAACCCGTTCTGGAAGGACCACAAAGCCTCAAAAATTAACGCCATTCGCACTCGTAAGCTCATTCAAGACGCCGATGTGGTTGTGGTGCGCTTTGGCGATAAATACAAACAGTGGAATGCCGCGTTTGATGCAGGCTTCGCCGCAGCTTTAGGTAAGTCTTTGATCGTCATGCATGCAGCAGACATCACACACCCGCTAAAAGAAGTGGATGCCGCTGCACTCGCAACCTGCGAAACGCCTCAACAAGTGGTTGAGATTCTAGAATACGTATTATCCGCAAATTAATGCTTTGGGTCGTGCGCGACATTCATCGGCAATCAAGCCGATGAGCGCGCATGACCTTTCAATACCACCTTAGTATCCACCCCCTGACGCATGGCGATGAGAATTTCTTGTTTAAGCTGGTCAGACGCAATCAAAGCGTGCCGAGCAATATCAATGGCCTCTTCGGCTTCCATCCCCGTAATGCAAATACCATCCGGTGAATGCATTTCGTAAGGCCAATTATGTTCATTGGCGTAATACTGTAAGGCTTGCCTCAACACTACTTTTTCAGGGTCACTGTCCAGCAACAGCTGCAGATGCTTCGCCAACTGTTCCCTATCTTTATCGTCGAATTCCTCATTTTCATTCACAAACTGGGCGAATGCTTCCAATGGACGCTTCATGTCTTCCTCCTGTCCGCCAGACGAATCGCGCCCTATAAGTGTATACGCCCGCTAAAAAGCTGCTGCGGCAAACCAGTGCCAAATTTAGTTTTAATTCTTCTATCCAGTGATCTAGGAGAAGCTTTGATTATTAGTCGAAAAGTTGGCCTTAAACCCGCCTAAATTCAGCGGTTTACGCGCCAAATATACAAGCTAAAAAGCAAACAGGGAGAGGATGAAAATAAATGTGAGAAAAGGCTTACAGCAGCTGCACGAAAAGACGTTCGCGCAGCGCTGATCGAGGACTACTTAACAATCGTAGCTCAGGTTAAAAAGGCTTTATTCAGCGGCGACCGCAGCCTCAGTTGCTTGCGTAGTCGGTTCAGACGCCTGCATAAAGGCATATGTCTTACCTTGGTACGCTGGCTCAAGCACCTTAGTGTGCAGGTTAGTCAGCGTTTCCATTGGGGTTTCAACCACAATGCTGTTTACCAACCAAGTAGGCAAACTGCCACCTGGATTCGCATGAACCTGATAAACAACCTCGACCACACCGTCAGCTTTTGGAGTGAATTTCCAAAAACCGGTCAGCGCAGGCATGCGCACGTAATCTTCGTGTTTTTCTTTCGACTCTGGCTCGCCCGTTAGTTGAACGGTAACAGCACCGGCTGCATCTTGAGACATAATTGAACGAATCACCGAGTCACGATTGGTAACAGGCCAAGGCGCACCGTTTACCGCGTAAACAAGCGACTCGGTTTCAGACACTTCTTCTAAAACTTCGTAATCTAAAACGTCTTTCATCCACTTAGTGGCAGCGGAAGTGTCTTTTAACAACGCAACAAATGCGCTAACTGGGGCTTTAATTTGCGTTACCCCTTTAAATTCTTTTAGCTCTGAGTTGGCCACTTCACGAGTGAATACTTGAATGCCTAGGTCTTTATCCTGAGCTTCTTGTTTCCATGAACCGAACTGGCCAGCATCACTACTCAAAACAAGTTGGGATGTCAGCATGGAGGCGCAAAGTAATGCTGCGCTTGCGATGGACTTAAGTGGGAACATAAGGGGTCTCCGATTTTTTATTTTTATTGTGCCGTAAATTGCGTCGAGAAATTGTATCGTTAAACAATAACGGAGCGGCAGTATACCCCGTCATCCTGCCCAACACACCCCGAAAAGCGGCCAGTAAAAGTCAGCATTTAGCTGTTATGGCTTGGAACAACAAGCGCATAGAGGCACAAGTCAATGATCGTGCTTGCTGCCGCCCATGCAGTTTGGTGACGCTGGCGCCGCGCCCGTTTCAGCCCAAGCGGCCGGCTCGTAGGTGTGCAATGCCAATGCGTGGATTGAGCCTGCCAACTCATCTGCTAACACTTTATACACGGCCTGATGCTGCTGAACCTTACGCTTGCCAACGAAATCAGGCGTAACCAGCACCACCTTAAAATGGCTTTCTGAGCCAGGTGGCACATTGTGCATGTGGCTTTCGTTTTCCACTTGTAAGTGCTCAATTTGAAAGGCAGCAGACAGCTTTTGTACCAAGGTTTCTTGCATACTCATGGTTGGATCCTACGACAGACTGATGGTTACGAATGACGGTCCCGAAAGAACAGCGCGCAGTATACGATATTTCTATCCCAAGCTTGGCCATGTATATCCATACATACTTTTATTGACGACCTCCATTCACCAAGGTATAAAATTACGACTCGAAAACGACCCATCCTTCTGTCTGAGAAAGACCAACGATCAGACAAAAGACATAATACGAAAAGAGCGCAGTGAGAAAACCCAACATGAGCAATACCCAATCCTTGATCGAGCAGCTTTACCAAGAAGAACAACAGCGCATTGCCGACGAGGCAACATTTTCTCCCGTGGATTTGAGCATCAGCGCCCCAGACATGGCCATGTTGACCACCATTGCCAAACGTTTTGGTAAAGATAAAGGCCTATTTGCTCGTGAAGCCTTAGGTCAAGCATTGGTGGACATGTTTTCAGCACTAGAACCAGCCGAGCGAAAAATGCTGGCTAAAGAAGCCGACGAACTGGCTGGTAGCATTGCTGCCGAAATTGCAGAAGAACAAGGGCTATCCGAGTTAAATCTGGCTGGCACCAACTGGGTCGCACAGGACAAAGCCTGCGTTCGTGAAGAGAAAAAAGCCGAGAAAGAGCGCGCTAAAAAGTTAGAAAAAGCGCAAGCCATGACCAACGAAACCACCATGAGCGAAGCCGCTGCCGACCAAGATTCTGAAGACGAAGTAGAAGACGACGCCGAGTCCATGATGACCGCTGCAGACCCGGCCAACGAACAAACGTCAGACATGAACGAAACCGCCGAGAGCCAAGCAGAACCAGCGCCTGCCAGTATCTTCGGTACCAACTAGTCGAGCACTCGTTAGTTCATACAAAAGCGCCAAGCTGATGATCATCAAGAGCTTGGCGTTTTACGTTTTAAGCGGCTGGTTTGTTTGCCTATTTTCGCCATATTTTAACGGCTTTAAACTCCCCCGGACCGCATTCCAACCACATCACCCCGTCTATATTGCTGTAAACAAAGCGATTTCCCATTAAAAAACCACTACGGCGAATGCCGGACACAGTGGCTGAGGCCTGACGGCCATGTTGCTTTACAGACTCAGGACATTTGCCCTCAGCAACTACTCTCATAGGTCCCTCCCGGTACACTTAAAGTCAGCGCTGATTTCATTCAAGCTGCAACGACAAACCATTTGCCGTGCTGAATCTGTACTACAAAAGAGAACCGCTACAATTTAATGACCAGTCTGTCAGCTGTGGCGGCACCTTTTATCAGAAGCCTCAGAGCCCTTACAAAAATGCTCTGAATCTGTACAATGTGCCGCCATTTTATGCCGGAGTCAATGAGGGGTAGCTATGGCGATTCAATGGTTTCCAGGCCACATGCACCGTGCCCGCAAGCAAATTGCGGAAGCCTTGCCACAGATCGACCTCATCATAGAAGTGCTCGACGCACGGCTGCCCTATTCCAGTTCCAACCCTTTGATTACCGAACTCTGTGCAGACAAACCCGTACTCAAGCTGCTCAACAAGGCGGACTTGGCCGACCCTGCGCGCACTCAAATTTGGTTGGATTACTTCAATGGTCTAGAGAGCGTACAAGCAATGGCACTGACCGGCCTCGAACGCAAACAGGTAAAATCCATTACCCAGTTTTGTCACCGCATGCTGCCAAAACGTCGCGAGCAAACTCAGTCCATTCGCACCATGATCATGGGCATTCC
>JBFHVZ010000232.1:0-5907 GCA_041589295.1 Pseudomonadales bacterium
ATACGGAATAGTTTGGCTCGCCGAATGCCTTGCCGAACGGCTCGCAACTGTCTGACTAAAGACCGCATCAATATACGGCGCGTAAGCAGCCACGTCGGGAATCATCACCACAATATCTTGCGGGTTCAACGGTGTGCCTGCATCACTGGCTTGCTGAAATAAATCCAACAAATGATCGTGTAACACTTCGACTTCCCGCATGGGGCTATGACACCCCACCACTTGTATGCTGGTATCGTCAGCCGCCAGCGCTTGTTTTTCGTCTGGGTGTTTCGCTTGGTGCAAATCGAGAATGTGTTGCTGTAGCTGATGCAGTGCGCTCACGTATTCAGTTTCAACGCCGTAAAAATCCACGGTCTCGTTTACGTGCCCTAAATCGAGGTCCAGCAATTGGCGTTGAAACTCTTGCCCCATGCGTCCCAACGAGGCCAACAGATCATTGCCGGCGTCGGCCCCTAAAATGGATTGGCCACGCATACGCGCAAGGGCCTGCCGTTTTTCATCGTAAACGTCCCCCCAATAATGCTGACATGGGTTGGGCACCATGAGGTGAACATCCATGTGTTGGCTAAGCAATGACAGGGTTTCTAATTGATGCTTGGGCAAGGCAGAAAAACCAAAAAACACCACTTGGCTGGGTAAGTTTTTGTGCTGGCCCTTGCGCAAGCGCTGCATAAAATCCTGCAACATGCTGGCGCGGTGCGATAACGGTAACCCCTGCGCTGTGCCCTGTTGAAGCAGCGCCTGCCACAACAGGGGTTGCCACTGTTGGTCTGGCCCCAGCGGCTCGCCGTCTAACGTGCTCAGGTCGCTGTGACTGCTCCATTGTTCTATCCAGTCGGGGCGGTACACCAAATATTGGTCGTATAAATCGGCAATTTGGCTGGCCAGTTGAAAGCGACGTCTAAGTTGGTGTGGTGTTTCGCTTTCGCTGCTGTGCTCTTCATGACTGTGATCTTCATTACTAAAACCTGCATCTAGGTAGCCAGCAATGCTGGCAAATTCGGGACGCTGCAAATGGCTTGGCAACGATTGGTACAGCATCCAAGTTAGACTGTCCTTGGCGAAAATACTGTCGGTGCCCAGCTCGGGCATGACGCTGCGCTGCACCTGCCAAAAGAAGCGTGACGGCATGGGGAATTCGATGTTGGCCGCAATGCCCAAGGATTGCGCCAACTGCATTTTGACCCAGTGTGCTAAGCCTGGGTTTTCCACCACCACCTGTTCCGGTTGCAGTGGACTGGCTTGGCTGGATAACAACACGCGCACCAATTGGGCAAAGAGTCGTTCCACACGGTTGGACTGATAGATATAAAGCATGACGCGATGAAAAAAGGTGAGAAAAATCAGGGGGATATTAGATAGTGTTCGCGCGGCGACGTCCAGTGCGCAGGGCCGGTCAGCACCGCCTGTGACGACAGTTTTTCCCGCTACCGAATTTACCTGACCGCGTTGACAATCGCCAAGGCTGAACCATAGTTAAAGGGTGTAAGACGGCGATATTCCAGAACGCTTGCAGGGAGCTAACAACCGTGTCCGATTGGCCCGATCAATTACCCGGATTAAACATCAAATTGGCGTTGTCACAGCTGGGTGGCAAAAAGACCCTCTACTTGCGCCTGTTGGGCATGTTTAAGGATGGTCATTCAGGGGATGTGGATCGCTTACTAGAAGTTGCAGCAACACAGGATTGGACCGCGGTTCACGAAGTGAATCATGCCTTAAAAGGGGTTACTGGCAATTTGGCCGCCAGCGAGTTGTATGAATTATGCGTGGCGGTGGATAAAAAAATGAAGGCCGACAACCACGATATTCAAGCCGAACTCGATGCCATGCCTGCCGCCATGGCCACTCTGTTGGAAGGCATTGAAGTGGCTTCACAGCTCAGTCCAGACTAATCAGTTTATCTAGGCGCTGAAACAGCACCACATCCGCAGCGCACATCGTCATTTTTAAACCGTATTGGCTCGCCAACCAAGCAAAGGTTTGCTCACTAAAAAAGCAAACGTGGGTTGGGTCGTTTTTGTAGTGCCAGCCCGCAAAAGCCTCAGCGTCTTTTACCAACTTTGTCATCACCACTAAATAACCCTTAGGTAGCAGCAGGTTTAACCATTGCGAGAATACATCAGCCGGAGCATGTAAGTGTTCAATTACTTCGGTGGCTGTCACCGCATGGTATTTCCCCGCTTTTAGTACATCGCTATCGGGAAAGTAGAAGTGATCATAGACAGACACCTGCATACCGGCTTCTTGCATCATGGCCGCCAACGCAGGCCCTGGCCCACACCCAAAATCCAGAATCTGACTGCCTTGGTCTAACAAGGGTTGTAATGGCTGCCAAGCTCGCTGCAAAAAACGGCGATATCCTGAATCATCCACCTGATTATCGTGCAGGTCATACTCTGCTTTTTCAGCTTGGGCACTTAAATAAAAGTCAGGGGGGACAAACACCAAAGCACAGTGTGCACACCTGAGATAGGGGCGGCGTTTGTCTTCGTAGAACAGACTGGCCTGCCCTTCACCACATAAAGGACATGGGCAGGTTTGAGAATCGTAACTGTGGATCAAGGGTTAAACCTTAGGCAGGCTGCCATTCAGCGCGGCTTCAACAAAATGCAGACGATCCTGACCAAACAACACATGCTCACCCACAATAAAGCCCGGTGCACCGAACAAGCCCAGCTCCTTGGCTGTGGCGGTGTTTTGCTTTACCACGTCTTTCACCGCTGGGTCTTCGGTACCGGCTAGCACTTGCTGCGGGTCTAGCCCCAGCGCCACAAAGTGATTGCTCACGGCCGCCACATCATTAGGGTTCAGCCCTTCTTCCCACAGTGCTTTAAAGGTTCCATTAACAAATTCGTCCACCTTGGCGGGTTGCTCTTGTTGCAACCAAACCACTGCGCGTTGCAAAAACAACGAGTTAAACGGAAAGCCTTTGCACCATTTCATCGGTACTTTGTAGTGATGGGCCCAGAGTACGCAATCTTTAGCGATCCATTTGGCTTTGGCTGGAATAAACGCCGGAGAAGTCATTTCGTGGGATTTATGCAGTGCGCCTAACAGCATTGGACGATAGACCAAGTCAGCACTGGTACGGCTCACCAAAGCGGGCAACTGGGTTTGAGCAAGGTATGAATACGGGCTAACAAAATCGAAATAGTATTCCAGAGTGGCCATTACAGTGTCTCCATTCGCGCTGTTGTTCTCTTTATTTTCGCCGTCTACCTAGTAACGGTGGGAATAGGCGCATAAGCCCTAAGTGGACCACAGCCCCCTGCATTGAAACAACCCCCTACCAAAGAGGGGGTCGGAATTAACCAATGTGTCAGTTTTTCGGCAAAACCTGATCACAAAAAGCGCAAATTCGGGCTCTTATTGGGACAGAGGTACTACGATTTTCTAAGACTTGCGTAAAGTTGCAGTAAATTCATGCCTGCCGATCATTTCCTGCGCGCCATTTCATTGACAAAAAACCTGCATGGGCTACTCTGCTGCGTCGAATATTTCGTAGACAATTCCCGTCCCCTAGGACTTGAATGGCCAACGAATCGTAGCCCAGATGTCATCCCTCTGGGCGCAGTGGATCAACAGGAATCATCTGCTGCACTAAAAATAAAAATAACAACGGATATGACCGAGCGACATGAATAGCCGCCTCTCACTAGCCCTGCTGCCCTTGCTGGCCGCCCACAGTTTTGCCGATCTCCAACCCATGGAAGACAGTGCTATGGACGAAATGGTAGGTCAGGCCTATATCGAAATGGACTCCTACGACAGCGGCGCGGCGCAATACAACCGCATCACCTTCGGTCAAACCATTAAAATTCAGAGCAACACCGATGCTGTGGTCCTCGGCGAAGGCTATGAACAAGCTACCAACAACTACACTGGCCTAATCAGTGATGTTGACCTTAATTTGGGCAATGTTTCTTTGGGCTACATTGATGGCACCGGCGCATTTGTGCCCATGGTGTTTAAAAACCCCTATATCGAATTTGCAAGAGAAACCGGCACCAACAACATGCTGGGTTTTAGAATCGGCTTTGGCGAAGCCGAAGGTAAACTGCAGGCCGACTTTAATACGTTTAGTGGCCAACTAGGCGTTTTAATCGACGGCAATGCCACGACCTTGCACACTGCCGTGGGCGGCGCTGCCACCACTTCGCGCGCCACTATGATTGGTTTTGCAGGCTGTACCACGCTGGGCTCAGATTGCTGGAGTATCGACAACATTAACGCTGTGGACGTAGGTGACAGTTCGGGCACTGGCCCAACGGGCGATTTCTTTCTGTCGTTTCAGAAAGACAGCTCTTTGCAATGGCGTTTAGCCGATACCAGCATGATGTCGACGAGCGAAGGATTCTTTATGAACATTCCAACCAGCAATAACTTTACGTCGGCGCAAATGAATGCAGGTACGGCAAGTTTCACCACCGAATTTATTGATCGCGGCGTCGGTCGCTTTGTTGGACCTTAAGCCGTTATTCCCCGATGTCCTCGTTCCATAAATCGGGACGAGTGCGAATAAAGTCTTCCATTAGGTGAACGCAGGTTTTGTCGTTCACCACATCAAGCTCTACACCTTGCTGGCGTAAATGATCTTCGTGACCCATAAAGGTTTTATTTTCACCAATCACCACCTTAGGAATGCCATACAACAAAATGGCACCACTGCACATGGGGCAAGGTGAAAGCGTGGTGTACAACACCGAGTTTTGATAAACGCTGGCTGGCTGACGCCCCGCATTTTCGAGCGCATCCATTTCGCCATGCAACACAACACTGCCCTGCTGCACACGCTTATTGTGGCCACGGCCGATGATTTTTCCGTTATGAACGAGTACCGATCCAATAGGAATGCCGCCTTCGGCTAACCCTTTTTGTGCTTCTTCTATGGCGGCTTGCATAAACTCATCTGGCACTACAAGGTTCGACATGACATGCGCTTCCTTCATTACAACGGCTTGTTTGGCTTAAGCAGTAACCCGCGGGTGACTACTTTTTCTCGTCGGGTAAGTCATCATCCATCAGCCCTTCAATGTCGATGTCGTCCAGTTCGTTTTCTAAATTGGCCAAGGCTGCGTCTATATTTTCGTCTGTGTCGTCGTCTGCTTCTGCTGCTTCCCCGCCCACTTCAACACCTTCATTTAGATCATCGGTAAGATCGTCGGGCAAATCATCCACCTCATCTGTCAACGCTGGTGGTGCTTCATCGTCATCTAAAGCGCTGTCTAGCACTTCGTCTAAATCATCAATGGGCTCTGCGCCTGACACTTTAACCGGTGCGTCTTCCAAGTCGGGTTCTGTGGTTTCATCATCACCACCTAAATCAAAGTCTTCGTCAAAATCTGGAATAGCATCATCAACTGGCGGCGCAGCATCCATGCTTTCATCCAGTGGCGCTTCTTCCGCAATGACATCGTCATCATCATCGTCGTCGCCTAAATCTAATCCGGACAAATCATCGTCTGCCGAGTCCAACGCAATTTCTTCGTCGTCATCGTCTTCGCTTAAATCAAAATCTTCATCGAATTCATCGTCGTCCAAACCATCATTCAACGACACATCATCCGGCATCTTCATACCCTGATCTTTAGCCGCCGCGGGTTCTTCAGCGACTGTTTGCGCTGATTTTTTCTTTTGCTTAGCGCGGTAAACCAAGAAGCCACCTAAGCCGGCCACCACAGTGAGTAGCGGCACCAACGCTAGTAACCAAACTGGCATACTGTCTTCTTCGGCGATTTCTTCGTCGTCTTCGCTGGCTGTATCAGCCATATCTTTTTCGGATTCTTTATTTGCTTCTGGCGCAGCGTCATCTGCGGCTTTTGGTTTATCGTCCGCACTTTCGTCCGCGTTTTCGCTAGGCTCATCAGCAGGGTCATCATCCATTGAGTCAGACGGCTCGAC
>JBFHVZ010000233.1:0-5891 GCA_041589295.1 Pseudomonadales bacterium
AGCAAAACCATCTGCCTAGCTTCTAGCTTCTAGCTTCTAGCTTCTAGCTTCTAGCTTCTAGCTTCTAGCTTCTAGCTTCTAGCTTCTAGCTTCTAGCTTCTAGCTTCTAGCTTCTAGCTTCTAGCTTAGTACTTATACGCTTCTGGCTTGTAAGGGCCGTCTACATCCACGTGGATGTATTTGGCTTGGTCGTTGGTCAGTTTGGTAATCACGCCACCGAAGCCTTCAACCATGTCTTTGGCCACTTCTTCGTCCAGTTTTTTAGGCAGGACTTTTACGTAGATGCTTTCTTTTTTCTCGGCTTCCATCATGTCGGCGAACTTACGCTCGTACAGGTAGATTTGAGCCAGTACTTGGTTGGCGAACGAACCGTCCATGATACGGCTTGGGTGACCCGTGGCGTTGCCCAAGTTAACCAGACGGCCTTCAGACAGCAGGATTAGGTGATCGTTGCTGGCCTTGTCGCGGTAAACCTTGTGTACCTGAGGTTTGATCTCTTCCCATTCCCAGTTTTTACGCATGTACGCTGTGTCGATTTCGTTATCGAAGTGACCGATGTTACAAACCACTGCGCCGTTTTTCAGAGCTTGCAGCATGTTCTTATCACATACGTTGACGTTACCTGTGGTGGTTACGATCAAGTCGGTGGTGCCTAAAACCGCTGTGTTAATGCAGTCCAAAGTACCCGTGTTCACGCCGTCGATGTAAGGCGATACCACTTCAAAACCGTCCATGCACGCTTGCATTGCACAGATCGGATCGATCTCAGTGACTTTAACGATCATGCCTTCCTGACGCAGAGAGGCAGCAGAACCTTTACCCACGTCACCGTAACCGATAACCAGCGCTTTTTTACCGGACAACAGGTGGTCAGTACCACGCTTGATGGCGTCGTTCAAAGAATGACGGCAGCCGTATTTGTTGTCGTTTTTCGATTTGGTAACAGAGTCGTTTACGTTGATGGCTGGCACTTTCAGTTCGCCTTTTTCCATCATCTCTAATAGACGGTGTACACCTGTGGTGGTTTCTTCAGAAATACCGTGGATGTTTTTGAGCATCTCTGGGTACTTGCTATGAACCATTTCAGTCAGATCGCCACCGTCATCCAGAATCATGTTGGCATCCCAAACTTGGTCGCCGTCTTTTTCAGACAGAATGGTTTGCTCAATGCACCATAGGAATTCTTCTTCGGTTTCACCTTTCCAAGCGAATACCGGAATACCTGCAGCAGCGATAGCGGCAGCAGCGTGATCTTGAGTAGAGAAAATATTACAAGAGGACCAGCGAACTTCCGCGCCCAGATCCACTAGGGTTTCAATCAAAACCGCCGTTTGGATGGTCATGTGGATACAACCCATGATCTTCGCATCTTTTAGCGGTTGGCTTTCTTTGTACTTACGACGCAGTGCCATCAAGGCAGGCATTTCACCCTCTGCGATTTGGATTTCTTTGCGGCCCCAATCGGCCAGGTTGATATCAGCAACTTTGTAGTCGGTGAATGACATATTCATTCCTCGCTTGAAGCTTGAAGCTGGATGCTTGAAGCTTGTGAGTTCATGCTTCGAAGTAATCGGTTTCGAAGCGCTTCGTTCAGCGCAAATACATCCTCAATACGTCGTTGGGTTTGATCATAATCCCAATCGAGGTTGTACAGGCGGCTACATAAAATCAGTTGTGTTTCCAGTTCGGCCAAAGACCCTTTGGCGATATTTAGAAACCTCAAAAACTCTTTGTCGCTGTGTCGTGAAGCACCTTCCGCTATGTTGGAGGGAATACTTACGCTGCAGCGTCGCATTTGGCTAGTTAGGCCAAACTTTTCTTCAGAAGGCAAAAGTTGAGTGAACAAATAAATGTGCTCAGTGAGCTCGATAGCCTTTTGCCAAACTGCAAACTTGCGGTGTCGCTTGATCATCCTTGATCCTCTTTGCTTCAAGCATCCGGCTTCAAGCTTCGAGCAATTAAAGTCCCGCTGCCGCCTTCAGTGCGTCCACTTTGTCGGTACGTTCCCAAGTGAAAGCGGTGAAGGTTTTGGTTTTGGTCTCGCCATTTTCAACATACGTGTAAGAGTGTTCAAACGGTTCACGACCAAAGTGACCGTAGGCGGCGGTCAGTTGGTACATTGGGTTCAGCAGTTCCAACTGGTTTTGGATGGCGTAAGGACGTAGGTCGAAGACTTCGCGTACGATTTTCGCCAGTTGGATGTCGCTGACTTTGCCGGTGCCGAAGGTGTTGATGGAGATGGACGTCGGTTCTGCCACGCCGAT
Organism: Pseudomonadales bacterium; assembly: GCA_041589295.1. Lineage (GTDB taxonomy): Bacteria > Pseudomonadota > Gammaproteobacteria > Pseudomonadales > Oceanobacteraceae > Bermanella. Next base: position 2,265 of record JBFHVZ010000233.1, read on the forward strand.
GGCGTAGGACACTTGAATCTCACACTTGTCTGCCAGTTCAGCGGCAACGATGTTTTTCGCCACGTAACGACCAATGTAGGCAGCAGAGCGGTCAACTTTTGAAGGATCTTTACCCGAGAATGCGCCACCACCGTGACGGGCCATGCCGCCGTAGGTGTCGACGATGATCTTACGGCCGGTCAGACCAGCGTCGCCCACAGGGCCACCGATCACGAAGTTACCGGTTGGGTTGATGTGGTACAGGGTTTTGTCGCTCAACCATTCGGCTGGCAATACTGGCTTGATGATGTTTTCCAGTACCGCTTCGCGCAGGTCTTCCAGAGAAATGCTTGGATCGTGTTGTGTAGAAAGTACCACGGCGTCGATGTGAGGCGTCTCGCCTTCCCAGTTAATGGTGACCTGAGATTTTGCATCTGGACGCAACCAAGGCAGGGTGCCGTTGTTACGCAGTTCAGACTGACGCTCAACCAAACGATGTGCGTAGTAAACCGGTGCAGGCATCAGGCTTGGGGTTTCGTTGGTGGCGTAGCCGAACATCAGACCTTGGTCACCAGCGCCTTGGTCTTCTGGCTTGGCGCGGTCAACACCTTGGTTGATGTCCACAGATTGCTTACCGATGGCGTTCAATACCGCACAGGTTGCGCCGTCGAAGCCTACGTCAGAGCCGTTGTAGCCAATGCCAGTGATGACGTCACGGACGATGTCTTCTAGGTCAACGTAGCAAGACGTGGTTACTTCACCTGCAACCACAGCCATACCGGTTTTCACCAGCGTCTCAACCGCAACACGGGCGTATGGGTCGCGGGCGATGATCGCGTCCAGTACGGCATCAGAAATCTGATCCGCCACTTTATCCGGATGGCCTTCGGACACGGACTCAGAGGTAAAAATGGAATATTCGCTCATAAGGGCTCCTCGTAAACTCAGTGTGCGGGTAATGAGCGGGTGGTGTGCTCGGCCGCAGTAGCGTGTTTTTTAAATAAATGAATTTGCACCTGAAAACCGTTTTTCAGGCCCAGTAAAACCGGTTCGCGGGCTTCGAAACCGTTGGACTTGGCCCAGCCCAATAATTCGTCGGTGTCGAATCCCATCCAAAAATCGCCGCAGGCCTCTTGCACCCAATCTTGTTCGTGGGCGCAAAGGTCGGTGACGAGTAGCCAGCCTTGCTCATTGAGCAATTGCCAGCAGTCGGCCAATAACTCTGCCGGTGACGGCACGTGATGCAGCACCATGTTCAGTGCCACAAAGTCCACGTTGATGCCTTTATCTAATGCGGTGTGAGCATCACCGTGAATGAATTCAATGTTGGTCAGCTCTTGCACTTGAGAACGCGCCAGCTCCAACATGGGTTCGGCGATGTCCAAAGCATAGACCTGAGCGAAGCGTTCGCTCAGATAGGGCAAAAAGCCGCCATCACCTGGGCCTATCTCCAACGCGCTGCGGCAGTCTGCGACATCCACAGCAAGTAAGGCTTGATGCAGCGCATCGGCATAATGCTTATAGCCCGCGATGCGGTCGGTGACCGTGTCTAACTCGTGGGCGTGACTTTCAAAAAACGCGGCGCTAATGGCTTGGCGCTCGTCGCGCAAATCGTTTAGTTCAGAACTTAGCGCCTTGGGTAAGGGCTCGGCGTCTAGGCTGGCCAATACCGCTTGTTGCACGCGGGCAATGCTTAACTCGGTCGATAACTGACGGCGGTAAAACAACGTATTGCCTTCGCGTCGGGTGTTGAGCCACTGGGCCTGTGTCATCACTTTTAAGTGGTGGCTCAGCGCGCTTTGCTTAATGTCGAGCAAAAGGGCTAGCTCACTGGCGGCCAGCGAATCACGGCGCAACAAACGCAGAATATCCAAACGAATCGGGTCGGCGCTGGCTTTTAGTACGGCGGCTAGGTTCAACATCTCCATAGTGGGGGCGAAAGATAGCAGCGCTTTGGGTGCTTCACAAGGCTATTTCAATTTTTTTTGAAATAGCCTTTTCGGTCTATGGGTTTTGAGCATGGCTAGGGCTGGCAAAAGGTATGGCTGAAACAAAAATACACACAATTTCTGTGATCAAACGGTTGTGTGAATGTTAATCTTTGTTAATAGAAAGGCATTAACTCGAACGTTTGGTTACAGGCAAAAAGTCCAAACAGCAGGCGCCATACATCACGTGAGGATGATGGTTAGGAAAAACAAAAACGAGAGGGACTCACTATGGAGAAGAAAGATATATTGGGTGGTGCAGTGCTATTGGGGGTGCTGTTAGTCGTATTGGTCGGTATGGCGTGGTTCCAAGCAGAGCCGCGGCATGAGCCCGTACAAACGGCGTACGAGCTCAAGGGCTTTCCGTCGTTACCTGTGAGTAATCAGTAAGATCCAATAACCTGTGGCTGTTTGCCTCGATACGCTGGCATGGTCATGCCCGCGTTGGCGTTCACATAGGTAGGGTCTGCCACTGTGTAGCGCTTACCTTTGTAAGTGTGGCTGTCGCCTTGGGCTTGCTTGGTGGCAACAGCCGCCGCCACGTGACCCGGATACATCAACAGTACCGTGTCTAAACCCAGCAATTGGTTTGTCAGCCAAGCGAATAGCGCGGCGCGGTCTTCGCAGTCACTGTAGGGGTAGTGCAGGGTTTCCAGTGGGAACAAGTAATTTTCCTGACGAAACTGATCGTGGTCGGTTTTGTATTCAAAGGCGGTTTGTACAAATCGCAGCAGCAGGTTCACTGCGTCCAATTCATCTCGACCTTCCACCAAGGGTTTTAGCTGACTTAGCAATTGGTACTGGGTGTCGTCTGGCATGCCAGCAGACAGATAATGCTGTAAATCCAGTTGTGGATAACTTGCTAGATACGGTACCAGATGTAGGTTGTAGGCCAATTCTATCTCATGCTTGGTGCCTTGATAGCTAAAGCGCAGTGTCTTCTGAGCGGGTTTTTGCGCGGTGATAAACGTGCTAGGGCTGGCGAAATCCAGCTTACGATTGCCATCGGCATGACTGCCCGAATAGGTGTAAGCACGGCCTGTGGCAACCGGTGTGTCGTTTAGGTTGACCGCGTAATAACGCAAGCCATTAAAGGTAAAGTAGGTGACGCCGTATAACTCTTGTTGGGTCGGCATCAGCAGAAATACTCGATCGTTGTAGGCGACGCGCGCGTTGAAGCCCGCTTTCACCAATAAGAACCAAGAAGTGAGTTGGCGGCTGGTGTCATCGCGGGGGTGTAGTTGGCGCGCGTATTGGTCGAATAATAACGCCGTGCTCCAATCGTTTAGCTTGAGTGATTTGGCTTGATCTAATAGCTCGTTCACTTGGGCCTTGTGGGGCTGTGACGCTAGGCGCTGCCAGTAGTCGGCAATGCTGTCGTTGTTAATGCGCCCGCGGAATGATTGGGCTAGACGTTTGTTATCGCTGACTTCGATGCTTTGGCCGTAAAAATCGAATTTTACCGACGGCTTAACAGATGGCTTGGCGATCGGTGTTGGTGCTGGCTTAGGCTCTGGTTTGGCAATCGGCTTAGCAATTGGCTGTGGTTCAGGTTTTACCACGGGTTTTACTTCTACCACGGGCGGCTTGGCAGTGGGTTGTTGTGTCGGCGATGGCTTAGGCTTTGCGACAGGCTCTGGTTTAGCGACGGGTAGCACAA
>JBFHVZ010000234.1:0-5884 GCA_041589295.1 Pseudomonadales bacterium
CTTTTAGCGAAGTCGTAAAGGTTTGTTGCATGACTATTCGGCCTTATTTTCGATTTCTGCTTTGCCGTTCCATCGCGACAAATTAAAACTAGGAAGCTGTATTACCAACCAATAGGCCAATGACAACGCAAGAACAATGGAGGCAATCCCCCACAAATACGGGGCATCAACCTTATCCATGTCGAGTACAATAACTTTACGCGCAATGGCCATAAGAGCTGTTGCCAACACTATTTTGACGTGTATGACGTCTTCTCGAAGGTAAATAGTGATGTTTACAAAAATCTCTATGGCTATCAGCACCGCCATGAAAGCACCAAAAGTCGCCAGTATATCTTTCATGGTCAATATCATTTTGGGTGGTGTATTTAACTTTTGATAAATAAACCAACCAACATCGATCACCCCCATTATGATGACAAACACCATAAATATGGCCATGACGCGCACACCCCAACGGATGATGACCTTTAGATGCTGCACCAATAGTTCATCTTCATGATGACCATTTGTACCGTGCTCATCGTGCTCATTTTGGTTTAAACGACGACTCACTTAGTTTCACCTTTTGCTAATAACTGTTCCGCTAAATATTGCGCAGCGTATTCTTGCGGTACAAAAGCTAATGCGCCTTCACTAGAAAGCGACATTTGATGTTTGTGATCTTGCACGGCAAACGCACTAATGCCTTTAAAGCCAAAGCCATTAAGGGTTTTTTCTAATAACGCACAAATATGGTTATCGTGAATTGCGCCAATGACCCAACGTGTTTCTTGTAAGTTTAATGTTTCGATAAATTCTGAATCTTCGGCATCGCCATAACAAACCGCTATACCTTCGGCCTGTGCACGACGTACAACCTCGGGGTTAAAATCCACACCGAGCACCTTGTAACCTTTTTTGCTAAAGGCTTTGGCGATGGTTTTGCCAAAACGACCTAAACCAAACACCACAAGGTCGTGACCTTGAGTTTCATCCGCAGCACTAAGCTCTGATTCTCGATGAGCATGTTTACGTTCAAAAACACTCAGTACGTTGGCCAGTTTTAAATACAACGGGTGGGAATACAGAATCATGTACGTTGAACCGCTGATGGTAATAAGCCCCACCAAGGTGATTAAACCCAATACGTCTTGCTGGACGTGACCAAGCGAAACGCCTAACGCACCCAAGATCAACGAAAACTCACTGATTTGCGCTACGGTTAAACCCGCTAAAAATCCGGTACGTTTGCGGTAACCCATAATCCCCATGATGACCATCACAATGATGGGGTTACCCACTAAGACAAACACAGAAAACAGCAAGGCTTCGGGAATTTGATGACTTACGTTGAGTAGGTCTAAGTTGGAGCCCAAATCCACAAAGAAGAACAGCAGCAAGAAATCTCGCAAACTGGTGAGCTTAGCTTCGATAACATCGCGATACGGTGTTGACGCCAAAGAGACACCCGCCACAAAGGCACCCACCTCTTTGCTAAAGCCTAAGTAATGACCAAGTGCTGCCAACGCAACCGCCCACGAAATGGTAAAGATCAACAACAGTTCGCGGGAGCGCGATAGATAGAATAAAAATGGCGTCAGGACATAGCGCATTAAAACGCCAATACACAGGATAAAAATAACGCCGTTTACGGCTATTTGAATCACATTGGGGCCAACGTGACCCGGCACTTGCGCACCACTCAATGCGTTTAACGCGATCATGGCCACAATCACCAGAATGTCTTGCACAATAAGAAAACCCACGGCAATTCGCCCATGCAGTGAGTCCACTTCGCGTTTGTCTGAGAGCAGTTTGACAATAATGATGGTGCTGGAGAAGGTTAACGCCACGGCAATGTACAGTGACGCAATCCAATCAAAACCCAAAGCCAAGGCAATGAGGTAGCCGAACAAAGATGTAAACACCACCTGCCCAATGCCGGTGGCTAGCGCCACGGGTCCCATGGTTTTAATGATGCTTAGATCAAGCTTGAGACCCACAATAAAGAGCAATAAAGCAATGCCGAGCTGTGCCAATAAATGAATCTGATCATTAGTCTGCACAACGCCGACAACCGCTGGGCCCAATAGAATGCCCACCGCAATATACGCCACGATTAACGGCTGCTTTAGTCGGATCGCAATAAAGCCGACGATGGCAGCCGTAAACAATATGATGGCGGTTTGGGCAAAAATGTCCGTCACTTCAAACATAACTATTCGCTTTCTTTCACAAGTTAAATAGATTCAGTTTAGGACACTTTTTCGCTGGGTTCGTTTATTGTCGCAGTCGAGCTTTCGCTAATAGAAGTTACAGGGCTCACGCCCGCAATGGGCTGCTGGCGCTTACGTTGCACCCACTTATCGGCTTCGACAATTAACAATACCGGCAGTGCATAGAGCACGATGTTAAACCAGTCTTGCGGTTGAATACTGGCCAAACCAAACACCTGCTGGCTGCTTGGCCAATAGCTAAAGCCCAACTGCAACAAGATCACACTAAATACGGCAATCGCCATGGGCTGTGCGCCATGGAAAAACTGACGCGTGAAAATCGACTCGGTTAAGAAGCGGCAGTTTAACAAATAGAAAACTTCCACCATGACCAATGCATTAACTGCGATTGTGCGCGCGTATTCCAGCGACGCACCGGCGCTGCGGTATTGATAAAACAACGCAAATACCACGATGGCGCCCATACCGCCCACTAGTACCATGCGCATAAGTAACGAAGCGGAAAACAGCCCTTGGCCGTAGGGCCGAGGTGGTCGTTGCATAATATTGGCTTCCGAACGTTCAAACGCTAACGCCAAGGCTAACGTCACGGCGGTGATCATGTTTACCCACAAAATTTGCGCCGGTGTAATCGGCAACATTTTGCCCAGCATAATGGCGATAAAAATCACCAAGGCTTCGGCTAAGTTTGTGGGCAAAATGAAAATAATGGACTTAACAATGTTGTCGTAAACCGTGCGCCCTTCTTTAACGGCTTTGGCAATGGTGCTGAAGTTGTCGTTGGTCAGTACAAAGTCGGCCGCTTCTTTTGCGGCGTCTGTGCCCTTCTCGCCCATGGCCACACCGATGTTGGCTTTTTTCAAGGCAGGCGCATCGTTTACGCCGTCACCTGTCATGGCCACCACGTGTTTGTTGCGCTGCAAGGCATCCACCAACTGCAATTTATTAGCGGGACTGGTGCGCGCAAATATGTCGGTGCGTTCAACACACTCGGCTAGCTGTTCCGCTGAAAGCGCATCAATGTCTTGCCCTGTCATCACCTGTTGCGTGTTTAAGCCAAGCTCTTTACCGATAGCGGCGGCTGTCACTGGACTGTCGCCCGTGATCATTTTTACGCGGATGCCCGCTTCGTGACACATGCGAATGCTGCTAATGGCTTCTGGACGCGGAGGATCACTAATCCCCACTAATGCCACCAGTGTTAGACCAGCTTCAACGTCTTTGTGACCCACGGCATCGGGGCGGGTTTCATAATCTTTCATTGCCAACGCCATGACGCGCATGCCGCGTTTGGCAAAGTCTTCTACGGCACCTAGCCATGCCGCTGTATTTAAAGGTTCAACGCCTTGTTCTGTTAATTGATTAGCGGCGTATTGCAGTAGGCGCTCGGGTGCGCCTTTTACCATGAGTTTGATTTGGCCATCATCGTTGTGGTGCAAGGTGGCCATGTAACGTTTTTCGCTTTCAAACGGCAAAATATCCACACGTGGCCAATAGTGATTTAACTCGGCCATGGTGAGGCCGTGTTTTAAACCCAGTACGAGCAACGCACCTTCGGTGGGGTCGCCGTGTAATTTCCAATCGTTATTTTCATGTTCGAGATTGGCGTCGTTGCACAGCATGGCAATCACAGACGCTTGGGTGAAACTGCTGTCGTGATCAATCAATACGCGTTCGCCGCGTTCAACTTGTTCAATAGCACCTTGTGGTTTGTAGCCTTCACCACTGATTTTGTAATGGCCGGACGGTGTGAAAACTTCCCGTGCGGTCATGGCGTTCGCGGTCAGCGTGCCGGTTTTATCCGAACAAATCACATCCACAGAGCCGAGCACTTCCACCGAGGGTAAACGTCTCACCAAGGATTGCTGCTTGGCCATGCGCTGTACGCCCAATGCCAGAGCTATCGTCACAATGGCGGGCAAACCTTCCGGAATTGCCGACACCGCAATGCCGATGGCCGCTTGAAACATTTCATTTAAGCCATAGCTGTAAATCACCATGCCTAAAATAATGGTCAGCGCTGCCACGGCTAAAATGCCTATGGTTAACTGATGAGCGAAACGAGCGAGTTGTTGCTGCAGAGGCGTTTGAATCAGTTCAACCTTGCCTACCAGTTCGCTGATTTCTCCGATTTGCGTTTTAACACCGGTTGCCGTGACCACACCGCGAGCCAAACCATAGGTGACCATGGTGCCCATGAACGCCATGTTTTTGCGCTCTGCCAGCGGTGCGTTTGCGGCTAAAGCATTAACGTGTTTGCCCACAGGTTGAGCTTCGCCGGTAAGTGCTGATTCGTCACAGCGAAAATCTTTGGCGTAAAATAAACGCACATCCGCAGGTACACGATCACCGGCTTGCAGCATGACCACATCCCCGGGCACCAGTTCGCGGCTTTCAATGCTTTCTAATTCGCCGTTGCGCACCACCATGCAAAACGATTTAGTCATGGACATAATGGCACGCAGTGCATCTTCGGCTTTGCCTTCTTGCACGAATCCCACAATGGCGTTGACCAAAACCACGGCCAAAATCACACCCGCATCCACGTAGTGTTGCAATAACGCACTGACCACACCACTGGCCAGCAACACATAGATCAACACATTGTGGAATTGTTGGGCAAAACGCTTCCAAGCAGGTTTAGGTGGCGCGGCGGGCAGGGTGTTTTCACCAAATTGCGCGCGACGTTCGCCAACCGTTTGTTCGTCCAGACCTTTTTCACTGGTGGCCAATGCAGCTAGCACATCATCGGCTTGGGAAGCATGAACGGGATGCTCCAGCCCTTGGGTATTCAACGTCATGTTTTAACCTCCTTATTTGTCGCTAGGTGTTAGCCATGCAAGAAAATAACCTTATATTTTTGGTACTTTAACAAACACAGAGATTAAAAACATTGATGCAGAACGGCTGTCGCATCGGGATTTAAGGTGCAACAGACTGTTACTTAAACGATGTGTTTTATGCCTGATGGCGTCGCAGGCTACTTATCAGGCTTACATTGTGCGGAGAGTTTTCTGTGCGGGTCGCGCCGAGGGCGGCGCTCTTACAAAATTGTGTTGCCGCAAGCAAAGAAATGAGTAATTACAGCGAATCACAAATACGATTGCGTCGGACGTCTGACCCCAGACGCCCGACTTGCGTATCTACTTAATCGCGTGAGCAATAAAGGCTTGTACGGGTTCGATTGCTTCTGGTTTTACCAGCGCAGGCGATAATTTTTGCGGCGGCAATAAAATGCCTTTTTCGATTAAGCGCGTGGTTTCAGGCAAATAATCAATGGACGTTTTACCCACCAATAAATGATTAAAATTCGGTTCGCTTTCGTACGCACTGAGCATGCGGTGTAAACCTTGTAGATACACATAGTCTTTTGTATAGCCACCGCCACGATAAACCCGCGCACAAATGGTAAAGGCTTCGTCGGCGTTAGCCTGGTAATGCTCACGCAATAACGAAAAGGTACGCTTGAAGCTGCGGTCACGAATCATGGAGTCCACCGCAATGACGCGCAGCGCTAATCGTTTTAAACGTTTTACGCTTAAACAGCCCGCTAAATACTCACACAAAATCGCCAAGCCTTCTTGGGTTAGTGTGTTCATGGGTAAACCCAAGGACATGATTTTTAACGGCTGAGCACGGGCATTCAATGTTGTTAATAAGTGCAC
>JBFHVZ010000235.1:0-5842 GCA_041589295.1 Pseudomonadales bacterium
GCCATCAAAGACATGGCCGGTATCATCAATCCATACGAAGTGTTTGAGCTGGTATCTCGCCTGAAGAAAGAAACGAGCCTAGAAGTTCAATTGCACTGCCACGCCACTGCGGGCATGTCTGACATGGCGATTCTGAAAGCCATTGAAGCAGGTGTTGACCGTGTTGATACGGCTATCTCTTCTATGTCTGGCACCTACGGCCACTCTGCTACCGAAACTGTGGTTGCGGCTATGGCGGGTACTGACCGTGACACAGGCATCGACTTGCTGTTGCTGGAAGAAATCGCAGCTTACTTCCGTAACGTGCGTAAGAAGTACGCTAAGTTTGAAGGTGCTCTACGTGGTACTGACTCCCGTATTTTGGTTGCACAAGTACCAGGCGGCATGTTGACCAACATGGAAAACCAACTGCGCGAGCAAGGTGCTTCTGACAAGTTCGACGAAGTACTGAAAGAAATCCCACGCGTGCGTGAAGACTTGGGTCACATCCCACTGGTAACGCCAACATCTCAAATCGTTGGTACTCAAGCGGTATTAAACGTACTGACTGGCGAGCGTTACAAGTCTATCTCTAAAGAAACTCAAGGCATTCTGAAAGGCGAATACGGTGCAGCGCCTGCGCCTTACAACGCTGAACTGCAAGCACGCGTTCTAGACGGTGCAGAAGCCATCACGTGTCGTCCAGCTGACCTGCTGGAAAACGAACTAGACAAGATCGTTGCTGACGTTGAGAAACTGGCCCAAGAAAAAGGCTTCGCTCTGTCTGCTGACAAGATCGACGACGCTTTGACCTACGCTCTGTTCCCACAAGTAGCGCCTAAGTTCCTAGAAAACCGTGGCAACCCAGACGCGTTCGAACCTGCACCTAAAGGCGCAGAAGAAGACACCTTCACCATCACTGTAGACGGCAACGAATACGTAGTGAAAGTAGACGCGGGCGGTGACGTAACTCAATTGGGTGCTCTAAACGGCGCGCCAACCTCCATGGGCGGTGCAGCAGCTGCGCCAGCAGTAGGCGGTGCAGCACCAACAGGTGGTGACCCAATGCCAGCTCCATTGGCCGGTAACATCTGGAAAGTACTGGTTCAACCAGGCCAGCAAGTTGCTGAAGGTGATGTGGTTGTAATTTTGGAAGCCATGAAAATGGAAACCGAAGTTCGTGCACCTAAAGGCGGCACCATTGGTGCCGTTAACGTGAAAGCCGGTGACTCTGTTGCTGTTGGCGATACTCTAGTAACCATCGCTTAATAGAGGTCAATGCCGTGGAAAAGTTAACTAAATTAATCATGGACTCTGGTCTCGCTCAAATGGAGTGGGGTCAGGCTCTGATGATTGCAGTGGGTTTGCTGCTGCTATTTCTGGCCATCAAAAAAGGCTTTGAGCCTTTGTTGTTGTTGCCAATCGGTGTGGGTGCCATTTTCGTAAACATTCCAGGTGCTGGCTTTTACGCTGCGCCTGTCTACGATGCCGTTGGTCACTTAGAAAGCCCAGGTGGTTTGTTGTACTACATTTACCACGTGGGTATTGAAACCGGTCTATTCCCGTTGTTTATCTTCTTGGGCGTTGGCGCAATGACGGACTTCGGTCCACTGTTGGCAAACCCTAAGACACTGTTGCTGGGTGCTGCGGCACAGTTCGGTATCTTTGGTACGGTAATCGGTGCAGTTGCCATGAACGAAATGGGCATCATGCCGTTTACGCTACAAGAAGCGGCAGCCATCGGTATTATCGGTGGTGCTGACGGCCCAACGTCTATCTTCGTTGCCACTCACTTAGCGCCTCACCTGTTGGGTGCGATTGCGGTAGCGGCATACTCTTACATGGCGTTAGTACCTGTGATTCAGCCGCCGATTATGCGTGCGTTGACCAACGATGCTGAGCGTAAGATCAAGATGGAACAGCTACGTCACGTAAGCCAGAAAGAGAAGATCCTATTCCCGATCGTTCTGCTGGTTTTGGTGGCATTGGCACTGCCTTCTGCGGCTCCGCTGCTGGGTATGTTCTGTTTGGGTAACATCATGAAGGAATCCGGCGTAGTAGATCGTCTGTCTGACACTGCGCAAAATGCCCTGATCAACATCGTCACCATCTGTTTGGGTCTGGGCGTTGGTTCTAAGTTGTCGGCTGAAGCCTTCTTGAATACCAAAACCTTGGGCATCTTGATCCTAGGCCTAGCGGCATTCTGTGTGGGTACTGCGTGTGGTGTTCTGATGGCGAAACTGATGAATGTCTTCTTGAAGACTCCAGTGAACCCATTAATTGGTTCTGCGGGTGTATCCGCTGTACCTATGGCGGCCCGTGTATCCAACAAGTTGGGTCTGGAATACAACTCTCAGAACTTCCTACTGATGCACGCTATGGGTCCAAACGTAGCGGGTGTTGTAGGTTCTGCAGTTGCTGCGGGTGTAATGCTGTCTTACCTAGGTTAATACCCAAGACTAGTATTCCGCTTAATACTGTTGCCCTATTTCCTTACTATAGGGCAACCTACAAAAGCCCCGTCACGAAAGTGATGGGGCTTTTTGCGTTTTTACTGAGACGATTTTTAGTTTTAAAGCATGGGGTCTATTTTGATTGCGGGTCCAATAACGAAATTAAAAGCTGAATAAAGATTCATTTTTATAATTTGAGGTTGATTAAACGGTTGCGATTTTTTGTTCAATAAATCCATTTTCAAATAGAAGTCCGTAACCAAATAAGCCTTTTAAAATAGGGTTTTTATGCGCGAGTAGACCTTTTAAAATGGGGTTATTATGGCGACTTAAGGTGAGAATAATTCTAATTTTTTTTAAACTCGTCACAATTTCTTAGTTACATTTCATTCGGCATCTTTGGCTTGGCAATCGCCCAGATATAATCGGCGCGCTGATTCTTATCATGGACCCACGCCAATGTGTCTTTTACGCTTTAAGGGAATAACTCAACGCGCTCGCGTTTTAGCATTTTCCCTCCTTTCGTTTTTCCTCACACAAATGTGTTATGCCGAGTCTGGTCGTTCAGACTATGACTTGGACGATGACGGTTTAATCGAAATCAATGATTTAGACGACCTTAACGAGATGCGAAATTCTGCGTTGGGCAATCAGTTGTATGGGGTTAATACTGGTTGTCCAATGGATGGCTGTGTGGGTTATGAATTAACCGCAAATCTAGATTTCGACACCAATGGTAACGGCCAGTTTGATTCTGGCGATCTGTATTGGAATGACGGCCTAGGCTGGAGCCCTATTGCTAACTTCAGGGGTACCTTCAACGGCAACGGCTTTGAAATAGCGAATCTCACCATCAATCGAGCCAGTGAAAATTATTTAGGTTTGTTTAATCGCCTAACTAGTGCACAAGTCGAAAACTTAACGCTAAGCCAAGTGGATGTATTTGGCTCTGGGTATGTTGCCGGTTTGGTCGCCTCGGCCGACGGCGTGACGATTGGCAATGTGTCGGTGAACGGTCGTGTTTACGCTACTAATGATTATGCGGCCGCGATAGCGGCTGACATAAAAAACAGCACGACCGTTGCTGACGCTCAAGTTAAGGCTGCACTGACGGGTCGCAATGTGGTGGGTACCGTGGCGGCTTCTATGAATACGTCGACTATTACGCGATTTATCGTTCATGCTGATGTAATCGGTAATGACAGCGTTGGCGGTGTAGTCGGGCAATCCTCAAGTAGTACCGTGTCCGGTTCTTCGGTGATGCATGGTCAGTTCAATGGTTCGGTGACGGCGCGTAAAGATGTGGGTGGCCTCATAGGTCGATCTCATAGCAACACCAATATTACGGGCGTTGCCGTCGCAGCCAGCGTACAGGCTTATGAATACGCTGGTGGTATTTCGGGATATGGCAGTACCGGGACGCATGCATCGAATGTGTTTGCGACGGGGGCGGTCAGTGGTGATCGCAGCCTTGGGGGATTGTTCGGTTATCTTAACGCCAGCTCAATACGCTATAGCTATGCGCAGGTATTGGTGAGTGGCGATGCCACGGTCGGCGGCGTGTTGGGCTCTGCTGTAAATTCCACCATCGAAAATGTGTATTGGGCCAAGGACGTGAGTGGACAAACGTCGGGTAACACGCAAAACGAAAGCAACAGTTATGTGGGCCTGACATCGCAAATTTTGAAATGTGCTGTGCAAGCCAACACCACTTGGCAAAACAGTTCGTGTGTTTCAGAAACCGGCGCAGATGAATCGCTCACGGGTCCGGTAACACTTTATCGCCAGTGGGATACCCAGAGCTACTTAGATGCGCAATCAAACACCGTGAATTACTGGCAGTTTGGCAGCAATACTCAATTACCGTCTTTGAATTTACCCACGGGCGTGGCCAGTGACGCGGACGGCGATGGCTTTACCGATGATTTAGATGCTTGGGATGACGACCCGCGTGTGGGACCAGATGCCGATGCCGATGGTTACCCAGATCAGTGGTCTGTGTTGTGCGATAGCGCATGCCAAGCCAGTTCGGGTTTTACCCTCGATCACCTACCCAATGTGGCTGCTGCCCATGTGGATGCAGACTGGGATGGCTTGCCCGATGCGTGGTCACCGGGTTGCGATAGCCAATGTCAGAGTGACTCTGGACTCGTGCTGGATACAGCGCCGGACGATACCGACAACGATGGTCAAACCAATGATGTCGACACAGACGATGAAGGCGATGGCCAGCCAGATGTGGATGCCGACAGCGATGGTCTTATTGACATCAGCACACTCGAACAACTGCGCAACATTAAATTTGCGTTGAATGGTCTGGGGTATCGCACCAGTTTAAACGAGCGCTTAAACCAAAGCGGCTGCCCCAAGCGTAAGCTGAATGGTCGCCTACAGCAGGCTTGCCAAGGCTATGAGCTGACCAACGATCTTGATCTTGATACCAACGGCGACGGTGTATTTGGCACAGGTGACGAAGACTGGAATGACGGTGCAGGTTGGTTGCCGTTGGGTACGCTCAATGAACATTTCCAATCTTTATTTGATGGCAATGGGCACACCATTCGAAATTTTAAAATTCAACGTGACAGCCAAAACCAGGGCTTATTTGCCTACACCTACGGCGCAACGATTCGCAATCTTCGCTTGTACGCCGACCTGTCGGTGCGCGCAAATTCCGGTGCTTTGATCGCCAGTGCCATTAAATCTCAGATCGTGCGGGTTAGTGTTCATGGTCAGGTGGCCGGTACTGGTAATGCTTTAGGTGGCGTGGTGGGTATTGGTAATCGCCTAACGTTGGAAGGCGTGGCCATGCATGGCTCGATCATGAGTTCAAATGGCGACAGTATCGGCGGCTTGGTCGGTACCATGACAAAGTCATCCATACGTGCCGCATACGCCACAGGATTGGTTTCGGGTTACACCAATGTGGCTGGGTTGGCAGGTTTTGCGACAGGAGTCGGGCAGATAACAGCCAGCTATGCCCACAACCGTGTGGAAGCTAGCTCAACGGCCGGTGGCGTGATCGCCCAAAGTAATACCGAGCCCTCGGTCACGAATACCTATTGGGTGGCGGATTACTCTGGCCAAAGCTCTAGTTACGGGGCGTCCGAAGCCAATAGTGTGGTGGCATTAAATTCCAGCGTACTTAAGTGCGCTACGACGGCCAATACCAGCCATGCAAACAGCAGCTGTGTCTCTGCCGATGGGGCAGCCGAAGGGCTTTCTGGCCCTGTCACCCTTTACCGAAACTGGGATGAAGTGGGTTACACCGACGCTAACAGCCAGTTCCAGCCTTATTGGCTATTTGGTACAAACGGTGAGCTGCCTAAGTTAAACTTTGCCCACGCCAGCGGTGACCGCGATGGTGATGGTGTGGACGACTCGCAAGATGCGTGGTCCGATAACATGGC
>JBFHVZ010000236.1:0-5790 GCA_041589295.1 Pseudomonadales bacterium
CCACTCCACCCCTTCTAACCCAGTCTGCGCGGCTTTTTGTGGCGAACGACATAGCGCCGTGACCTTCCAGCCGTTGGTCAGTAATTGCTGAACCAAATGACGCCCTAAAAACCCTGTAGCCCCTGTCACAAACGCGTTCATGGAATCACCCGTTATTATTATTTGAGTCAGTGAACATAATGCCCTTTGCTGGGGCAGCCTAGGGTAATTTCGGCCTGTTTACGTTTTTTTACCTTTGGCATTGGGTTAATTGATTGAGAGGTGCCCTCAAAGTCACCCTGAGGTAGAATGCGCGCCCTAAATCCATCAACAATCAAGCAACGAAGAGCAGAGCATGGCACGGGATCGCATCTACGCCGATGATCACAGCACCTTGAAGGGCGAGTTAGAAGCGTTTGCCTTTGACGATGCCGTTGCGCGTGTGTTTCCAGACATGATTAAGCGCTCTGTGCCGGGTTACACCACCATAGTGCCCATGATAGGTGTGATTACCGAGCAATACGCGCAAGACAATACAAACTTGTACGACTTGGGCTGCTCGTTAGGTGCTTCCTTACTGTCTATGCGTCACGGCGTAAAAGCGGCAGGTTGTAAACTCATCGGCATCGACACATCCGAGGCCATGATTGAGCGCTGCAAACAGTACGTGCGTGATGATCATGCTAGTACGCAGGTCGAATTAGTGCTCGGCGATATTACCGAGCAGCCCATAGAACACGCGTCCGTGGTGGCTCTGAATTTCACTTTGCAGTTTATTGATCCAGACAAGCGCTGTGCATTATTGAAAAAAATATACGACGGCATGGTGCCGGGTGCGGCATTGGTGTTGTCGGAAAAAATTTGCTTTGCCGGACCTGATCAACAAAAACTGCAAGAAGAACTGCACTGGGATTTCAAACGCGCCAATGGCTACAGCGACATGGAGATCAGTCAAAAGCGCAGCGCGCTAGAAAATGTGCTGATCCCAGAAACCGCCGAAGCGCACATCGAACGTTTACACAAAGCCGGTTTTAGCCAAGCTTACCAGTGGTATCAGTGCTTTAACTTTGTGTCCTTCATTGCTGTTAAATAATTCAAGCGAGCGACTTCATGCAGTATCAAGACGTCTACGCCGATCTCATTGCCGACTTTAAACAACACGACCGCTTAAGACTTTGGGGCGACGTGTTAGATGCGCAATTGCACGATATTTTTGTGGCAAACCCTCATGGTGATATGGCGCGCTGGCAAAAAGCGTTTGACCAATTGCCCATGGGCCAGAACATCAATGTAGACCTAAGCCAAGACACATTGCTCATTGACGGCGACGCGTTAAACGAACAACAACGCAGTGACTTACACGCAGGCTTGCGCGGTTTAATGCCATGGCGCAAAGGCCCATTTCAATTTTTTAACGAATTTGTAAATACAGAATGGCGCAGCGATTGGAAGTGGCAACGAGTCAGTCCGCACCTTTCCAATTTAAAAGGCCGCACAATTTTAGACGTGGGCTGTGGTAGCGGTTATCACATGTGGCGCATGTTAGGTGCTGGTGCTGAACGGGTAGTGGGGGTTGACCCCACTAAGTTGTTTTTCTGGCAGTTTGAAGCGGTAAAAAAATATTTAGCCGCGGCACAAACAAATGGTTCAAGTGGCAAGCCCAAAGCGCACTTTCTCCCCATGAAAATGGAAGACGTGCCACCGCGTTTAAAAGCCTTTGATACTGTTTTCAGCATGGGTGTGTTGTACCACAGACGTTCGCCGTTGGATCATTTAAGCGAACTGCATGGCGCGCTTAAACAGGGTGGCGAACTGGTACTCGAAACTCTGGTGATCGAAGGCGGTTTGGGCGAAGTGCTCATGCCCGAAGATCGCTACGCCATGATGCGCAACGTTTGGTTCTTACCGACAACGGACACCTTAGCCTTGTGGTTGCGTCGCACTGGGTTTAAAGATATTCGCGTGGTGGATCAAAACTACACCACCACAGAGGAGCAACGTAAAACCGAATGGATGGGGTTTGATTCGCTAAAAGATTTTCTAAACCCAGATGACCCAAGCAAAACCGCAGAAGGGTATCCGGCACCGCTGCGAGCCACCATCATTGCGACAGCGAAATAGGCGACAGTCAGCGACTGTATTTACAAAACTCCTAGCGGCACAAACGACAAATCACATCTCGATGCTGAGGGTACAGGGTCACCAAGTCCTCGGCGTCGCCCATTTCAAAATCCGCAAAATCGAATCCCGGTGTCACCACACAACTGACTAGGCTGTAGGTGGTGTGTTCATGAGACTCTTTTGCTATTTCAGCACAAAACCAAACGTTAGCTGGTACGCATACCATAAGTTGATCGTGACCCAGTGTTTCGGATATCAATTGCCCTGTGGGTAAAATCCAGCGAATGGTCAACGGCGCGCCATCATGAAAATACCAAAGCTCATCGCTTTTAATACGGTGCCATGCAGAATAATCGTTGGCTTCTAACAAGTAGTGAATGCTGGTGGTGAGTGAACGGGCCCCGCTGGCGGTTTCCAAATTGTCTTTATGGGCGTAAATGCGCTTGTAAAAGCCGCCTTCGGGATGAGGTTCTAAACCGAGAGTTTGAACCCAGTGGCGAGAAGTCTTCATAAAAGGATCTTGAAAATTTATTCGTGATGTTTGTAAGGGCTGATACGATCGGCCTCGAAACGACCATGGCAACCTTTATTGTTTAGGGCGAGGTTCCACTCGCCTCGGGCGCTGTCTGGTGATAGTCGACCTTTAACATAGTGTTTTGGTCCTGTGCGCACTTCGAAGTAGCCACCTTGAGAAACTCGCCCCTTTGCGACAAAACAGGGACGAATAAAACAGAAAAAACTCACTTCCACCTTGCCTTTTTCGGTGTGCACAGTGAGTTCAGCCGATCCGGGGCAACCACCTTCTTGCGTGTAGAAGTTGCCTTTGTAATCGGCTTCGGCCTGAATGTCTGTGCTGTCCTCGCAACCTGTGAGTAGCCAGACCAATATTATGGATGCTGAGATGCGGCCGTGCGCCATGGTTAAATTCCAAACTGCAATAACAAGCGATCTGCATTCAGTTTAGCAGCTCATTTTGCTTAACGGTTTTTGAATATGGGTTCGCGTTTTTCTAACAGCGCGTTGACGGCTTCAATATGATCTTCGCTCTGGTGCAGGTTGGCCTGAATGGCTGCGCTCATTTGCAGCAGGCTGTCCAATGGCATGGTGTTGGCCGCACGCAAAAGTTGCTTGCTGGCCCGTAGAGCTTGTGGCGAATTTTTCGCAATGCGTTGGGCTAAGTCCGTCGCTTTTTTGATTAGATCTTCTGGCTCGACCAAATCATTTAATAATCCCCAGTCCATGGCTTGTTGTGCAGTAATGCTATCGCCGGTGAAAATCATTTCGGCGGCGCGACCATAGCCTGCAATTTTAGGCAAAATCCAAGCGCCACCGTCACCAGGGATAATGCCGACTTTAATAAAGCTCTCGGCAAAACTGGCTTTGGTCGATGCAATACGCATATCACAGTACATGGCTAAATCGCATCCCGCGCCCACTGCAGGGCCGTTCACAACGGCAATGGTAGGAATATTCAATTTGTGCAAAGCCAATGGAATGCGCTGAATAACTTTGGCGTAGTTCTCGCGCACGTCGTTGGCACTGCCTGCGAACATGCCTTCTTTGTTCAACATATGCTTTATGTTGCCGCCGCTGGAAAAGGCGGAACCTGCGCCGGTAATCGTGACGCAGCGAACGTCTTCATGTTGTTCGATTTGTGCGAGTGCATTTTCAAACGCCTCGACTGTTTCGATGTCTGAAATAGGATTACGTTGTTCGGGGTGGTTGAGCGTCAGCGTGGCAATGTGCTGGTCGATGGAAAGCAAAATGCGGGACATGGCGTGCCTTCTTATTATTGAAATAAAAAAGCATCATGGCCATGGCCCAAGGTAAAAGCAAGATCGCACTTTTAATGAATTCAAAGAATGAACATTAAAAATAGCAGCAAACAACGCTGGTTAATCAATTCCCAGCAGTTTGTGTGTTTGCAGTGACATGCGCCATTTGGGATTAGCCAAACAGAACTGCGTGGCTGATTGCATGTGTTCGCGCACGATCATGCCGTTGCGATCGTCCTCACCGTAATAAGCCATAGGGGACAAGTAATAGTATTCAGCTTGTATGTGTTGTACTTGGTCTGGGGTTAAGTCCGTTTGCGGATAAACCAATTTCAGTTCGTTGCAACGAGTGACGATCACCTCTGCGCGGCCCTTGGGGCTGATACAAATCCAATCTAAATTGCTGGGTAAGGCCAACGTGCCATTAGACTCTACCGCGGTTTCAAATCCTGCGGCTTTAAACGAAGAGATTAAGCCTTCGGTTAATTGCAATGCTGGTTCGCCACCAGTGAACACCACATAAGGTTGGCCTTGTGAAAGGTCACCCCATAACGATTTGGCCAAGTCTAATAATGCGTCGGCACTGTATTCACCGCCATTGGTGCCGTCGATACCAGTGATATCGGTATCGCAAAATTGACACAAGGCCGCTGCGCGTCCGGACTCTTTGCCGTTCCACAAATTGCATTTGCTAAAACGAATAAACACAGAAGCTCGTCCGCTACGCGCACCTTCGCCTTGTAATGTGTAAAAAGCTTCTTTAACGCGTAACGGTTTAACGGCGGTCATGAATCTAAATTAACCTTGTTCTAACTTTCGTATGCCACGGGATCGGCGGCGCCATTCTCTTCGAACGCCTCTAAGCGTTCAACACACGCACCACATTTTCCACAGGCTTTTGCTCGACCGTTGTAGCAGGTCCAAGTGTGGGTGTAATCCAAGCCCATGCTTAAACCGTCTTTCAGGATTTCGCCTTTCGTACTGTTTAGGTAAGGGGTTTCGATGGACACATGCTCATAGTTAGCAATGCCAGCTACGGCATTCATAGCATGTACAAACTCAGGGCGGCAGTCAGGGTAGATGGCATGGTCACCAGAGTGAGCACCGTAATAAACCTTACCGGCTTTAATGTCCACGGCGTAGCCAATGGCCAGCGACAACAAAATCATATTGCGGTTGGGCACCACAGTAGACTTCATATTCTCAGCTTCATAATGCCCTTCAGGCACCGCTTCGCTACCCACTAAAGAAGAGCTTTGCATTAATTGGTTAATAGGGGATATATCCAGAATCTTATGGGGTACACCCAGTTGCTCACACACAGTTGCAGCGACTTCGACTTCTTTAACGTGCTTCTGTCCATAGTTAAAGGTCAGCGCATACACGTCATAGCCCTGCTTAACGACCTTATTGAGTAGGGTGAACGAATCCATCCCGCCACTATATATGACCACTGCTTTTTCTTGAGTCATGGGGTACCTCGATTTGTGAGCGGCGGATTATAGCCAAGCAGACAAGTTTTAGGAATCGGTTAAAAAATACTCACAAGTACATATTAACTATATGAAGGCGTTGTGTAAGAGAGGCTCGCCCCGAGCGGATTGTCAGGTTCGTGCAGTGTTCTCAGCCTGCTTTAAGCGCTCAGAGACTTTCTTGTAAATAATTTACAAAAAGAGTTGACGCTCAGACTGGTTTGCGTAGAATGCGCCACCTCGATCAGGGAGACGCCCGCAGGGCAGAATCTAACTGGTTGATTTTGAAGGAAAACTTTTGAAAAGCTGACTCTCAAGTCAAGTTGAAAAAGCCTTCAAAAAGAGGTTGACGCAGAGTTTCGAAACTCTATAATGCGCGCCTCCTTAACGACAGGACTTCGCTTAAATGTGTTGCTAAGTGGTTGAGGTTCGAAAGTGTTTAA
>JBFHVZ010000237.1:0-5754 GCA_041589295.1 Pseudomonadales bacterium
CAGCGGTCACATTGGGATGTTCGCTTAACCATTGTGCCAGTGACAGCGCGTTTTCGCTGTGTACACGCATACGCAAGCTTAAGGTTTCTAAACCTTTCAACATGACCCATGCGTTAAACGGCGACATGGTCGGCCCAACACTGCGTAGCACACCAACAACCTGTTCCATTAACTCTGCGCGGCCGAGTACAGCACCACCTAAACAACGGCCTTGTCCATCAATATATTTTGTGGCGCTGTGTATCACCACATCCACACCCATTTTCAACGGCTGTTGCAAAGCAGGAGTGCAAAAACAGTTGTCGACTGCGACTAGGATGTTTTTACTTTTCGCTAGTTTTACCAGCGCAGGTAAATCTCCAACCTCATTCATGGGGTTAGATGGACTTTCTAAAAAGAATAACTTGGTGTTTTCTTTAACGGCCGCTTCCCAAGCATTTACATCCGTTAATGAAACATACGTCACGCTGATATTGAGTTTACTGACGTACTTTTCAAACATCACATTGGTAGAACCAAAAATACTGCGTGACGACACAATATGATCACCCGGGTTAAGAAGCGCTAACACAGTGGAGAAAATCGCAGACATCCCTGACGCTGTCGCCACGGCCTGTTCCGCACCTTCGAGCGCGGCTAAGCGTTGTTCGAAGTTGCGAACAGTAGGATTGGTATAACGAGTGTAAACGTTACCCGGCTCGTCGCCTGCAAAAATGGCGGCCGCTTCTTGTGCGCTACCGAACACATAACTGGATGTCATGTACATGGCTTCGCCATGCTCATGCTCATGGGAACGAACTTGGCCAGCGCGAACGGCTAGCGTGTCAAAGGACGCCTCATCCAGTTGTGCGTCATAACGCTTTTGATCGGTCATTTTCTGTTTCCTAATAAAAAATGGCAGCTCGATTGACGTATCCAAGCTGCCATTAGTCTTTTATCATTTTTTGCCGCGGCTTAACACCGCTGGGCTACGGATGGGATTATTCTGCGTCGTCGTTGTGCAGATCAATCACACCATTTTCCAAGTCCGCCAGCGTTTTGCTGTTGTCGTTGCGGCTGGCTTGCAGGTTATCAAGGTATGCGTCGTCGATGTCGCCCGTCACGTATTCACCATTGAATACCGAACAGTCAAACTCGTAACGTACCTCTGCCCCATCGCAAGTGGCTTCTACTAAGTCTTGCAGGTCTTGATAAATTAACCAGTCAGCACCGATCTCGGTTTGAATTTCTTCTACCGTACGGTTATGGGCAATAAATTCTTCTTTGGCCGGCATGTCGATGCCGTACACGTTAGGGTAACGCACTGCAGGTGCAGCAGAAGCAAAGTACACTTTTTTCGCACCGGCTTCGCGAGCCATTTCGATAATTTGCTCGCACGTGGTACCACGTACGATGGAGTCATCCACCAACAGTACGTTTTTACCACGGAATTCTAGGTCCAACGCATTCAGTTTTTGCTTCACTGATTTCTTACGCAGTTGTTGGCCAGGCATGATGAAAGTTCGGCCTATATAACGGTTCTTCATGAAGCCTTCACGGTACTTCACACCCAAGCGATTAGCTAACTCAAGGGCAGAACTGCGGCTGGTGTCTGGAATGGGAATGACTACATCAATATCGTGATCTGGACGCTCGCGCAGAATTTTTTCGGCCAAGCGCGAACCCATTTTCAATCGTGCTTTGTAAACTGAAATTTTGTCAATGATGGAGTCAGGACGAGCGAAGTAAACATGCTCAAAAATGCACGGACGGTATTGTGGGTTTTCGGCACATTGCTCTGTATGAAGGTTGCCATCAACGTCGATATAAATTGCTTCGCCTGGGGCAATGTCGCGCACCAAATCAAAACCCAGTGCATCCAGCGCCACACTTTCAGACGCGATCATGTACTCGACGCCTTTTGCCGTTTCTCGTTTACCGTAAACCGCAGGGCGAATACCGTATGGGTCACGGAAACCTACCACACCATAACCCGCCAGCATGGCGATCACGGCGTAGCCGCCTTTAACACGCTTGTGTACGCGCTTAACTGCGGCGAAAACATCTTCTGCAGTGGGTACCAGTTTTTTCTGTTCTAGCAGTTCGTGAGCGAAGATGTTTAGCAATACTTCGCTGTCAGAGGTGGTGTTCACATGACGCAAATCTTCACGATATACGTCTTGCATTAACTCTTTGGTGTTAGTTAGGTTACCGTTGTGCGCCAGCACGATACCGTAAGGAGAGTTAACGTAAAATGGCTGCGCCTCAGCGGAGCTGGAACTACCAGCTGTTGGGTAACGCACATGGCCTATACCCATGTGGCCGATCAAACGCTGCATGTGACGAGTACGAAACACGTCTTTAACCAAGCCGTTGTCTTTACGCAGATAAAAACGACCGTTATCACAGGTCACCATGCCCGCTGCGTCTTGACCACGGTGCTGCAGCACAGTTAACGCATCATATAAAGACTGGTTCACGTTGCTCTTGGCGACTAAACCGACAATGCCGCACATGGGCGTTTCCTCTATCAAGCAAATTCGGGGTAGACAAGCCCAGTAAAACTACTCTTGCCCTAAGGTTAATATTGTTTCTGCGGCATCGGGCAAAACACCTTTTGACCAATGCACCATCATTTCGAATTTGGGGATCAGGGCGGAGTTCTGCCACCAAGGGTCTTGACTCACGGCCGTCATTTGCAGCCCATAAATGGCTGCCGTTACTAAAACCAAACCGCGGGCGACACCAAACACCACACCGAATAAGCGATCGGTTCCAGATAATCCAGTGGCGCGAATTAATTCCGCCACCAAATGATTAATCATAGCGCCTATCATCAGAGTCGCAGCGAACAAGATGACAAATGCTGCAACAAAGCGCGCGGAAGGCGTTTGAATCAAACCCGCTAGCAAGGTGTCGAGTTGACCACTGAATACTCGCGCCACAATAAAGGCCAACACCCAACTGGTCAGCGACAACATCTCTTTGACGAAGCCGCGTTTAATACTGATCAAGGCCGAAATAGCGATGGCACCGACAATGATCCAGTCCACTACCAGCATGGATTGCCTCCGTTGGAAAGCGCGCATTCTAGCAAAGCCCATTCCGCCGTGCTACCGCATATAAACTGACCAAAAAGACAGCTTTTAGAATGAAATTTCTCTTTAAAATCAATCATTTATCGTTGAGCGCAATTTTATATTCGCAACCATTCTCACATTCGCCGAATGCGCCACCGCCCTAGACAAAAATAGTCTCATGGAGCGCGTGTTCATTCGGCACGATTAAGTACAGCGCGAGGCTGAAAAGGTACGATTTGAGGTTTAACTTTGTAGGTGTTGGCGATTTGAGGCAGTAACTGCTCTAGCTCGCTCTTTTGAAAACTTGGCCCCACGAAAACCCGGGTATGCACGCCATCTTGGGCCAGTTGTTCGTAGGCTTGCATACCTTGCGCACGCAGTTTGTCGCGTAGTGTTAGGGCATTGGCCGCTTTAGCAAAACTGGCCACTTGAATTTGCCACGTCTGAGCTTGGCCTGTGTTGGTTTTTTCGGGGAGATCAAAATTGGATGCAGGAACAACTTCGTCGTCAATAACGACTTCATTAATGGTGACAGATTTGGGTTTAGTAGCGGCTTGCTTTGGGTTGATTAAATCAGAGACTTCGATATCCAACGCCTTTGGCGTGGACATAGTCATGTCAGGCGCTTCTGGCATTTCAGGCACACTCTGCTGCAGGTACTGAGCGTTTTTCGTTTGTGGACTAATCAGTGGCAACACCAACAACCCAGCGATTACTAACGCCCCTGCCCCCACGAGCTTGCGCTTAATGCCATCATCCACGGACCTGATCCTCCAGCCAGACTTGGGCTTCTGCCACGGTGTAAAAGGAACCTAGTATGACGAGTTCGTCTTCCTTGTCCATAGTTTTGGCCGCAAAATCAAGGGCTTGGGACACAGTCTCAAAGGTTTTGCTGGGCTTGCCTGCCAAGCTAGACCCCACCTTATCGAACAGCTGAATGGCATTTTGCCCACGGTGTCCAGACAGACCAGCCAGCAGCCACTCGTCGGCTAGGTCAACCAATGGCGCTACCACACCTTGAGCATCTTTATCGGCCAGCATGGCCAGCAAAACCAGACGGCGGCCTCGCACCGGACGCTTGGCTAAATTTTGCGCAAGCAACTGTGCCGCTTGGGGGTTATGCCCCACATCCATCATGCCGTGCATAGGCTCAGAAAAGCGCTGTAAACGGCCCGGCAACTGCGCCCGTGCCAACCCCATGCGCAGCACATCATCGGTCAGTTCGATATCGAGCATGTGCAATGCTTGCAACGCGGTTGCAGCGTTTTCTAGTGGCAATAGTGGCATCGGCAAATGATTCAATTGGATGCTTTGCCCTTGCGCACCGATCCCCTTCCACCACCACCTGGAACCTGCATCCTTGCCCTCGGTTTCTTCACCGAAGTCGTAATCACGACCTTTTAGCTTCAACTCAGCGCCAATGGCATCGGCGACATCAAACAAAGACTGCGGCGGTTGACGCTCACCGCAAATGGCGGGTTTGCCCAAACGGAACACACCAGCTTTTTCGCGGGCGATATCGGCAATGTCATTGCCCAACCAATCTTGGTGATCCAGTCCAATGCTGGCCACTACAGATACATCTGGCTCCACCACGTTGACGGCATCCAAGCGACCGCCTAAACCCACCTCTAGCACGGCGGCATCCACTTGGTTTTCTTTAAATAACCAAAGAGCGGCCAAGGTGCCAAATTCAAAGTAGGTCAAACTAATATCACCACGGGCCGCTTCTACCGCAGCGAAACTCAAACACAGCTCGCCATCACTGGCTGGGTGACCATTGATGCGTACACGTTCCCCGTAATGATGAATATGCGGGCTCATGTAAGACCCCACACGCAAACCAGCCGCATTCAAAATCGCTGTGCAAGTTGTGACCGTACTGCCTTTGCCGTTTGTTCCCGCCACAGTAATGACGCGGTCGGCTGGGCGCTGCACACCCAAGCGCTCCGCCACCACGCGAATACGTTCTAGACCCATTTCAATTTCGGAAGGGTGAATGGCTTCTAAATGGCTGAGCCAATCATTGAGGTTTTTCATCTTGGTATTTTTCTAATTACTGGTGGGTCAAATGTTTAATAAATCGAATTAACGTGGGGCGCAATTGTTTGCGATGCACGACCTGATCAATCATGCCGTGTTCAAGTAAAAATTCACTTTTTTGGAAACCTTCGGGGAGTTTTTCTCGCACGGTTTGTTCGATAACACGGGGGCCTGCAAAACCAATGAGCGCATCCGGTTCTGCCACTATGATGTCACCCAACATGGCCAAACTCGCGCTGACCCCGCCAAAAACAGGATCGGTCAACACGGAAATGTAAGGCACGCGTTGTTTTTTCATCCGCTCGATCACCGCACTGGTTTTCGCCATTTGCATCAGTGAAAACAAGGCTTCTTGCATGCGCGCGCCGCCACTGGCGGAAAAACAAATTAAGGGGACGTGATCTTTTAAGGCTTGCTCTGCGGCGAGAACAAATTTTTCGCCAACCACCTGCCCCATGGACCCACCCATAAAATTAAACTCGAATGCACAGGCGATTACCGGTAAGCCATCCATATTACCGCGATACACCACCATGGCGTCTTTTTCTTGGGTTTTCTTTTGTTCCGTGGCGAGACGGTCTTTGTATTTTTTTGTGTCGCGAAATTTGAGTTTATCGACTGGTTCGACCGTGGCGAATAGTTCTTCCCTTGG
>JBFHVZ010000238.1:0-5726 GCA_041589295.1 Pseudomonadales bacterium
CACCCGTAATGGCAATTTGTGCAGCGCCATTAAACTTTAAAGTAGGGCCATTTAGGGTCATTTCTAACGCGGCATCGGTTTCGAGGTTATTTAACAACCGATTAGCAATGCGAAAATTAAGATGATCCATTGGCCCTGAAGGCGGCACACCTATGTGCCACAAACCACTGCGCCCGGGATAATCTTGAATTGTGGTTTGTGTACCTGCGTTGATGACCTGCAAGGTGGCGGCTTGATATTTAAACTCTGCCAACGTGCGTGTGAGCAACGTACCTTGTTGCGTAACATCGTACTGGAGTAGCGCTTGTAAATAGCCCAAGTTGGTTTCAATGCCGTACAAGGCACTGTCTTTTAAGCCTTGTAACAAGGTACTTAACGCTTGCTCCCGTGTGTCCGCCGTGGCAATGACTTTTGCAATCATGGGGTCAAACAATGCTGGTACTTCAACACCGGTTTCAATCCAAGTATCAACGCGCAACTGCGACGATGATGCAAACCGAACATCACTAAGCAAGCCAGCACTAGGACGAAATTCCAAGTTAGGGTCTTCAGCATACACGCGCACTTGAATGCTATGGCCTTGCGGTTGCAAGCTGGCCTTTAACTGATTTAAATCTTCCAAGCAGCCTGCCGCTTGCTTCACCATGCATTCGACTAAATCTAAACCCCAAACTTGTTCGGTAACACCGTGTTCGACCTGTAAGCGCGTGTTCACTTCTAAAAAGTAAAACTGCTGCGCATCCACATCGAAAATAAATTCCACTGTGCCTGCGTTGCGATACTGTACCGACGCCATTAAGCGTTCGGCGGTTTGGTGCAAGTCTTGGCGCAGCGCATCGGACAAGTTAGGTGCGGGTGTTTCTTCAATTACTTTTTGGTTACGGCGCTGGGCGCTGCAATCGCGCTCGCCAAAACTAACTGCGGTGCCTTGGCCGTCACCAAAAATTTGCACTTCGATATGACGACCGTTGCGAATGTATTTTTCTAAGAACACGCCGTCATTGGAAAAGTAATTAGCGCTTAGACGTTTAACACTGTCCCATGCCTGACGTAACGCCGTTTCGTCATCGCAAATTTGCATGCCAATGCCACCACCACCTGCGGTGCTCTTTAGCATAATGGGATAGCCTACTTCGTTGGCCCAGCCCACAGCGGTTTCTAAATCGCTTAATAGTGGCGAACCGGGCACCAGTGGCACATTGGCTTGCTTAGCCGCTTCACGGGCCTGATGTTTTAAGCCGAACAAATTCATTTGTTCTGTGGTTGGGCCAATAAACACTATGCCCTGCGCTTCACACTGAGTGACAAAGTCGGTGTTTTCACTTAAAAAACCATAACCCGGGTGAATGGCTTGTGCGCCGGTTTGTTTGGCAATGTCTAACAGTTTATTGATGTTTAAATAGGTATCCGCCGCACTGCCATCGCCTAAGCAAATGGCTTCGTCCGCTTGTTGAACATGCAGGGATTGTGCGTCGGCACTGTGATAAACCGCCACCGAGGCGATATTTAATTTTTTAAGCGTACGAATGATGCGTGTGGCGATGGCACCACGGTTGGCAATCAGTACTTTTGAAAATAGAGAGTCTTGGCTCATGACGACACCTTTACGGTGCGCGGGTCGTCCCGCAAAAAAATGAAGTCAAGTCAGGTCGTCCTGACAGGGCCTTGTGCGCAGCATAATCAAGCATACGACTGAGGCTGTATTACTATTTCCGTCTTAGTTCCAAACCAATACTTGAATTGGCGTTGGGTTGTATCCGTTACATGGGTTGTTCAATTGTGGGCAGTTGCTAATCAGCACTATGGTGTCCATAAGCGCTTTTAATTCAACGTATTTACCCGGTGCTGAAATACCGTCTTCGAAGGTTAATTTGCCTTCGCTAGTGACTGGCACGTTCATGAAAAAGTTAATGTTATGGGTAATGTCTTCTTTCTTTAACCCGAACTCTTCATGTTCTTGAATGGCTAACATCCAGCTGTCACGACAAGCGTGCATGCAACGCTTTTCTAAATCGTAACGCACGGTATTGGATTCGGTGGCACAGGCTCCGCCAACGGTGTCGTGGCGGCCACAGGTGTCGGCCACAATTTCCAGCAGGTCGTTATTTAAATTGGTTTTTAACACTGTGCCTGCGGTTAAATACAACGCGCCTTGTTCACGCACGGTATCCATGGCGCTGTATCGCTCGCTAGGATCATTAGCGTTATAAAACAAAGTATCTGCCGCTTGGTTACCTTCTAAGTCCACAATGCGCACAGTTTGACCTTGCTTCACCACATGAATGAAGTAGTCACCCGCGTCTACCTGCGCGGAAAACTGAGCGGCTTGCGGTTGCAATGTGCTTTCTATAATTTTTCTGTCTTCAATGGTTGTCATGATTTACCTCAAACAGACTCTGGCAGGCCGAAATGGTACAGCGCGTTGTTTTGGAAACCGCGACGGTTTTCATCGCAATGATTTAAACACGCATCGTCGTCACGCATGGCGTCGGCACGGCTAAGCTGAATTTGCACAGGACGAATAGGATATTCTTGCTCGTTATTCATGGGATGTGGGCAAGTGTGCAACACCACTAAAGTGTCCATTTCAAAGCGCAAGGTTACCGCATCGCCCGCTTTGCTTTGACGACTTAAAGACAGCTTGCCTTGGTCGTCGGCGCTGACTTCGCTAAACCAGTTGACGTTGGCAGCCATGTCGTTAGCTTTTAAATTGTATTTAGCCAGCTCCACTAGAAACGCATCGTAACCGTTTTGATGCCATGTGTTGCGATCGTGTTGATAATCGCGTTTACCCCATTTTTGCGTCACATGCTCTGCGTGGCTGTTACCACAAATGGTTTCATGCCAGCCAAAACTGTCTGCAACGATGGAACAAAAAATACGCCCCATTTCACTGTACAGGCAGTTGCCTTTTGTGAGTTTAAACGTGTGTTGACACTTTAACGTGTCGGGCGCGTTGTACTTCTCACTTAACTGAGTGGGGTTATAAAACAACATGCCCACATTGGCACCGCCTTCTAGGTCGGTCAGTGTCAATTGGGTGCCGCGTCGAACCATTAGAGACCAGTGCGCACCACCGGCAATGGTTGTTGTGTATTGATCTATCTTCATACGTTTTTCCGCCGTTTATGCACTCAGTAATTGACGGCTTTCTGTCAATGAGTCGTCAATCTCGTCGTAACTTTCTTTATCCACTTTGCCCACGGGCAAATCAAAGGTAATGGTGCTGCCATAACGATCTGGCGCATCAGGGTCGATTTTGGTTTTATCGAACACCCAAAGCCGGGTACCTAAATAAAAACCTTCGTGAATATCATGGGTCACCATGAATACGGTCAGCTTGTAGGTTTTCCATAAGTCCAACACCAGCTTGTGCATGTCTTTACGAATACCTGGGTCTAACGCACCAAACGGTTCATCTAACAGCAATACCTTGGGCTGTTTAATAAGCGCTTGCGCGATGGCCAAACGCTGTTGCATACCACCGGACAGTTCATGGGGGTATTTATGTTTGGCTTGCGTTAATCCAACCGCTTCAAGCCATTCGTCGGCTTCTTTCAACGCCTGCTTGCGGCGTTTACCGAATAAGCGACCTAGGATTGGACTTTGTTCAAACTCGCGACCAATGGCCACGTTTTGACGCACAGTGAGATGAGGAAAAACAGAGTATTTTTGGAACACGATGCCGCGATCTTCGCTAGGTTCGTTTTCTATGGGTTCACCGTTCAGCAACAAACGACCTTTTGAAGGTGCCTCTGTGCCCAATAGCATTTTTAAAAACGTACTTTTGCCGCAGCCAGAAGCCCCCACCAAGGTGACGAACTCTCCTTCGTTTACCTTGGCATTGAGTTTTTCTAACACCACGTGTTCGCCGTAGTGCTTTGACAGTTCTTTGAGTTCAATGAGCGGCTGGGGCTTAGTCGTAATTGTGTTCATAAGCGCACCTTATTTCGCTGCATGATACCAAGGGAATAACTTCTGACTGCTTTTTGCCAGTAGCCAGTCCAATAAGAACGCCAACACCGTAATCCATAAGACGTAAGGCAATATCACATCCATAGAAAGGTAACGACGAACTAAGAAGATGCGATACCCCAAGCCATCGGTGGCGGCAATGGCTTCAGCGGCGATCAAAAATAGCCAAGCAGTACCTAAACTTAACCGCACCGCATCAATCAAACGGGGCATGACTTGTGGGAGTAACACGCGAAAAATAATTTGTGCGCTGTTGCCACCAAGTGTTTGTGCTTTTACCAATTGTTCACTGGGTAACTCTTTAGTGCGTTGGTATAAGTCACGAATGAGAAATGGCGTCACACCAATAATAATCAGCATGACTTTGGATAATTCACCTAAGCCAAAAATAATAAATAGTATGGGCAATATCGCCATAGGAGGAATTAAAGAAAGTGCAGTGACAAGCGGATTAAGCGGTGCACCGACCAAGGGTAAAGCGCCTGTAATTAAACCTACGACTAAACCAATAAAGGCTGCGCAGGCAATCCCTATGGTAATGCGTTGCAAGCTGCTTTTGGTGTCTTCCCACATTAAGTAATCGCCAGTGCGTTTACTCGGTTCAAACGCCATACGATCAACGGCTTCATAAATTTCGCCAAAGCTGGGTAATAATTTGTCGCGTTCGTTTTCGGCTTTACGTACATCACTGCCCCACTGATACAGGGCCAGCAGCAAAATAAAAGGAATGATGCCCAGTGCGAGCGCCAGCGGTTTGCTTGGGGTTTTATTTATCCAACGTTTCATATACGACTCTGCAATTTGTTGGATGATCCAAGTAGCACATCCGTGTACTGGTTAAGTTGGCTGCAAACCAAACAGATGCTAATACCGCATCTGTTTGGCGCAAACATTAGGCTTATAGTTTGCCTTCTGCTGCCATTTGCATGTAGGTAGGATCAAAGCGCAACTGAACGTTGTCTTTGTTGCCGTATACACCGGCAGGGGTTTCGATGCCGATAAAACCAGCATCTGGAGCACCTTCACCTAACAAACCGTGCTCAAATGAAAACTCAGCAACGTATTGCATGGTTTTCTTCAAGTCAGGGCTGTTTACGAAGTCCACAGCGTCTTTAGCTGCATAAAACATTTTGGTGGAAGCCAATTGCGCTTCGTAACCCGCAAGGTCTGTGCCTGATGCTTTACCCATGTGCTCACGCACAGCTTTGTCGGCTTTCATTTTGTCCATGATTTCGTACCAAGCGCCTGTTAGCGCTTTACCCAGCTTTGGGTTTTCTTGCAGGGTTTTGGTGTTTACAACCAAGGTATCAATGATTTCGCCAGGAATTTGCGCACTGTCGAATACTTTAGTGCTGTTTGGCATGGCCAAAATTTCACTAACTAGAGGGTTCCAAGTGGTGACTGCCGTAACGTCTTTGGTGGTGTAAGCCGCAACCATATCTGCGTCAGAGGTGTTTACCACGGTTACGTCTTTTTCAGACATGCCCACACTTTCTAAACCACGTGCCAGCAGATAATGAGATACGCTCAATTCAACCAAGTTGATGTTTTGGCCTTTAGCGTCTTTCAGGGATTTAGCATTTTTTAAGATAACGGCATCGTTACCGTTAGAGAAGTCACCAACAATCAGTGCTGTTGAATCAACACCACCAGCAGATGGAATCGTCAAGGCATCCATGTTCGTCATGGTACAGGCATCGAACTCACCCGCTGTGTATTGGTTAATGGATTCGATGTAATCGTTAATTTGC
>JBFHVZ010000239.1:0-5723 GCA_041589295.1 Pseudomonadales bacterium
ACCGACGGTGCCTGTGTTGTAAGCAATGGCGTTTTGATCGGTTTCGATATTTGCGCTTGAGGGGTGCTGAGCGTTAAAAAATAAATCGCCTTCTTCAGTGATGAACATACCGGTCACCTCTGCACCACCAGCAACCGTGGCGATACGTGTTAGTACGCCGGTGGTTTGACCGTTTTTACCGTCAGCGCCAGCTTGGCCGTCTACACCACGGGCGCCGTTATCGCCATCATCACTGCCACACGCAGTCAGCAACAATGCTGACGACATTGCGACGGCGAGAAATAATTTATTCTTTTCCAACGTTGCCATGAGTCTCTCCATCAGAGTTGTTATAGGAATTGAGTTGGCGGAAGCAGGCTAGGGAAAAGCTATTACATAGACGTAACGAGTCTGTGAAGAAAAACGGACGAATTGGCCAGCTTTGTAAAATGTGGAGTAAGTGGGGCAAAAAGGCTGCTAATAGCCTAAGTATTGGTTCACTTGTGCGGTGATGGATTTAATCAGGGTGCTTTCTAGGGAATCCAGCTCGTGCCCAATGGTTTTTAAGTAAGTGGCGGCTTGATCGTGGCTGATGGTTTTTCGAATAAGTTTGAACTGCATTTCGGGCAGGGTTTTATCCCACCTCGGTTCGATGACCCAAGTGACAATGTGATTCAGCAGGGCGGAATTGTCGGCCACTTGTTTGTTGGCCAGTGTACAAAATTGATCCACGTGCTGGTCGCCATCCGGCCCTAGGCAGCCTGGCTCAATACGGTACAGTATGGTCAGCTTGTTTTCTATGGGGGTCACGGTTTGGACGCCTTTTTTAATCAAACCATGCTTAATCTTAGTTTGCCGACTAACGATTACCTAAAGTCGAATTGGCTATGAGCTAAACCTGTTTCAGTCTGAAACGGAATAGCCCATCTAGTTACTCACCTATGAACGCATCTAAGTTCTCGTCAACTCGCTTATCTGCTGCCTGCTGGGCTTCTAGCTCCGCTCGTTCGGCTTTTGAAATGTATTTGGGTTTCTTTTTCCCATTTAGTCTTTGGTTGGCTTTTTTATCTTTGGCCTTGAGCTTGGTGTAAATCTTTTTGCGGCGATTCATGGTGACTAAAACCCTTCCAATACGATTTTGCCAACGGTTTGGCCGCTCTCAATGGCAAGGTGCGCTTGCTTTACATTTTCTGCACAAATACGGCCTAAGTTTTGTTGCACGGTGGAGCGAATACGGCCGTTATCGAGCAAGTCTGCAACCTGATTAAGAATATTGTGTTGCTCGATCATGTCGGCGGTTTGAAAGCGACTGCGGGTGAACATGAGCTCCCAAATTAAGCTGACGCTTTTGGCTTTCAATTGCATGATGTCCAGCGGTTCGGCGGGGTCGTCGATCAAACAAATCTTGCCTTGCGGCGCAATGACAGTGGTGAAGTCGTTAAAGTGTTGATGGGTGTGGGTCAGGCTGGCGATATGCGTCACGTTTGCAATGCCCACGTTGGCTAATTCGTTTGCCAGCCCTTGGTGATGGTTGACCACTAGGTCTGCGCCCAAGTCTTTTACCCAAGCCTGAGAGGTCTCACGGCTGGCGGTGGCGATGACTTTGGCCTTGGTTAGCACTTTGGCTAATTGGATCATAATACTGCCCACGCCACCGGCGGCCCCGCTGATGAGTAGTACGGCTTTGTCGTCGTCCTTGGGCAGTTGTAGGCGGTCAAATAGCATTTCCCATGCGGTCAGTGCCGTTAAGGGGACGGCCGCGCTTTCGGCCCATGACAAGTTCGCAGGTTTGCGACCTACGATGCGCTCGTCAATGAGCTGTAGCTCGCTATTGGAGCCCTCGCGGGTGATATCGCCCGCGTAAAACACTTCATCGCCCACCTTAAACAGGCTGACTTCTGGGCCGACGGCCTTCACCACGCCCACGGCATCCCAACCCAGCACTTTGGGACCGCCCGCTTGTGGTAGCGCACGCATGCGCATTTTGCAGTCGATGGGGTTTACCGATATAGCTTTAACCTCCACCAATAGGTCACGACCTGCGGCTACAGGGTCGGCCAGTTCTAGGTCGAGCAAGGCGTTAGGGTCAGTAAGTGGAAGGCTTTGGCGAATGGCAACGGCTTTCATGGTGGTCGAACTCTTTATTACGGGACTTTTGATGCTTTTAACTTTTATTTTGAGATGTTTTTTCAGGATTTTGAGCGCATGGATGCGCTCGTAAAGCCCACATGGAAGTGCTTGCGGCGACCTGAAAAAACGTTTCAGAATGAAAGTTTATGGTTGTGTCTGCCCTAAGGTTGTATCAGCAAATTAAACGGGCAGACCTTGCCCGTGTTTTGCCATGGGGTCAAGCAGGGTAGAATGGCCGCACATTTTCGTGCATTTGAGTTTGATCATGACCCCAGAACAAATAGTTGCCTTAGATCGGCAGCATGTTTGGCACCCTTATTCTTCGTTTGAAAGCCCGCTCGCTCCGTTTCCTGTGGTGAGTGCACAAGGCGTTCGCCTGACCTTAGCGGATGGACGGGAGCTGATCGACGGTATGGCGTCTTGGTGGTCGGTGATGCACGGCTACAATCATCCTGAGCTAAACGCGGCCGCGAAAGCGCAAATCGATCAAATGTCCCACGTTATGTTCGGCGGGCTGACCCATCCTAAAGCCGTTGAGTTGTGCAAAAAACTGGTTGATCTCACGCCTGCGCCGTTAAACAAAGTCTTCATTTCGGATTCTGGTTCGGTGGCTGTTGAGGTAGCCATCAAAATGGCGTTTCAATTTTGGATCAGCCAAGGGCAAGCACAAAAAAATAAATTGCTGACTGTACGCAATGGCTATCACGGCGATACCTTTGCCACCATGGCGGTGTGTGATCCCGTTAATGGTATGCACCACATGTTCGAACAAGTGCTAGCCAAGCACCTGTTTGTCGAAGCGCCACAATGTGGTTTCGATGAAGCGTGCAGTGATGAACACATTGCCGACTTAAAACAGACCTTAGAACAACACCATTCTTCCATTGCGGCTCTCATTCTTGAACCTGTGGTGCAAGGTGCAGGGGGCATGCGATTTTACTCGCCCGATTATTTACGCCGCGCTCGCGCCCTGTGTGACGAATTTAATGTGCTGCTCATTCACGACGAAGTGGCCACCGGCTTTGGTCGTACCGGCAAACTGTTCGCGTGCGAACACGCAGGCATTAGCCCAGATATTATGTGCGTGGGTAAAGCGCTTACAGGTGGCTATATGAGTTTGGCGGCCACCTTGTGTACCGACAAAGTGGCAAAAGGCATTTGCGAAGGCGAAGCCGGTGTATTCATGCACGGCCCGACGTTTATGGCCAACCCATTGGCCTGTGCCGTCGCGTGTAAAAGTATTGATTTATTGCTTGAGCAAGACTGGCAAGGGCAAGTGAAAAAACTTGAAGCGAACCTGCAACAAGGTTTGGCACCGGCAAAACAACTAGCCAGCGTGGCGGACGTGCGTGTGCTGGGTGGCATCGGTGTGATCGAATTAAAGCAGCCCGTGAACATGGCCGAGATTCAGCCCAAGTTTGTCGAGGCAGGCATTTGGGTGCGACCGTTTGGCAAACTGGTTTATGTTTTGCCGCCATTTGTGATGAGCGACGAAGACGTGGCGTTTTTAACGGCCGCAATGATTAAGGTAATTGCTGAGAACGTTTAGGTATACGAAAGTCCAAGCCAGATTAGTAATAAATACAAAGTTACCGAAATAATAAGCGCTAAGCCAACGAACAACCCCGTGCGGTGACGCGCAAAAGAGGGTTTTGGATGCTCATTCGGTATGGCAAAAACTTCAACTTTGCTGCGCGTTAACGGGTTTGTCTTTGTTACTAAAGCTGTAGTTGCAACCACTAAAAGCAGGCTTATTGTAAAGAATGCAAAATTTTTAAGTGCAGGAAATACTTGAATAGCCAATACCCACACGAGTTGAAAGATATAGAGCGTGGCCAAAAATTGCTTTTCGGATTTATTGAGGGTGCGTTTTAAACGCAGCTTTGTGCCACAGTAATAGCATTGGGTTGGGGATAGGACTTGCCGCCAACGCAATGGCGAATGGCATTGCGGACAGGTGTTATTTCGGTTGGTGGGGTTTTTAGCTGCATCAGTCATCACGCCATCCGTGGCTTGCGTAAAAGCATTTCGTTAAATTAGTTCAAGCGTCGTTTAACTAGATTCACCAACAGTTTTATGTGATCGGCGTTGTCATTCAACGCTGGCACATAGCTGTAGTCTTTACCGCCCGCTTGTAAAAAGTACTCGCGGTTTTCTTCTTTAAGTTCTTCTAAGGTTTCTAGGCAGTCGGCGGCAAACGCAGGGCTGATGACATTAACGGATTCGACGTCGTTCGCACCCCAATCTTTCAGTATTTCGTCTGTGTAGGGTTTTACCCATTCTTCACGACCAAAACGGCTTTGGAAAGAGCACAACCATTGATCGTCGCTTAGCCCTAATTGTTCGGCCAGCAGCTTGGCTGTGGTGCGGCACTGTTTAGGGTACGGGTCGCCTTTGTCTTCGTAGCGTTGTGGAATGCCATGAAATGACATCAACAGTTTTTGCGCTTGGCCATGTTGTTGCCAATGTTGCTTAACGCTGTTGGCAAGCGCGGTGATGTAGTCAGGGTGGTTGTGGTAGTCATTAATGAACGTCAGCTCAGGCATATGCGGGCAGGGCTTTAATGCATTGGCGAGGCGATCAAATACTGCCGCTGTCGTCGAGCTGGAATTTTGCGGATACAAGGGCAGCACAATAATGGATTCAACACCTTGTTTGCGCAGGGTTTGCGCAGCGTGTTCCATGCTAGGCTGACCATAGGTCATGGCCAATGCCACGGGAATGTCTTGGCCCGTTTCGGCTTTTAACGCTTGCTGTAATGCGGCCTGCTGACGTTTTGAGATCACCATCAACGGTGAACCTTCGGGCCACCAAATTTCGGCATAGGCTTTGGCCACAGGTTTGGGGCGGATCAGCAAAATGACCTTGAGCACAAACCACCAAATCAAACGCGGTGCATCCACCACGCGCACGTCGGACAAAAACTGTTTCAAATAGCGCTTAACGGCTTTGGGGGTCGGAGCCTCAGGTGTACCCAAATTGACCAGCAGCACACCGGCTTTCTTAACGGGCTCTTGAAAAGGGGGTTGCTCGCGATTATCCGTCACAACGGGCCTCAACTTCGTACAAGGAATGGCAGGACTCTAATCACTTGTGGCTTAGAGTCAAGCATGTAGGTCATCTTGTACGGAGGTTGCAGGGGTTCGGATCAGGCGATCAGAAGCTACTTAGTTAATAAACTTGCTTTGACCACGTCGAAGTGTTCGATCACTTCTTCTATTTCGTGTTTAGCTGCTTGCCAGCCTTTGTCGGTTGAAATCCCCTGTTTGGCCATGGCTTCTACCGTCGCGGCGTGAACCAATAAGTCCTTTACGTGATAGCAGTGGCCATCGGTCAGCGGCGGCAGTTTGCCGTCGGCGTGGTATCCGCTTTCGATTTCTTCCAAAGGTAATGTGGGGATGATTTCAGCAGCCGTAATGAGCGCGTCAAAATAAGTGGCACATTGTGGAAAACGAGCTTTAGCGAACTCCACAATAGGCTTGCTGGTTTGCACTAACTGTTTGGCCTTTAGTTCTAGGTTTTTTTGCTGACGAGCTTCTAACACCGAGAGCAATGCTGTGGCCTGAGTTTGATACTGCTGCAAAGATTGTTCGCTGGCGGCTTGTACAGCAAAG
>JBFHVZ010000240.1:0-5711 GCA_041589295.1 Pseudomonadales bacterium
ACTGTGTTTAGCATGTATGCCTATATTTTTGGCTCAGTCACAGAAGTGCTATTGCTGTCGTTCTCGTTGGCGGACCGCATAGCCAGCTCGCAACGGGCAAAACGCAAAACCGAAAAAGCACTGCTAGAAGAACAAAGTAAGCACTTAACCACGTTAAAACGCTATCAAGACCTTTATGAAAATGCCCCAGTGGGTAACTTTCAAAGTGATATGAATCACAGCCTAATTAATGTCAATCGTACCTGTGCTCAAATTTTTGGCTTCGATAGCCGAGAAGAAATGGTGCGCAAAGTTGCCGATATTCGTGACTATCTAATTTCGCCATACGAAGAATATAAAAACCTCATTCGTGAAGTGATGACATCCAATCAGGTCACTAACCATGAACTTAAAATTCGTAACTTTTTAGGTGAAGAAATCTGGATAAGCGTGGCCATGCGTTTAACCGACCTAGATGGCGTTAGACGTTTTGAGGGTTCCATCGTTGACATTAGCAAACGCAAACAAGCCGAATTAGAACAGCGCAAACTAGAAGCCGAACGCTTAGAAGTCATGGAACAATTTGCACTGGGTATCGCCAAAGAAATTAACACGCCCTTGGGCAGTAACGCCGCCACAGCAGCCTTTGTGAAAGAAACTCTACTGGACGTTAAAGCCCCTATATTAGTGACCAGCACCGAGCACGACGATACCGAAGCGCAAAAGGAAAAACGCATTCGTCAGCTGGAAAGTTTTATGGAGCTGGCTTCCCAGTCATTGGATCTGATTCAAGAAAATCAGCGTCGCATTATTCGCGTGGTCAAACGGTTTCGCGAAGTATCCGCACAACACTTTGGTATGCAGTTAAATATGTTCCGTGTTAAAGACATCTTAACCGACAGCATAGATGCGCGCCGTTGGAATATGGCAGGCTGGCGCGTAAATTTAGACTGCCCGGAAGACTTAATCATGCACTCTTACAGTAAGGCACTTTTTTTAGTGGTGGACCAACTGCTCGAAAACGCCACCATCCATGGCTATCACGAACAACTTGAGCCGCAAGTGAGCATGCAGGTTAGCCAACAAGGGGACCAACTGGTCTTGGTGTTTCAAGATAATGGTGAAGGGGTCAAACCAGAGCTGCTAGATAAATTAGTACAACCGTTTTTTACCACAAAACGGGGGCCGCTCGGTCACATCGGCTTAGGATTGTACATGGTATACAACCTTGTCAGTCGAATATTAGCTGGGCGTATGCGGGTAGAAAATGCAGAAACAGTTGCCGATGCCACGGCAAAACGTTCAGATGGTTCACAAGATCGTATGCAGCAGAAACCAATGACCCAAGGCGCTAGTGCCGCACAATCAACAGACGTGTCAAAAACCTCGCAAGGATTAAAAATCACCCTCACATTGCCTTTAAAGGTAAACGAAAACCAGCAGACTTAATGAAGCCCTAATAAAGCCATACTGATACGAACCTAAGAAAGGCAAAGCCAAAAGAAGCAAAACCAAGAGAAGCAAAGCCAAGAGAAAAAGCTAAGCGAACAAAGTTAAGAAAAAAGCTAAGAGAAAAAAGAGGAGACCAGTGCTTTAGCACTGGCTCAAGGGTTTAAACAACGTTGACGTGGCTAACCGTTTCACTCTGGCGCTCGGCCATTTGTAGCAGGGCTAAATGGGATTTCAGCTCCTGCCATAATACAAACGATTCTTTGTCTTCTTGAATGTATCGGCGTAATAAAAACAATGCGGTTTCAACTTCGGCACTGATATTTTCCCAGTACTGAAGGCGAAAATGACACAAGGCCAAGTAGGCACTAAATTTAGGCTCGCGTTTAAAATCCATGTCATATGCCACTAGAGCGTCCAAATGATGTAGGCATTGCGCGCTTTGACCCAGGCGAAAATGGCGGCGGGCCATCAACCTGTGGTACTGCTCAAAGAGTGATGAAAACAACATGTGATAAACCCCTTAATAGCGAGCGCGGGTGGATCATGCTACTGACCGTATTGGCCAGCGCATTGTTGATGCGCTCAGCCTAAGTATAGTCAAGGCAAAAGCTGACGCGTCGTGCAGCAGGGGTTTTCATTAGAAGACGCAGTACTATCAAAACAAAAAAATATAAACGGACGCTATATAAAGCGAGTGCCCTAAGCAAAACAACGGGTTCGTATTGCATATAGCTGAATCACAGTTCAAAAAAAGTTTAAAACTCCTTTCTTTAACAAACTTGTCTATTCTTAGAAGAGTTGCGCAAGCGTTAGGTAAGCTACAACGTGATCGAGAATGACTACCGCGATAAGAAGTTTTTGATAATCGACGACTTCGAGAATTTTCAGCGGATCCTAAAAGCCATGCTAAATGATTTGAATGCCAAACATGTGGATACCGCATCCAACGGTTTGCAGGCTATTCAACGCTGTCAGGAACATGACTACGACGTGGTGTTTGGCGACTTCGACCTTGGTCGAGGTCGTAATGGTTTACAGACATTAGAAGAATTAAGACATCAAGACCTGCTTAAAAGCTCGGCTATTTTTATCATGGTAACCGCCGAGTCTTCAAAAGAAGCCGTCATCGGCTCCATGGAATACAAGCCGGATGCCTACCTAGCTAAACCGGTATCACCAGGTGAGTTAAAGCTTCGACTACTCAAGTGTCTAAAGCAAAAAGAGGCGCTAAAAGACATTTATCACGCCATGGACACAGGTAAATTGGCCGAGGCTGTCACCCTTTGCGACAAGGAAATTAACGCAGGCACACGTCATAAAAACTGGTGTCGTAAAACCAAAGGCACCTTGTTGTTAAAACAGCAGAACTTCCACGAGGCCGCAGTGCTGTATCAAGCAGTCATCGAACAGCGTCCAGTTCACTGGGCGTTGCTCGGTTACGCTAAAGCGTTAGAAGGTGAGGGAAAAGCACAAGACGCGTATGACGCGTATCAAAAGGTGATTGAACACAACCCTGCATGTTTAGAAGCATTTGAAGGGTCCGCCCGCCTGCTCATGGAGCTGGATAGAACCAGAGAAGCCCAAACTGTGCTCGAACAAACCAATTCGATTTCTGCGCACTCGGTGGATCGCCAGCGCTTGTTGAAAGACGTAAGCAAAATGAACGGTGATTTGGTTAGCGCCGCCAAAGCATCGAGAAACCTCGTACGCCTAGCGGAACATACTCGGCACTACAAGGTAGAAAACCATTTAGAACTGGCAGACAACTTAAACGAAGCGGCACGTCTTTTACCGCAGAAAAAAGCCAAAGAATTTGCAAAAGAAGCGCTCAAAGCGCTAAAAACCGTCGAAAAGCAAATGAGTTCTAACGAGTTAAAAGCAAAATCAAAATTGATTGAAGCCCGTGTTCAGTCCAGTTTAAAAAGTCAGGACAATGCCAATAAGGCATTAGCGCAAGCCGAAAAAGCGCTAGGTTCAGAGAAAAAAGCAAAAGTTGAAATGCGCTTAGAGCTAGCGAAATCGTATATGCAAACGGGTAATCACGAAAAAGCCAGTAGCTTGATTAATGACTTAGTAGCCGATTACGGAAACGACCCGAAAATAGCACCTGAAATCGATAAGCTAGTAGATGAACCAGTTACCAAGTCAGGTAAAAACCAAGTGGTTAGCATAAATAAAAAAGGCATCAAGCTGTACGAGTCTGGTGATTTTGAAAAAGCCGCACAGTATTTCGGTAAGGCTATTCGCCACTATCCCAAACATGTGGGTATTCGTTTAAATTTGGTTCAATCGTTATTAAATTGCATCAAAAAAAATGGTTTAACCCCGCCTGCCGCCAAAGAATGTGCCACCCACTTGGCGTCTATTAATCACATCACTGCTGAGCATCCACAGTATCAAAGGTACAAATCTTTGTATCAGGCTGTGGTTGCGGTGCAATCAAAAGTTACTGAGCGAGGCTAACGCATGGAACGGGATGACCTACTGATGCTGATAGCATCCAGTGTGCACGATATGAAAAACTCTGTATCCATGATAATGGCTTCGGTGGATAACGCAGCAACCAATGACGAAACTCAGCGTGAAAAAGCATTGGCCACCCTGCGCTATGAAGCGTCTCGATTGTCCAATGACCTAGTGCATTTAATGGGCGTTTACCGTGTAAACGTTAATGAGCTGCCGCTGGCCATTGACGAGCAAGAAGTTTACGAAGTCCTCATGCACCAAAAATTGCGTAACGAAGTGCTGTTGCGAAAGTACAATTTAGCGTTAGAAATAGACTGTGATGAATTCGACGAATGGTATTTTGATTCCGAATTAATCGGTGGTGTGATCAACAATGTACTGGTGAATGCGGTGCGCTACACTCGCTCAAAGATCAAAATGACCGCCAAAATTTTAGATGGCGAATGGTTGCGCATTAGCATCGAGGACGATGGGGATGGCTTTCCTGAATTTATGTTGAAAAACCCAGGCCAACCTATGAAGCAAATCGACTTTCGTAAGGGCAGCACCAGCATGGGCATCTACTTTGCCTTAAAAGTCTGCCAGCTACATCAACGCGGTGAGGAACGGGGCTATATCACCCTACAAAATGGCGGTTCGCTCGGCGGCGGGGTATTTAATATTTACCTGCCATAGCCAGAAAATCGGCAACCTGCTAGTATCAGCCCGCTCGTCAGAGCCTATTCTGTACTATTTTGAGGTGCCCTAATGTGAGCGCTCAGTTCCAGCACCCAGCCCATTCAGCAACACCCTTTAATAGAGACTGCCATGATCCGTTTAGGTCGCTTCAATCAACTCACCGTTCTTAAACAACTGCCCCGTGGTTTGCAGTTAGACGGAGGGCGCGATGGCGAAATCCTGTTGCCTAAGCAGTACGTGACCGACGATATGGAAGTGGGCAAGTCCGTAAACGTCTTTATTTATTTGGACAGCGAAGACCGTCTCATTGCCACCACAGAAACCCCGCTGGCCCAAGTGGATGAATTTGCTTGGTTGCGCGTGGCGGATACCACACGCATTGGTGGCTTTTTAGAGTGGGGCCTGCCTAAAGACTTATTCGTTCCATTTTCGGAACAAGCGCGACCGCTGGATGTGGGCAAAAAAGTGCTGGCGCGCGTCTATGTGGATGACAATAACCGTCTCGCTGCCTCCACCAAGCTAGACAGTTTTTTATATGACGAAGGCGAAAATTTTAAAACGGGTCAACCGGTGGACCTGATAGTAGCCGAAGAAACGCAACTCGGCCGCAAAGTCATTGTGAATCACACACACTGGGGTTTGATTTACCATTCTGATATTCACCGCGAACTGCGTAAAGGCCAATCGTTAAAAGGCTTTGTGAAAAAAGTCCGTGACGATAAAAAATTAGAAATCACCTTGGATAAACCGGGTTACGGCAAGGTGGAAGGCATTGCCGAAAAAGTGCTAGCCAAATTAGAAAAATCCGGTGGCTTCTTACCGCTAAGTGATAAGAGCCAGCCAGCGGAGATTAAAGCCGCGTTTGGTGTGAGCAAAAATGCATTTAAACAAGCCATAGGTGCTTTGTATAAGCAGCGATTAATTCACATCGAAGCCGATGGTATTTATTTAGCGAATTAGTTTTTCTCAAAGCAAAATAAAAAAGGGCATTCCGCCCACTGCTGTCCCACAGTTTGGGAAACGAGAAAGCCTGAATCCAAATTGTTAGAATGTGATTGTCAAGAAAACATCTAATAATAAGGAATTCAGGCTTTGTCGCATTCTAACACTGCTTTTCACCAGTTGCTAAAACCCAT
>JBFHVZ010000241.1:0-5673 GCA_041589295.1 Pseudomonadales bacterium
CGGGGTGACATCGAAGTCTCCGGCAGTAAAACGAATGGTGGTAATTTTCTGCAAGATTTCTTGTTCTAACTTCTTATTACCCAAATCACTGGCAACAACCTTCACATCCGTCACTGAACCATCCGGATGAATGGTCAGTGAGAATACGAACTTACCGGACAGTTCAGGGTGCGATCGCAGGGCCTTGTTGTATATAGAGTAAACACCGCCCTTAAAGCGCTCAACAACACGACGAATACTTTCCATATCCCGCTTACTCTTCCGGTTCGGATCGTACTGATACTCAGCACGATCAGGGTTTGTCAGTGCCATTGAAGGCATCTCGATATCCGTACCCTTATGGTCCGTTAACGTCGCACCTTTGGCATTCACGGTCACATCCGAGGCCTTTAAACCACCACTGCTGCGATTGGCACTGTCTTTACCTA
The DNA here is from genome assembly GCA_041589295.1 of Pseudomonadales bacterium. Lineage (GTDB taxonomy): Bacteria > Pseudomonadota > Gammaproteobacteria > Pseudomonadales > Oceanobacteraceae > Bermanella. The sequence goes on from JBFHVZ010000241.1 coordinate 429, forward strand.
ACAAGGCACGAGTGCTTTGTTGCGCCTGACCACTATCAGACTGAACCACGTTTTTATTTTGTAATTGACTCATATCCAACGAGCTGCGCAATGAACTCAATTGCTTCGAAAGCGCTGCCATGGATTCTGTCCCTGTCTTGGTTCCCACTTTGGGTACCGCATCCGGCCGTTGACTTTGCGTTCGCTGCTTTGGTACTTCAACAGGTTTAGGCGCTTCTTCTTCAATAATCTTGGGCGGTTCAAGAATGACTTGCGTCACCACTTTCTCTACTACTTCCGGCTCACCACTAAAGTCCGGCAGAAATGGCATCACCAGCAACAGTGCCATAAATGGCCCAACCAAACGTTTAAGCAAACGCTTGAACGCATCTTGCTGGTCGCGGTTGTCACTCCAAGGTAACTCAATGTCCAGCGCTAAGTGATTATGCTGCATCGCCGTACTCATGGTTGGCCACCCTCACTGGAGGAGACTGCCATCATGCCGCCTACTACTTGATTCACCGCCAATGCAATATCGCGGAAGTTTTCTTGGCTACAAGTAGACATAACACTTTTTAAAATAGTGTAAGGCACTGATTGATCACCCATGATGGTAACGGGTAAACCATTTTTTTGTTCGAACTTGGTGTATTCTGCTTCGGCCTTTTTTTCTACCGACAAGCGCGCAGCCAATTGTTCAATGGGTTTTCCGTCAAGTTTTTCCACTTCGCTTAACGCTACAATTTGCTCATCACCAATCAGAATAAACTCATCGCCAATCATAATGGTTAAGTCATTTTGAAATGCACCTTTAGCCATGGAGTCCGGCAGCTGAATGAAATTGGCTTTTTCGATTTCTTGACTATCGCCGGAGTTCATCAACAAGAAGAAAACCAGAATAGTAAAAATATCCATTAGCGACACCAAGTTGAGTGTCGGTGTTTTCTTAACGTCGGGACGATGAATCAGCGTTGTGCTTTTAGCTAACGTCATAATTACCCCTTAGCACCGCTCGCCGAACGAGCTTGTGACTTGCCAAGGGTTTGTGCATCACCCAAAGAAATCTGTGGAAACAACTCAACCTCAACGAGGTTAGCCGCCACAACGGTCTGATAGCTTTTTGCCGTATCCATGGTGCTTATAAGCGCTTGGTATTCGACATTACCGGCTGACATGATCACCACATCCTTTTTATCGGTAACGCGTTTTTTTACTTCGCGCAGCACCAGCGACAAGGTATTAAAATCCAGTACCTTACCTTGGTCATCTTCGATTTGCGGTATACGTTTCACCAAGGTGCCAGACGGAAAGTAAACTTCAAAGCCATCGTTACGCAGCACAATTTCTAACTGAGACTGGGACAAACTAGGGTTACTCGACCCACCGCTAAGCTCTGGCAAATTAATTTCCATTACCGTGACCTTGGTAAAGGTCATGCTCATCAACAAAACCGGAACCAACACAATCATCAGGTTCATAAACGACGTTACGTCTATGTCGGCATCATCTGTGCCTTGGCGTTTAATTTTGAAAGCCATGACATTACCTCGTCAGGTTCAACCAGCCGCTTCGGTGGCGGTTGGTGCACTGGTCGCTGTTGGCTTTTGAGTTGGCAAAGGCTTTGGATTGCCCGCTTCTATCGCTCGGTTTAATGTCATCACATTTAAAAATTTAACGCCTGCCATTTCGATACTTGCCACAATCTTATTGGTTTTATTAGTTAATACAGCGTGTGCAACCAGCAATGGAATTGCGGCAATCAAACCAAATGCCGTGGTGTTCATGGCAACCGAAATAGACAACGACAGCAACTTGGATTTTTCTGCTGGATCCGCGTTCGCTACGGCGGTAAACGCCGCGATCAGACCAATGATCGTACCCAACAAGCCCAACAGAGTGGCCACATTTGCCAACACAGACAAATAGCCGGTGCGCTCTTCTAAGCGAGGTACGGTTTCCATAATGCCCTCACTCATGGCTTGTTCGATATCCGCGCGCTGACGCGTCACTTTCATCATATCCAAACCACAACCAATCATGCGGGCCACAGGTGCGGTGCAGTCACGGGTGAACAAGGTCATTTTGTCGTGATCGTCGGTTCTCAACAGCGGCAGAAAGTCTTCAAACGCCTTTTGGTTAATGAGCTTTTCTTTTTTCAAGAAAAACCAACGTTCGATAGTAATCGCCACACCAATGGCGAACACTAAGGCGATCGGGTAAATAAATAACCCTCCGTCCTGAAAAAACTTTGCAATGGCACCTAAAAATTCCATATCACACCCGCTATAACCGTTCTAATTATGTTTTCTGTATCGACTGTTCGTTTGTGGCAAACCGTTAAGGGTCCACGTTTTCTAAATTCATTTCGTTATAAATGCGCATAGAGCGCAGCATTACATCGCGGTCTATGGCATCTAACGAATGGTCGTATTTTTCTTCTACTTTTTGATGCAGCTTATCTGAACCAGAACCCGGCCCCTGCCATGGTACAAAGTAGCTGACGGCTGGTTGTTCTTTGTCACCCACGAACTGGCTCTCTAGTCGGATCGGTTCATCTGCATTGATTGGCAAGCAAATACCGAGCAGAGCAAACACAACAGCACAAATAGCTAAGCGCTGTTGTAACAACACACTATTCATGACTGACCTCCTTCGGCCAAGGCTTTCGCGTCAGCCTTATTCTTGTCTTGGTCTGACTTGATAGAATCTTTGGTTTGACGAGGCCCTGGGTCAACAAAGCTTGTTTGAATACCCGTACGCGCACGCACCTCTTCAAACCAAACTTCGGCCTGTTGTTTATCTTTAGTGGCTAAAAACAAATACGCCTCAAAGTGCATTTGAGCCAATTCCGGCTTGTTTAAATAGACATCGTATAACACACCTAAATTCAAATGCGCTTCAGGAAAATCCGGCCACACACGCAACGCCTCAGCCAAGGTATTTTGTGCAAGTTTGAAGCGACCCATTTGACGCAAAGCAAACGCCAAACCTGTATAGGCATTTACATTTTGCGGATTAATGGCAATGGCTTTTTGGTAGTATTCCACTGCTCGCTCTAACTCACCTTCTTCCATGGCGATTTCGCCCATCAATACCCAAGGCCCAGCTAAGCTGTCGTCATTACCGGTAATGACCAACAATTTAGCTTTGGCAGTTTTGTAGTCTTGCGCTTTCATGGCTTTTTTAGCCTCGATAAATAGCAACACTGAACCTTTATCGACACGCCCTCTTTGCGCAAGGTAAGGGTTTTCCACGCTCTGATAGGTTAGCGCTAAGTTTTGTTCGTCATACTGCTGACGAGGTATAAACTGTCGGGTTTCTTTTAGCGTCACATTGTCTTCTAAGCCGGGTAACGCCACTTGGTTTGCACATGCGACAACCAAAAAATAAAGGGCAGAAACAAGGGACCACTTAACGAATTTCATCGCCATACCTCGCAACAGATTCTGATTTATTGAAACGTTCCGGCTGCAAACGCTTCATGGCGTCGTAGCTCTTCTCAATCCACTGGTTGAAGTAGCCTTCCCAACTGCGGTCAATATTGCTTTGGTGAATATTGGTGGCCAACTCCATAAATGGCCCCGCTTGTTCTTCAATGATGGTTTCGTATAGTTGCGCATCGCCGGCACTTAAACCACTTGGTCTCGGTGACGCTCGCAACTCCACTGCAAATTGCTCGTACAAGTCTGCAATTTTAAAACTGGCCATGGCTACAAATTCTAAGAAGCCATAGCTTGCCGCCATTTCATAGCGAGTTGTGGCATCTTGCAGCATTTGATTTTTCTTCGGCAATGAACTTTCGATAGGCTGTCGCAAGCTACGTCGTTCAAACTCCCAAGCAAAGTAGTCACCGTATTTGGTGTTTGCCCACGCACCCAACCAACGCGAGCGCTCTGTACGTCCATCCCCCGCAGCTTCATCACCCGCGATGACACGACGCAACCAATACAAGTGCCGAGTTTTGTCATCGGTTAATTCGTACAGCTCGGCTAGGTTAAAGCGCGCTTCCATACGATTATCAAAAGGTTCTTCGTAGGCATGGGCATACTCTTTAAAGTAATCAATTGCTTTGTCGTAGTTGCTGACTTTGCGATACATGCCAGCGGCCAAGAACAGGGCCTCTTGCTTGACCGCAGGGTCTGGGTCTAGTTGGTATAGCTCATAGTAGGCATCGGCCGCTGCTTGCCACTGTTCGGTTTGCTCATAAATAAAGGCAATTTTACGTGGAAACTCCACTGCCAACTCATGTTGAGCAAACCCTTGCTTTAGCTCCTTAAATTCAACTAGAGCCTGTGACCAACGCTTAAGTTGCATCAGCAAGGTGGCTGCATCAAATTGTGCCAGCACGCGAATATTTGACTGCGGCGCAATCGCTTTAATGCGCAGTAGTTCACTCGCCGCTAGCGTCAACTGATCGCGGCTACGTAGTACTTCGGCCTTCTTAAAGATTGATGCAGCAATGCGCTCGCTAATATCCTTGTAGTCGGTAGAGTTTTTAACCACTAACGCACGTTGATGTCCGTAATAGGTTTCGGCTTCGGCGTATTGTGTTAATTGAAAGTGTGAGTGCGCAATAATGCCATAAGCGGTTTGCTGTAAATTTTTAGGTAACTGACCGTTACCAGATAACAAGTTTTGTGCAATGTCGATGGCGCGCTGGTATTGGTTTAGACCGAACAGATATTCCGCTGCGTTGGTTAAAATCGCCGGTGAGCGCTCATCATCGTTAAACACTTCGGCAAAACGCAACATGCTGGCCACGGCCTGTTCCTGCCAAGTACTGGCATCATCTTCTTCTAATTCTTGACGCGCACTAACTTGTTTTTGAAAACTTACAATTGCCGCGTAACCCGCCTTATGGGCTAACTGAGTATTTTTGTATTCGTAAGCAACCTGCTCGTAATGCAATGCGGCTTCACCAAAGCGCTCGGCTTGAAATAAGGCCTCGGCTTTCATATACACCATTTGCGCGGCGCTGTTGTCTTTAGCAAACGTTTTGACGTATTCATCATAGTGCGCAATGGCTTGGTCAAAATGTTTTAAGGATTCTTGTTTCGCAGCTTTCGCATCACTGGTTTTCTTCGCCAACGATAGCTTTTCATTTTCTTTAGCAAAGTGCTGACCCTGACCATGATAGTAAGTAGCCAGCTCAGACAAATACGTTTTCAAGAAAGGTTTAACACGCTGCTGTCCCTGCGGTCCACGTTCAACCCATTGTTTAGAGAAAATACCGTATGTGCTGACGTAACCTTCTTTCGCCTTTAGC
>JBFHVZ010000242.1:0-5663 GCA_041589295.1 Pseudomonadales bacterium
ATTTGGTTGCTGACCAAGATGACATCGGCGTGGGTTTTAGCGAGGTCTGAAGCACTGCCGACCGCGATAGAAATAGGCGCCTGCGCTAATACGGGTACGTCATTAATGCCGTCACCAACCATGATGCAATGTTCTTCTGGGCTGATGCTGCGCACATGCGCCAATTTGCCCTCTGGTGATACACCGCTGTGAAACTGCTGAATGCCCAATTGGTTGGCGTAATAAGCCACCTGATCACTGGCGTCACCGCTTAATAGCTCGGTCTGTAAATGCAGTGCATGCAGTTGTGAAAGCGTCCCTTGGGCATCTGAACGCAATTGGTCATTCAGTTTGAACCATGCGAGCGGTTGCTCCGCGCTGGCTAATAAAATCCAATGACCATTGGTCGGTCCTTGCAGCGCATTGGTTGAGGCTTGTGGCCAAGCGAATGTCGGCTGGCCAATGCGGTAAAGCATGCCGTCGATTTCGCCGCTGACGCCCTTGCCAGGCGTCGCTTGCATGCTTTGCACGTGTAGGTTGTGTGTTGCCGTAAAAGCGTGAGCGATGGGGTGCTGGCTGTGTTGCTCCAATGCGGTGGCCAGTTGCAATGCGGTTTGTTCGTCACCTTGAAGAATTTGGATTGCCTCAATGCTGAGTTTGCCTGTGGTGAGCGTGCCGGTTTTATCAAAAATAATACGGCGACTTTTGCTTAGGCCTTCTAATACGTGGCCGCGGGTAATGAGCGTGCCTTGGCGGCGCAGCGCACCGGTGGCGGCCGTAAGTGCTGTGGGCGTCGCTAACGATAACGCGCATGGGCAGGTGACCACTAAAACCGAAAGCATGATCCAAAAGGCGCGCTCGCTGTCGATGACATACCAAATGCCAAAGGTCAGGGCCGATACACACAGCACGGCCGCGACAAAGTACTGGGCAATGTTATCAGCCAAGGTGGCTATGGCTGGTTTTTCGGCTTGGGCTTGATCCAATAGCTTAACAATGGTGGACACTTGCATGTCTTGGCCTACTGCGGCGACTTCAACAATCAGCGGCGATTCGACATTGACGGTGCCTCCGATCACCTTGTTGGAAGCGACCTTGGTGACAGGTACAAACTCACCCGTAATGGCAGATTCATCGACACCAGATCGTCCTTCGACCACAAACCCGTCTGCCGGAATTTGAGTGCCGGGTTTGACCAATACGCGATCGCCCACCGCCAACTGCTTGGCTGGAATGACCGTTTCGACTGGTTCGCTATCTTGGTCTTGGCTAGTGCTATGGCTTAGGCGAATGGCGGAAGGCGGCATGAGGGACGCTAAATGATTGCCAGCTTCGCCGGTACGCAGTCGGGCGCGCATCTCTAGAAAACGACCCAACAACAAGAAAAACGTAAACATGCAGACGCTGTCGTAGTAAACCTCGTGGCCTTGGGTAAAGGTGGACCAAACACTGGCGGTATATGCGCCACCAATGGCGATGGCGACTGGCACATCCATGGTGAGGTGTCGAGTTTTGAGGTCGCGCCAAAATGCCACAAAAAATGGACGGGCACTGTAGAGCACAACGGGTGTGGTGATGGCCAGTCCGGCAAAGCGAAAGTAGGTTTCGTATTGTTGAAGAATGCCAGACCATGCGCCCACGTAGAGCGGCACGGCAAACATCATGGCTTGCATGGTGGCCAGAGCTGCCAGCACCAGACGGCGCATGGCCAGTTTTTGCTCTTGCTCCAATTGAGCTTGAGCGAGGTCCGGCGAGTACGGGTGCGCTTTAAAACCAAGGGCATAAATGCGTTGGATAATAGTACTGAGCGCTGTTCGTTGTTGCTGCCATTCAAGGGTTAAACGGTGCTGGCTTAAATTTAAATTTACCTTATGCACACCATTCATGGCGCTCAATTGCTTTTCGATCAGCCAAGAGCAAGCGGCGCAGGTAATGCCTTCTATGATAAGCGTAATGCTGCGTTGGCCGTCCTCAGTCTGGTCAGAAATATCATTAATCACATCCTGATGATCATAGAGCAGCAGTTCGTTTTGGATGGCCTCTGGCAGGGCTTGCGGTGTGAAGTCCGGGGTTTCGCTGTGATCAGTGCGATATTGGTAAAACTGCTCACTACCGCTGGCGACAATGGCCTCTGCTACCGCTTGGCAACCCACGCAACACATAGCGCGGGTTTCGCCCAAAATATCCACGGTTAAATTGAGATGCTGAGGAACGTCTGTACCGCAGTGATAACAAGGTTGAGCCATGGTGGTCGTGCCGATCAGCGACTTAAGGTTTTAAGTTTAGGGTGCGACCCGATTCAAGGAACACTTCCTGACGGATGCGCCATGACTGTTCTGGGCTTTCCAGTTGCAGGTAATAACGGCTTGGAGCAAAGTCATCAATGAAACCGGTGAAGGTTTTATTGTCCTCGCCACGCTGCAGCAAGACATCTAAGTCTTTGTCTTTAAGAGTGGGGTGGCTGAACTTAAGCTGAATTATGGTCGGGGCATCCAAGCGGCTCATAAGTTGTTTCGCCGTTGCTGTGTTGCCGTTTACGCTAACTTCAAAATGCAGACCTAGGTTTTTTGCTTCTTGGTCCCACTTCATTTCTTGGTTAATGGCCAGACCGTCCTTGTAATAGTTATCGCGCACCAAAGTGTCTTTGGTGGTCATGGCTTTGGTGATGAAAAACGCACCAAAAATCACGGAACTTAAAGGAATGCCAATCAGCATCCAGACGTAGGGTTCTTTGTACCAAGGACGGTTCATACTGCTCGCTTCGTTCGGCTGAAGTCGGAATAGAAAAGGGCGGCCAGTGTAGCCGCCCATGGTGATTAGAACAAGAATATACCCAGTATTATTGGTCTGCTGCCTCATCATAGTGGCCAAGTTAGAAGCGTCTGTGAGGCCGCTGAGAAAAGGCGAAAAAAGCATGAAGGGCGGAGCTTATGCCGTTATAAGTGACAACCTGAGTGCTATTCCTATTTTGTCAGTGTCACAGAGGGCGTTGGCGAAGAAGAGGGAGTGAGGCAAAAAATCGTGAAGATGCGCAGCATACGTGGTTTGTATGTGTGCAATCAGCATGATTTTTTAATGCATCTAATACTTCAGCCATTCTAGAAGCGTCCGTGAGGCCGCTGAGACAAGGCGAAAAAAGCACGAAGGGCGGAGCTTATGTAGTTATAAGTGACAACCTGAGTGCTTTTTTCAACGACGTATCAGCAACGCAACTCGCTTCTAGCCGCCTGCGGGACCAATGAAACGGTTTTCTTCAGACACCACCAACCCATCATCCCGCGTAATCACGAAACGAACATCTGTGCGCGACTGCTTTAAGTCCCAAGAAAATACGCGAACACTTACGCTGGTGCTGCCGACATCACCGTTTTTAAGTGACAGCTTTTGCTTGCCAAACAGTTCGGCTTTTTCTAATCCTTCGATGGATAGGGTGAAATCATGAGGTTCTTGCGCCATGTTCATGACTTTCACGGTGTAATCGTTTTGAATGCGGCCGTCAGAGCTGTTGGTGTATAAGGTGCCTCGGTCGCGCAGTACGTCTATTTCGAGCGGCTCACGACTGAAAATGGCGTACACCAGTCCACCCATCATAAGAAGCAGGGCCGCGGCATAACCGACTAATTTGGGTCTTAAAATATGGACCTTTTCACCTTTAAGAGCATGCTCGTTGGTGTAGCGAATCAGACCCCGTGGGTATTTCATTTTGTCCATGATTTCGTCGCAGGCGTCGATGCATAGCGCACAGCCAATGCACTGATATTGCAGGCCATCTCGAATATCAATACCGGTTGGACATACTTGAACGCACATGTTGCAGTCGACACAGTCGCCGATATTGGCTTGTACAGGATCAACCGATTTTTTCCGAGTACCACGACCGCTGCCGCGTTCGCCGCGCGCTTCGTCGTAAGAAACAATCAGCGTGTCTTGGTCAAACATTACGGCTTGGAAACGTGCGTATGGACACATGTAAATACACACTTGCTCGCGCATCCATCCTGCATTGATGTAGGTGGCCAATGTAAAAAACAACATCCAGAATGCCGCCCAACCGCTGGCCAGCTCAAAGCTCATTAGATCTGGTACCAGCTCGCGAATAGGGTAGAAATAACCCACAAACGCGATCGCTGTGGCCACGCTGATGAGCATCCATAAAGTGTGTTTTATGAATTTTTTTCGAAACTTGGTGGCGTCCATGGGCGCTTTATCCAGTTTCATGCGTTGGTTGCGCGTGCCTTCCACCCGTTCTTCGATCCACATGAATACAAAGGTCCATGCGGTTTGTGGGCAGGTATAACCACACCAAATACGACCTGCTAACGTGGTAATGGTAAACAGACCGAACGCACAAATAATCAGAGCGAAGGAGAGTAGGGTGAAATCCTGCGGCCAAAAGGTAATGCCCCAGATATGAAACTGTCGGCTTGGTAAGTCGAACCAGACTGCTTGATGCCCGCCAAAATTAACCCAAGGCGTGACGAAGTAACCAATCATCAAGGCCCAAAGCGAAAGGGAACGAATGCGTTGGAAGAAGCCTTTGATTTCCTTGACGTAGATTTTTTCCCGCTTTTGGTACAAATCGACGGTTTGGCTTTCCTGTTTAGGGGTGACGTCTTTTACAGGAATCTTGGTCATGCACTACCTTCCTTTAACCCTTAGGCAAACTCATACAAGCATAATCGACTGGGTGAATCTGGCCATGTAATCACTGGCACGTCGATATGGCTATGTTGGGCCATTGTATTGTATTAGCGAACGCTAATTAAACAAAAAAGCGACCTCAAGGGTCGCTTTTTTTAAAGAACATTGAGCCAGCTCAATTATTCTTGGCTTTGTGCTTCAGCTTGAGACAGAGAGTAAACGTAACCCGCTAGTACGTGTACCTTGTCTTCACCTAGAACGTCTTTCCATGCTGGCATTACACCGTTACGGCCGTTCTGGATGGTGAATTTAATCTGCTTCTCGCTACCGCCGTACAGCCAGATGCTGTCGGTCAGGTTAGGTGCACCCATACCGATGTTGCCTTTGGCGTCGCCACCGTGACAAGCAGCACAAGCTTGTGCGAACAGAGGTTGACCTTTAGCAGCGTCGCCAGCTTCTGCTTGACGGCCAGATAGGCTCACAACGTAAGCTACGATGTCGTCAGCTTCTGCGCTGGTTAGGTCTGGTTTTAGACCATTTGCAGGCATAACACCGTTACGACCGTGCAGGATAGACGCTTTAATCGCTTCACCAGAGCCACCGTATAACCAGTCGCTGTCGGTCAGGTTAGGGAAGCCCAATGCGCCTGTACCAGTAGAGCCGTGGCACAGACCACAGTTCGAGGTAAATAGACGTTGGCCAGTTGCGATGGCATCAGCATCTTGAGCCAGTTCTTCAACAGACATGGCGTTCAGCTTGGCAAAGTAAGGCGCGTAGTCGGCTTCTGCTTTGTCCATTTCAGCTTGCCACTGACCGTGAGAGCTCCAGTTACCAAAACCTTTCCAGTCACCTACACCGTAGATACCGATGTAAATAAAACCGAAAACGATGGTGATCCAGAAGAAGTACATCCACCACAATGGCAGTGGGTTATCTAATTCTTCGATGCCATCAAAAGCGTGACCAGTTGTTTGGTCAGTTTCAGAATCATGTTTTTGACCTTTACGGGTCAGAACGATCAGCGCACCACAGGCAATCATGGA
>JBFHVZ010000243.1:0-5650 GCA_041589295.1 Pseudomonadales bacterium
ACCTTGGGTGCTGCTCGTGGTTGGGAATAGGCCACATGATGGCGTCTGGGTTAGGTTTTCCTTCGGTGGAAAATTTTAGCAGTGAATCTAAAAATGCTTTTTCGTAATCTATCACGTCGGTAAACCGGCCGATGTCGGTTAAGTTAAAACCTTGCCCCCAATTAAGACCTTCTTTGAAAGATTTTTTGAGCAATACAATGAGTTCACCAATCGTTAGCACAGAGTAGCGAATGGGGTTTCTGTGTAAGTCGTTATAAATTTTTTGTGCAAAGGCTTCTTCTTTAAAAATTGATCGCAAGTGAAACAACAAGGATTCATCACTGACGATACCGCCATTTTCTTCGATGCGAATGACCCCAGAATCTGGCCCATTAGTTTGTTCGATTCCCGTTTCAGCTAATAGTCGTAATGCTTGGCCTTTAAATGACAAGGGTTTGTTGGCGGGTGTGTAACCCATGTCGATGGCTTTGTCCCAAGGCACGGGTGACGGAATAATGCACATATCAAAACTGGTACGGGCACAGCCGGGGCGCGGTGCTTGGGCACGGTGGGCAAGTTCGGTGGCTGCAAAAAGAATGCTTTCGCCCGCTTTAAAAGGGTGTCGTTCAACGCGGGCATCCAGTTGGTAGTGGGCGAGAATGTCGTCAATATCACTGCGTCTGTGTTCGACTTCGTTATAGATATAGCCAACCTCTTTCAGCACTTTGGTTGTGCTTTCAGGTAGAAACAGCGTCGACGAGCCATGATCTTCTTCGGCATCTAAATAACACATCAGCATGAGCGATGGAGTTGGTGAAGCGTCGCAATGCCATTTGGTTGAAGGATTATTGATGCCGGACTCATAGGTGAGTGTTCGTGGCGCATAGAACATGATGGCGTAGTAGCTGCCAAAATAGTCTTTAATGGCCTGATCTATTTCGGGGGTCAGAATGGACTGTGCAACCTGTTTAATGTTGTCGTTCCACCCAAACCCAGGTTTGTGAATGGAGACCTCTTTGGCAAACGCGATTTGTTCGGGGGTTAGGCACTGTGCATATTTTATGTATTGCTTTTGGCTATCAGAACGCTTGGTTTGTTGGAATGCCGGATCTTGCTGACTGTGTTGTGCGGATATTTCATGCAGCTTGGTAAATGCATTTTCGACGTTATTTTGGTGCTCAATGTTTAGATAGTTTTTGGGCACAAAGGTTTTGGTAAATTCCGGTTCGATATTTAGGGTAGTCATATTCGTCACCTTTAAGCCGGTTCTTCTACGGTGCGGTTAATCCATAGGTCATCGTCAATGGATTTTTTATGGAATAAAACCTCTTGCATTTCGCTTAGCAATTTATGCTTGTGGTCAATTAGCCACTGGGTGCAATAGTCCTTTATAAAATCGAGCTGAGATTGTTCTTTTGCATGTAGGGCATAAACGAACATGACGGTGACAAATATCCATATTTGTCCGCGAATAAAGAAGTAAATACTGCCATAGTCCGCACGGAAGTTACGGGCCACTATGCTATTTAAGGTGTAGGCGTATTTAGCAATGTTTTGCAGGCTGGCTGATTCGGGTTTAAAGGCCAGCAAAATATCAAACATTCTGGTGACTGTGTCGATCAGTTGTTGAGATTTGGCGTCGATTTCTTCTGCATTAAGGCCTTTAGATAAATTGTAAATTTCTTGAGCAAGGTTAGTGGGGTCGGCATTGACTTCTAGTTCGCTCAGCATTTTGTCGAGCTGTTCATTAGGTGTCCATACGGAGTTCTTAATGCTGGCACCGTCACTACAGTTAAAAACTTTAACACCAGCTAAATGGGCGATTTTTATACATTCTTCGACCCGTCTTTGCGCGGTAAAGTACATGGGTTTGGTTTCGATTTTTGTTCCATGTACGCTCATGGTGGTGGTGAGCGCTTCTTTCTCGAAGTTGTTTGCGTTTGATAATACAAACGAAATTTCGTCTTCGGCTTTGTAATAAACGGAGCCTTTTGCGTGGTGCTTATCTTTGCTAATAAAACCAAAGTCTGTACCGAATAAAAACAAATTTTTAGGCCGCATTTTAAAGGCTAATGCAATGCCAGCATTGGTACAGGTTGGCGTGGTGTTATTGATAATGTCTTGTTTGTTTTCGATATACAGTTCGGCCAAGCTGGTGCTGTCTTTAAAGTAAACCAGACTTTTTTCAAACAAGGCTAGACATCTAGGGTTGACCTGTACCGAGGCTAACAGGGTGATGTCTTTTCGGTATTCGGGTGTTGTGGCTTTGCTAATGGCTTCGTAAACAATGTAGTCAGATTCCAGCTCTACATGAAAATCTGGCTTAACACCATATTCAAATAGGGTGCCTATGGTGGTGCCGCAGGAAATCACCAATAATTTATTACGGTGCTTTTTAATCATTTCAATGCGGTCATCTAGTGATGGCCCTGCGCCGACCACAGCAATCGGCATGTAGGGGTTAACCTGAAATTGGCTGGGTCGATAAATGCGTGAATTAGCCAATAAGTTATGACGCGCGTTGTTGTATTGGTTTATTTCGTCGTCGTAGTTACCCCATTGTTGCAGGTAGGTCACAATGTCTTTTTGTATACCTTTAATGATTTTTAAGTTGGTTGGGTCGTTTAGGTGGTTATAGAACAAGGATACAAATGGGAAATACGGACAATAGTTTACAACTTCATTCCAAAGGCAGGCTTGATGAACGTGAAAATCCTCACCGGTGGAAAAAATTAATTGTATGGTGCGACCCTTTTGATTATTGAAGTAGCCGTAAATTTCTTCCCAGTCGATGGTATATAAGCTGGTGAGAATACGGTCCATGTCATTTTCGTAAATGATCAGGCTATTGATTTCGCAATTTTTGACGATCTTTTCAATATGAAACCCAAGCCCCATCCCCATGATGATGATTAATGGGTAAAAGTTCGGCATGGAAATATTCGGCTCCATCTTAATGCGCTCATTCAGTTCGGTGGCCAATTCTTTAAAATGCAATGAGCCTACACGCTGAAAGGTGAATAGGTGGGGGCCAACCGGTGCCGAGGGTGGCAATTGTGTGCCGGGTGTCATTTGCGCCATAAACTTTTCAGATTCTTTTTGGCAGTAATGTTGGCCACGATCAAAATAGCGTTTGGCGCCGCGCTCGACGACATCCAGTTCGAGTTCGCCACTGGGTGACTTCACAATGCGTAAATCACTGTGGGACAGCTTTTTATCTTTAATAAAGTTATATATGGACGGTTCTTTATGCTTGAAAAATGCTTCGTTTTTTTCACGCATACGTTGCATGGCAAGCTGTAAAATTTCGGCTTCGGATGGCTGTTCAGTCATTTGGTGGCCTTTCGTGCGCTGCATTTATTTGTATTGTTTTTGTAAAGAGCAAGAGCCTTGCCACGGCTAAGGGTCGAATGGGCCAAGTGGTTTTTATGCGTTTATTCTCTATCGAAGTCGGTTTTAGTTTCGGCTTGTACTATTAGTGGGTCTTTCTTCTTTATCTAGCGGTTTTTTTATCGGTATTAGGTATCAACCGATGAAGATGCAAACCGACACTGGCAAGGTTTTTTAAAGTTTTCGTAAATTATTTTCTAAAGAACCTCCGATTATCGCCGCTATACCTATTGAGCTTAATAACGCAGGCAACGCAGGTTTACGAGCTTGGTCGGCCTTAGTGCTAGTTAGGAGAACGATGACATGCCACAAATTATTAATACGAACATTGCGTCTTTAAACGCGCAACGTAACTTGAATAAGTCTCAGTCGGCCAACCAAACGGCCTTGCAACGACTGTCTTCAGGTTTAAGGATCAACAGTGCAAAGGACGACGCTGCAGGTTTGGCGATCTCCACGCGCTTTAACTCACAAATTCGAGGCCTAAACGTCGCGGTGCGAAACGCCGGTGACGGTATTTCATTGGCACAAACCGCGGAAGGTGCGTTGGGTTCCATGAACGACAACCTTCAGCGTATTCGTGAACTGGCGGTTCAGTCTGCCAACGCCACGAACTCCGACGTCGACCGTGAAGCCTTACAGGCTGAGGTGACGCAGCTGGTGGCGGAGATTTCCCGTACCGCTGACGAAACCGACTTCAACGGCCGTAAACTGTTGGATGGTTCTTTCTCGGCTATCTTCCAAATCGGCGCTAACGCAGGCCAAACTTTGGATGTGTCCATTGCGGAATTAACCGCTGATAAACTGGGTGCCTCTGCGGCAACGGGTATCAGTGCGCAAGGCTCTAACAATGGCTTACAAAATGGCGACTTAATCATTAACAATGTTGCTGTTTCACCTTCATTGGCAGATGACGATACCGCATCGGTTGCAAACCAAGCAGCCAGTGCCATTGCAAAAGTTGCTGCTATTAACAAAGTGAAAGATCAAACCGGTGTAACGGCCTATGTTAACCAAAACGTGGTGTCCGGTAGCGAAATGTCCGGTACCGCATTAACCGGTACGTTGGTGTTAAACGGCATCGAAATTTCACTGCAAACCACTTCGGATACAGCATCTTCCCGTGCGTCAGTGGCGCAAGCCATTAACGCGGTGGCGGATCAAACCGGTGTCACCGCAGTGAACACCGAAACAGATGCATTAGGTATTACATTGGTTGCGGAAGACGGTCGTAACGTGTCGATTGGTATCGACAACGTCAACGGTTTCAGTACTTCTTCTCTGGCCACTGTGGCGGCAGCAACCGGTCTGGCACTAGGTGGGCAATATAACTCGGTGACTGATACCGGTACTTACGAAACTTACGAAGGTGGTTACACCTTGGTGGCCAACGGCGATGTGCCAGAAGTGGTGATCTCGGGTGGTGATGGCACTGGTAACGGTGACCTAGCCAATGCTGGCTTGAGTGTGGGTACCTACGAGCGCGGTGTAGCGAAAGTGACATCGACTCTGGTAACCGATACTGGCGGTGACACGCTGGCGTCTACTGCCGGTAGCTTCTTCGCCTTAGAAGGTACAGCGACTGTTGTAGCGGTTCAGACTTCTGCAAACGACCACGCATTCTTCAGCACCGCAGGTAACGAAGTGTTGGTGGTATCCGATGGTCAAGGTAACACAGTGACTATCGGTTCCGGTCAAACCGTTGATATCGACTTGGCGGGTACTGCAGGTGGTTTCGGTGCCGACAAGATTGCCGATGCGCTTAACCAGTTCAGCGGTGTAGCGGCCACGGCCGAAACGGTTGTGGTGTTAACCGGTGCGGACTTGGTGGCACAGAGCGCGGGTGCTGTACTGTCTATTTACGACAGTGGTACCACTGGTCAGGTACTGGGTACGTTGACCTTCTCTGGTACTACTGCAGCGGATACTGCGCAGGCTCTGGCAGCGCAAATCAACGCCTTTACCACTGGTCTGGTGGCAACGGTACTGGGTACCACGGCGTCTTCTGACTTGCAGATCACAGACGTGAACGGTAATACCTTGGCCTTCGGTCTGGTGCAAACCACCAACGGCGCGATTGATACCATTGGTATCTCAGTGCAAAACCGCAACGGTACGCTAGCAGGTGCGATTGATGTCACCGGTGGTTCTTCGGCTTCTAACTCCACCGGTAACCTGGTGTACGCAGTGGGTTACATCAAAGATGTCGAAGTGGATAACAAAAACGTGGGTGAATTCACCATCACCTCGAACAAAGCCCTTAACTCTGCCGGTGGTGCGT
>JBFHVZ010000244.1:0-5609 GCA_041589295.1 Pseudomonadales bacterium
ACCGAGGGTGGTTTAACGCAACCGCAGAGACGTTGCGAACTTGGGGCTATACGATTTATGCCTTTGATCGTATCGGTTCAGGCACAAGTTCGCCTGTCCAAGCACAAGAAGGCTATCCATTTGGCCTTGAGGACTTTATTAGCTTTTTACCTGATACCAAGGTGGTTTTTAGACGAGGACATACAAACGACTATAAACTACACCTAGTCACGCTGGATAAAATGTTAGATATAGCCGAGCACGAACACCCAAATAAAAAACTGCATCTTTGGGCTAATTCTTACGGTTCTAAAATTGTCAGTCGCTACTTAATGGATGTGCCAAGAGCGCAGCGCATTACGAGTTCGATTTTCACAACCCCCGGCCTTTATCGAAACGAAACCACAATGCCACTAACAGTCTCTAAGTGGTCCATTATATCTGGCAAAAACACTGATTTATTTCCGTCACCTGTCAGTGAAAAAAATAACGACAACGGAGCTGCCTGGTTTACCTCTGACTCAGAGTGGGCTAATAAAATTATCAACGACAAGTTTTCTATCAGATATATGACGCGAGCCACAGCACTGCAAACTAAAGCGCTAGATAATTACATTGATGAACATGCCCATAAACTTAATGACCAAAAACGTTTTTATTTACTCGTAAATAATGATGCCATGATGGACAACGAAAAAGTTTTGCAGCATATAAAAAACACACCTAAACAGGGTATTTACAAAGTGTATTCAGGTGGTCACGATCACAAACACTTTCTAACGTTCACTTCTGACAGAGATCAAGTACTTAACGATATTCACCAATTTGTCAGTGGTGGTTACAACCAAATTGTGAGAGCTCAATTTCCATGAAAATACGCCACTGCCGTTTGCGAATCTTAGACATCCCTTTTCGTGTTGTATTTAAGCGGGTCCTCCCCTATTCGAGTGGAATCCTAGCCTTTTCATCCTTTAACCAGTATTGTCCTCCTTCATTTCTAAGATCTCTGAACGATGGACGAAAGTACACTTTATGAACATATTCTCGGGATAACCAAACCTTGGTTTGTAGAACAAGTAGCCCTCGAAAACGATATCGTTCACGTCTATATCAGCTACGACCCTGACACCCTTTTGAATTGCCCTAAATGTGCAAAGGGTTGCTCCCAATACGATTCAAAACCCAGAACATGGCGGCATCTAGATACCTGTCAATTTCAGACGCTAGTGCACTGTAGCGTCCCCCGAGCAGACTGCCCCAAACACGGTGCATTGCAGCTAGAAGTACCATGGGCAAACAAGAATGGTCGATTTACTCAGCTGTTTGAAAGTACCGTCATAGATTGGCTGCAAGAATTAAGCATTAATGCAGTTGCAAGGCGCTTCAAGCTAAGCTGGAATGCTGTTGATCGAATCCTACGGGATGCGGTAAATCGGGGAATGAGCCTGCGAAAACAGCCCTGTTTACGTCACCTTGCAGTTGATGAAGTCAGTCGTAAAAAAGGCCATCACTACGTGACGGTGATATCCAATAAGGAGGGCCAAGTCATCGATGTCCGCAATGGGAAAGACAAAGCCAGTTTGGCAGCGTTCTATGTATCTCTAAACCAAGAGCAACTCGCCAGTATTGAAACCATCAGCATGGATATGTCACCTTCCTATATCTATGCCACGCTAGAACACATCCCTAATGCGAAAGATAAAATATGCTTTGATAAGTTCCATGTCATACAAGACCTAAACAAAGCCGTCGATGGTGTAAGAAAATCAGAAGTAGCTCGTATCGAAAAAACACATCGTAAATCACTTCATTTATCGCGGTTCATTTGGCTTCGAAATGAGCAGAACTTATCCGAGACCCATATCCAAATCAAACAGCAATTAACACATGTAGCAGTGAAAACTGCTCGGGCTCATGCAATCGTGCAATATGCGAAAGACCTATGGTACTACCGGTACCCAAGATCAGCAGAAAAAGCATGGTTAAAATGGATTGGTTGGGCGGTAAGAAGTCGCCTGACACCAATTAAGATGGCGGCAAGCAGTATAAGGGGCAAGCTTTGGGGGATCGTGAATGCGATTACCAAGCAGCAAACGAATGCTATGGCAGAAAGCCTAAATGCGAAGCTCAAGATGATCAAAGTGAGGGCTAAGGGTTATAGAAACGAGGAGCGTTTTAAAAGGATTATTCTGTTCTATCTGGGCAAGCTTGACCTCAAATGCTAACCCACTCGAAAAGGGGAGGATCCATTTAAGCACAGCAGTAAAGCGCGATCAGACGCTCAAAACATCATCGTAGAAATTGAAACGGACAGTGGTGCAATCGGCTATGGTGAGTGCTTGCCACGAGAGTATGTCACAGGGGAATCTATTGATTCGGTTACGAAGAATTTATTAGAGGTCGTATTTCCCAAAGTGACTGATCTTGAGTTTCAAGATCCCACTTCGGTCATTGGCTGGTTAACCGAGTTTGACGCCATCTTCCCCGAGCTAAATGGACAATTGTGCGTAAATGCAGCGTTTGAACTGGCCTTACTAGATGCAGCAGGCAAAACATTTAATATGCCTGTGGTTGAAATGCTTGGCGGTGCAAAAACCGAAAGAGTCCAATATAGCGGGATCGTTTCGGCCGAAAACCCCATGGTGGTAGAGCAATTTATAAAGCAGTTCAAAAATGTTGGCATCAACACGGTTAAGCTAAAGGTAGGCACTAATCCGGAGCAAGACTTAGCCAATATAAAGGTCGCGCGTCATTTGCTTGGTCCAGATGCCAGCATCCGCGTGGACGCCAACGAAGCATGGCACTTAGAACAAGCCCAACAACAACTAGAACAGTTAATACCTTTTGGCGTTGAAAGTGTCGAGCAACCTTTACCCACAAATCAAAAGCAAGACTATCCAGCGCTGATGTCGTATTTAGGTGATCGTATGCGTATATCGCTAGATGAAAGCCTGTGCAGTTATGAAGACGGACTATGGATGTGCGAGCACAATGACGGCAGCGTTTTTAATCTGCGTGTATCTAAAAATGGCGGCATTATCAAGAGTCTGAAACTTCACGCACTAGCAGAACGCCATGGCATAAAGTGTCAACTAGGTGCGCAAGTGGGTGAAACTTCATTACTCACCAGCGCAGGTCTGATACTGGCATTATTGACCGGCGATTGCCTTTATCATGAAGGCGCATTTGGCACCTTGCTGCTAGAACAAGACATAGTAGACGAACCATTGCAATTTGGACGCGAAGGTTGGTTAGACTTAGAACGCATTCGATCTCAAGCAGGCTTAGGTGTAAAAGTGAACCCAGCGACACTCGAAGCACTTACCACTCAGTTTTATTCATAACCACCGGTTTGATAATGCGGCATAACGTTAAACCTTGCTGATTCCGTTTACGTTCAAGTTAGACCGCCGAATCCTGCAAAACGAGTTCTAGCGCTAGGTAGGACTCAGGCGCAGGGAAAGGCCACCGTGGAATTTAAAGGTGTCGTCCCTTGCTCCATCTTGAATATCTCTCACCGCCTAGGCACACTCCGTTCATTCGATTTGATCTAAGAAGAGCGCATCATGGCATCCATTCTTGTCTTGCACGGCCCGAATCTCAATTTGCTTGGCACTCGCGAGCCTGAAATTTACGGCAGCGACACACTAGAAGACGTGAACCAAAATCTGGTGCAGTTGGCGCAAAAGCAAGGGCACCATTTGCAGTACCTGCAAAGTAACGCTGAATACGAGTTGATTGAACGCATTCATGATGCGCGCAGTGAAGGCATTGATTTCATCCTGATTAATCCTGCCGCCTTTACCCACACAAGTGTGGCCATTCGCGACGCCATTTTGGGCGTGAATATTCCATTCATCGAAGTGCACATTTCCAACGTGCATGCCCGTGAAGCGTTCCGCCATCATTCGTACTTTTCCGATGTGGCTGTGGGTGTAATTTGTGGTTTGGGCATTCAGGGTTATGAATTTGCGCTGCAATCCGCTATTACTTATTTAAATAAGAAATAAATGGGTTCCAATGCAACATCGGACGCGCAATGTTTTCGGGACGCCGTAAATACACCCCTGTAGGCTTGACGGGCGCTTCCATGCGCCCGACACCCGTCAAACCTTGCACGCCCAACGTTGCATAACTAACCCAAAAAGCATTAGCCCTTAGGCCCGCAATATAAAAACGTGAGATAAGGAAGATGGATTTAGACAAAATCGGCAAACTGGTTGAAATGATGGAAGCCTCTTCTTTAACAGAGCTTTCGGTGGAATCCGGTGATGTCAAAGTCAGCCTCAAACGTCAGGGGCAAACCGTCATGGTTGAACCCGTGCAGGCCATTGCCGCTGCACCCAGTAAGGCCAGCGACAAACGCGGTGAACCCAGTAAAGACAGCAGCGCCCCAGCGGCTCGTGGCCACAGCGTAAAAAGCCCAATGGTGGGCACCTTCTATCGTGCGCCCTCTCCCAATTCAGAACCCTTTGTCGAAGTTGGCCAGTCGGTAAAAGCAGGTGACACCCTGTGCATCATCGAAGCCATGAAGATGATGAATCAAATCGAAGCCGATAAGTCCGGCAAGGTAGAAGCCGTCTTGGTGGAAGACGGCCAAGCCGTGGAATTCGACCAGCCGCTCTTTACCATCGTTTAAGCGCGGGGCACCTCATGTCGAAAGCCGTAAAAACCGCCAATCTAAAAAAAGTGGTGATCGCCAATCGTGGCGAAATCGCGCTGCGCATTTTGCGTACCTGCAAAGAAATGGGCATTAAAACCGTGGCCGTGCACAGCACTGCCGACCGTGAACTCATGCACGTAAAACTTGCCGATGAGTCGGTGTGCATTGGCCACGCCGCCAGCGCCGACAGTTATCTTAATGCCGCCGCTATTATCAGCGCGGCCGAAGTCACCGACGCCGATGCCATTCACCCCGGCTATGGTTTTTTAGCCGAACGCGCGGATTTTGCCGAGCAAGTGGAAAAGTCCGGTTTTAAATTCATTGGCCCCAGTGCTGAAGTCATCCGTGTTATGGGTGACAAGGTGGCCGCGCGCAATGCCATGAAAAAAGCGGGCATTCCCACTGTGCCCGGCACGGGCGCGATCAAAGATGGCGATAACGTCAAAGCCAAGGCCGCTAAAATTGGTTACCCCGTCATTATCAAAGCCGCCGCCGGTGGTGGCGGTCGCGGCATGCGTGTGGTGCACAACGAAGCTGCGCTCTCCAACGGCATTTATGTGACCCAGTCCGAAGCCAAAGCCGCCTTCGGCAGCGATAAAGTCTATTTAGAAAAATTCCTCGAGCACCCAAGACACATCGAAGTACAGGTGCTGGCAGATGGTAAAGGCCACGCCATTCACCTAGGCGACCGTGACTGCTCCATTCAACGGCGCAATCAAAAAATCATCGAAGAAGCTCCCGCCGCAGGCATTCCCGAAGAACAACGCCAACAGATTTTCAAAGCCTGCGTAGACGCCTGTAACGCCATTGGTTACGAAGGTGCCGGTACGTTTGAGTTTTTGTACGAGAACGGCGAGTTCTACTTTATTGAAATGAACACCCGCATTCAGGTGGAACACCCCGTTAGCGAAATGATTACCGGCATCGACATTGTGCGCGAACAACTGCGCGTGGCTGCGGGCCAAGG
>JBFHVZ010000245.1:0-5507 GCA_041589295.1 Pseudomonadales bacterium
GAGTGGGGTCTTAATGTTCCGCAGGGGGTCACGCGCATCAGTCGCGAAGTCTACGACCTACACATGATTATTTTTTATATTTGTGTGGTGATTGCGGTCATCGTCTTTGGCGTGATGCTGTATTCCATCATCTATCATCGAAAAAGTCGGGGCGCGCAAGCGCATCATTTTCATGAAAGTACGGTAGTGGAAATTATCTGGACCATTATTCCGTTCGTGATATTAATCGTCATGGCCATACCCGCCACCAATGCATTGATTGATATGTACGATGCGTCTGAGGCCGAGCTAGATGTGCAGGTCACCGGCTATCAATGGAAATGGCGCTACACCTATATGGACGAAGACTTGGACTTCTTCTCCAACCTCAGTACGCCCCAAGGGCAAATCAATAACCAACAAAATAAATCTGAACACTACTTGCTCGAAGTAGATAACCCCTTGGTGCTGCCCATTAATACCAAAATTCGATTCTTACTCACGGCAAATGACGTTATTCATTCTTGGTGGGTGCCGGACCTTGCCGTTAAAAAGGACACCATTCCGGGCTTTATTAATGAAGCGTGGACCATTATTGAAAAGCCGGGCATTTATCGCGGTCAATGTACCGAGCTATGCGGCAAGGGTCATGGCTATATGCCCATTGTGGTACATGCAGTTGAAAAAGAAGAATACGCGCAATGGGTGCAAGAGCAAAAAGCCAAAGCAGCGGCAGCGAACGAAGTTAAAGAAATGAGTTATGACGAGTTGTATGCCCTTGGCGAAAAAATTTACAACACCAACTGTTTAGCGTGTCACCAAGCAACGGGCTTGGGCATGCCACCGGTATTCCCAGCGTTAAAAGGCAGCGCGTTAGTCACACAAAAAGATCGGATTAATGATCACATCAACATTGTGTTAAACGGCAAAGCAGGTACTGCCATGGCAGCGTATAAAGATCAACTTACGGCCACCGAAGTAGCCGCGGTTGTCACGTTCGAACGCAACGCATGGGACAACAATACGGGTGACACGGTGACGCCAGCACAAGTGGCGGACCTAATCAAAAACGCAAACCAAGCTGAAAAACAATAATAGGAGGGTTGGATAATGTCGCACGATCATCACGGCCCAGATAAAGGCATTCTGCGTTGGTTCTACACCACGAATCATAAAGACATTGGCACCATGTACTTGGTATTGGCGCTAGGGTCTTTGCTCATTGGTGGCACTATGGCGTTTGTGATTCGCGCCGAACTATTTGAACCAGGCTTACAGCTGGTTGACCCAAACTTTTTTAACCAGATGACCACCATGCATGGTTTGATTATGGTGTTTGGCGCCATCATGCCCGCCTTTGTGGGGCTGGCAAACTGGTTAGTGCCGATGATGATTGGCGCCCCTGATATGGCGTTGCCGCGCATCAATAACTGGTCGTTTTGGTTGCTGCCATTTGCTTTTGGCATGTTGCTGTGCACATTGTTTATGGACGGTGGTGCGCCTAATTTTGGTTGGACCTTCTACGCACCTTTGTCTACCGATTACGCACCACCAAGCGTAACCTTTTTTATATTTAGCGTGCACCTTATGGGCATCAGTTCCATCATGGGTGCCGTGAACGTCATCGTGACCATATTTAATATGCGCGCACCGGGCATGACGTTTATGAAGATGCCGCTGTTTGTTTGGACATGGTTAATTACCGCGTTTTTATTAATTGCGGTGATGCCAGTGTTGGCAGGCGTCGTGACCATGATGCTAATGGACATTCACTTTGGTACGTCGTTCTTTAATGCAGGCGGTGGTGGCGACCCTGTCTTGTTCCAGCACGTGTTCTGGTTCTTTGGTCACCCAGAAGTTTACATAATGATTTTGCCTGCCTTTGGTATTGTCTCGCACATTATTTCGACCTTTAGTCGTAAGCCGTTGTTTGGTTACACCAGCATGGTGTTAGCGACAGCGTCCATTGCAATTTTGTCGTTCATTGTTTGGGTGCATCACATGTTCACCGTTGGCTTACCATTGGCGGCGGAACTCTTCTTTATGTACAGCACCATGCTGATTGCGGTACCCACAGGGGTAAAAGTCTTTAACTGGGTGACCACCATGTTCCGTGGTTCCATGACGTTCGAAACGCCCATGTTATTTTCCATCGCTTTTGTGGTGTTGTTTACCATAGGTGGGTTAAGCGGTTTGATGTTGGCGATCGCCCCAGCGGACTTCCAGTATCACGATACCTATTTTGTGGTGGCGCACTTCCATTATGTGTTGGTGCCGGGTGCCTTGTTCTCAATATTGGCAGCCGTGTATTACTGGCTACCGAAGTGGTGCGGGCGTATGTACAACGAAACCTTAGGTAAGTGGCACTTTTGGTTATCGTTTATCGGTGTGAACATTACCTTCTTCCCCATGCACTTCATTGGTTTAGCGGGAATGCCACGTCGTATTCCAGATTACGCGCTGCAATTCGCCGACTTTAACGCCATCGTGTCTGTGGGTGCTTTCTTGTTTGGTCTTAGTCAGTTGATATTTGTGTACAACATTTGGCGCACAACGCTTGGCAAAAAAGGCGAACAAGCTACTGACAAAGTGTGGGAACAACCCACTGGGTTGGAATGGCAGATTCCAAGCCCTGCGCCGTACCATTCGTTCCAAACACCGCCTAAAGTGGATTAACGTTTCGAAGGAGTGCCTATGAAGATCAGTCCTTGGAAAATTACGCTGATTCCCATTGCGATGTTTGGGTTTGGTTTTGCGTTGGTGCCGCTTTACGATGTGTTTTGTGAAGTCACAGGATTAAATGGAAAGTTTTATTCCACTGCGCAAAGCGAATCCAACACGACACAGGAAATACTATCCGAACATGTAGTGAACTTGCGCTTAACGGCCCATGCAGAAAGTCGAGACGACTGGTTGTTTCACCCTGAGCGCAATGTCATCGCTATTCAAAGTGGCAAAATGATTAAAACCCATTACGCCTTTACGAATCCAACTAATCAGGACATTACCATTCGCGCTGTGCCAAGTATCGCCCCCGGACACTGGGCAAAGTATTTGGTGAAAATCGAATGCTTTTGTTTTGACGAACAGCCTGTGCCTGCGGGTGGGTCGGTGGAGTTGCCCTTGCAAGTCACACTCAGTGCCAACACGCCGGAAGAGGTTAATCACTTAACCTTGTCCTACCGCATTTATTTAAAGTCTGGAGGTGAATCATGAATACGCCCCGCTATTACGTTCCTGCGCGCAGTCATTGGCCTATTGTTGGCGCAGTGGCCGTTTTTTTAACGATTCTTTCAATTGCTCGTGCCATTCAAGAAAGTAGCGCGGGTGACGTCAGTGGCATTACCTATTTGACCACCGCCATGGCCAGCATACTGATGCTTTGGATGCTATTTGGTTGGTTTGGTGAAGTCATTCGCGAGGGTTTAGAAGGCTTGAACTCAGACCAGCTTAAGCGCTCGTTTCGCATCAGTATGGGTTGGTTTATATTTTCTGAAGTCATGTTTTTTGCGGGGTTTTTTGGCGCGCTGTTTTATGCACGAGTGTTATCTGTGCCTTGGCTCGGCGGCGAAGGGGAAAAAGGCTTAGCCAATATGTTGTGGGAAGGGTTTAGTGCGCAATGGCCCTTGTTGCAGACCCCCAATCCAGAACAGTTTCCCGGTGCAACGGGCACCATAGCCGCGTGGGGATTGCCCTTTGTTAATACCATTTTGCTGGTGGTCTCAAGCATTACGCTGACGTTTGCGCACCATAGATTGCGTGAAAACGACCAGCAAAAAACGTTACTGTGGTTAGGGTTAACCTTGGCCTTAGGTTTTGCATTTTTAGTTGTGCAAATATACGAATACGGCCACGCCATGAACGATTTAGGGCTGACGTTAAATGCCGGAATTTACGGGTCTACCTTCTTTTTGCTAACCGGTTTTCACGGTGCTCACGTAACGCTGGGGGCGATCATGCTCTTGGTCATGTTCTTCCGTGTTAAGAAAAAGCACTTTACGCCCAATGACCACTTTGGTTTCGAAGCGGCGGCTTGGTATTGGCATTTTGTGGATGTGGTTTGGCTTTTACTCTTTACCTTTGTCTACGTTCTGTGAGGTGAAGCGATTGTCGTTGATAATACTGCGTTAAAAATCTACTCGGAATGCTCATGTACAAAACACGTACACTGCGCTTCCTCGTAAATTTTTGCCTTGTCTTATCTGCCTCAATGACGCTTCAAAGGTGATAAGTTTAGGAAAATATTTGCCTTGTCTCGGCGGCCTCGATAACGCTTCAGGCGCCTGAAAAGTTAGTCGATACTTTACTAGTGACGAAGATAAGTAACTTGGTGAATTAAGCGGATTGATTGAGGGAAAGAAATAACTGTAAGCCAATTAGGCTTAAGCAAATGGCGGCGAAGATCACACGGTATTTCAAGGATTGAAATAGTTGCACCGTGCTGTGGTTAGAGGTCACCAGATAGTACAAACCATAAAACAACGCACCCATGCTGAATAATAAAAATAATACGATGGCAATTTTTAAAAACATGGCGCACTCCTTTCAGGTCGGTGACAGATCATGACAGTTCATCAAGCTAAAGCTGTGTTGTCCATTAAACCAATTTACAGTCTAGTGATGCTATTGGGAACCCTGCTGTGTATTGCGCTTGGGGTATGGCAGTTCACTAAGGCGCAACAGTTTGAGCACAAGGACGTGCCTTCCTCTTCTTGGACCGGTCAATTGCAGACCGAACCCATTTTATTTTTGGATAACCGTACTCAAGCTGGTCAGGCGGGTTACCACGTGTATTCGGTATTCAATACCCAGCACCCTAAGTCAGGTGGGGCATATTATTTGTTAAATCGAGGTTTTGTACCGCTCGATGCTCACACCCGTTTGCCTGTATTTGGACTGGCTGAACAGAATAAACATGCGGATGCGCTGGCCGTAACTGGCGAGATGCAAACGATTCAAGCGCGTGAACAAGCGCCAGCGAAACCCATGGTGTTATCTGGTAGCACAGCGTTAGAACGCTTACCTGCCATTGCGGAAAACGCTTGGCGAGTGCAAACCATAAACATTGAATTGTTATCGGAGCTTACAGGTTTAACGCTAAATAAGAATATTTTAGTGCAAGTCAGAGGTGCAGGCATGATGCAAGCGTTACCAGAGTCCGAGCCATACATGAGTCGCCATAAACACTTAGCGTATGCCGTGCAATGGTGGTTGTTGGCAGTGGCGGCTGTGGTGATTTGGCTTTGGTCCAGTTGGCAAGGCTCATCGTCTCAGCGCTCGTAAAATCCGTTAGGCATCTAAAGAAAAACAACACAGCACATAACCGATTCATAAAAATAATAAAAGGACGTTGCCATGATTAAAACCATAAAGTGGGCAAACAAAGGGCATCTACCATTGGCGCTAATGTTGTTGGTGTTTATTGCGCCGTTTTTGGTATCGGTGTGGACCTTACAGCAAGCGGATGACTTAAATAATAATGCGAAAGGTCAATGGCTTAGTGAGTCCATTCGTGTGCCTGCGACATC
>JBFHVZ010000246.1:0-5500 GCA_041589295.1 Pseudomonadales bacterium
AGCATAGCGCAGCCTGGTAGCGCATCTGGTTTGGGACCAGAGGGTCGGGAGTTCGAATCTCTCTGCTCCGACCATCTTTCTTTTTCCTCGTAGTGCATCTGCTTTGACTTTATGGCTACTCACCACACTCTACGTTGCCCTGATTGATACAAGGCTTTCGACAAACCCTTCACAACAAATACACTTATCGCAGTAATTTGCACCGTAAAAATGAATAACCCAAGTAGAGCTATGAGTACCACCAAGTAAAAAACACAGGCACAAAAAAACCCCACTGAAAGCAGTGAGGTTTCTTCGTTACAGGGTGATTCAAAAAGTGATTAAGACTTTTCGATACCCAGCAGCTCTACTTCAAATACCAGCGCAGAATGCGGTGGGATTTTAGGGCTTGGGCTTTGAGCGCCGTAAGCCAAGTCAGCTGGAATGTGTAGGCGCCATTTGTCACCCACGGACATTAGCTGCAGAGTCTCAGTCCAACCAGGAATCACACGGTTAACTGGAAACTTAGCTGGAGAGCCACGCTCAACCGAACTATCAAATACAGAGCCATCGGTCAGCGTGCCGTGGTAATGAACTTCAACTACGTCGGTTTCAGCAGGCTTTTCACCGGAACCAGAAGCCAGCACTTCATACAGTACGCCACCTTCCGTTTTCTTCACGCCTTCTTTCTTAGCAACTTCTTCGATATAAGCCTGACCTTGCTTCATAGACTCTTCAGAGGCCAGCTTTTGCTTTTCCATTTCTTGCTCACGAACAGCATTGAACGCTTCACGAATAGCTGCTTCATCTAAACGCAGTTCTTTATCGTTCAATACATCACGCAAACCAGCAACCAAAGCATCAGTATTGAACTCAACTGGTTGATTCTTCACGCTGCGACCCATAGAAGTACCAATACCGTAACTCATTTTGTCGACATCAGTCTCAAGGGCTACTTCTTTTTCTGGACCACAACCTACGGCGAGCAGTGTCGCTGGCAATACGATCGCCGCTAAAACCTTACGCATATCCTTACCTTTCTTATTTATTGATTTTAATTACAAACAAACCGACCTTCTTCCTTAAGGCGTCGTGCGCATTCTCGTCGGTAATTATGACAAGTTTGAGCATCCCTCACTGACGAAGTCTGAACCTGATAGTCGCACTCGTTTAACTTGGTGCGCAGGTCAGTATCGGACATTTTTTCTATTTCGCTGCCACTACACCCTACCAGCAGCAGAGCGCAGCAAAAACCAGCAATGACAGCCAACCCATTATTCATAAAATCCCCTTATGCGCTATTAAGCAGGTCCATATTGGGCTTACCGATGGGCCAGCTGTGATCAGATCCTCAATATCTATTATAGATGCAAGCTCAGACCTAGGTAGGGACCAGCCACAGTTGCTTGTGCACTTAGGTCATCATCGCTACCACCAAAGTCTTCAGGATCAATATCCAAGCTGAAACTACGGTATCCACCTGTGATACCTACATCCAACAATGGAATGATGGGGAGTACGTAAGTCAGGTTTACATCAAAGTCAGTAATACCACTACCATTCATACCTACGTAGTTAACATCCGCACCAACAGACAAACCAGTTAATGGAATATCCAGACCGACTTTGCCGTACAACATAGGTACAACGACATTTAAGTCAGCTTCAGCGTTTTCAGATGCTGACTCCAACTTTACGTAACCGTCAAACTGACGTGCAGTTAAACCGAAATCAACCGTCACAAGCGGCAGAGGCAGCCCCCAGTACAGAGTGAAGTCAGTGTGACTGAAATCAGCTTCAGACATTACATCCGCCGTGCCGGTTAAGGTAGTGCCACCAAGGTTAAACGACACATCTAACTCGCCGTCATCGCCTTCTGTGCTCATGGACGTTTGTTTAATTTTAATATTTGGAATAAGCGGAATTGGATGCTCAAACGCTGCGTAAAAGACATTGTTGCCTACGTTGTCCAAATTCAAATCGTCAGCCAAGTCCACTTCAGAGTTGCTGTCTTTTAATTCACCTGAATAGGTTTGATCCCAATAGTAACCGCCAGCGTAAAAGTCGACTAAAGGTAGTGCATTGGCTTGTGGAAGTACGGCAGCCAAAGCCGTGGCAGTCAGAATTTTTTTCATTATGGGTTCCTTTGACTGTATTTATGGTGGTCATAAGCTAACACGGCTTTCTTACAGTGCCAATACTGAAGCCTTGCAAAGCGCAGGTTTGCGCGAATAGTTCACAACCTATTTTGGGGTTTTAAGTAAGCTGTTTTACGCCATTACAACAAAGCGTAAATAAACGTAACATCTTGCACAATTTCACGGTTTTAATGGGAATTTTTTTAAACGACGAGCGTTTCTTCTGGTTGCTCAACCAGTTCGCACCAGTCAAAACCCATCTGTTGATCCGCCAACAGTATTTGTTCTTCACGCCAACCTAATGTTTGCGCCAACATCGCAACGGCCAACGGAGCATGATTATTTTGTTCACTTATATGCGTTGCTACGACGTACTGGAGACACTGAGTGTCAACAGCCTGTAAAAACTGCACCGCTTGATCATTGCTTAAGTGCCCAAGTGGGCCACCAACACGTACTTTAAGCTTGGGCGGGTAAGGCCCCTGCTGTAGCATGCGCACGTCGTGATTGGTTTCCAACAGCAACCCATGACACTGCTGATAAACATCAAGAATGTGCTGCGTAAGACTTCCCAAGTCCGTTAACACACCAACACGAAACTGGCCATCACTAACAACATACTGCGTAGGCTCGCGCGCATCATGGGGTACCACCACTGGCGTTACACTTAGCTCACCAATTTCGAACGTACTATGCGCATCAATGAGTCGATAGCTAGGCAGCTTGCCCAAACCATCATGCTGAGCCGTGCCATAGGAGAGATAAACAGGAATGCGGTATTTGCGAGCCAGCGGCCCAACACCTTTGATGTGATCCCCATGTTCATGGGTAACGAGAATGGCAGATAAATTAAGCGGGGTTAGCCCTTTTTGCGCCAACCTACTTTCAACATCTTTTAGGGTAAAACCATTATCAATGAGCAAACAGGTTTCGCCCTTTTGCACAATGGTGCCGTTACCCTTACTGCCACTCCCGAGACTGCAAAAACGCACGACTTACTTAAGCTTGTCAGAAATTTTCTTCAACAGCGTCGTGGCTTCTTGATCGTCCGCCAGCGTGTCAGCGTCAATATGAATCGCGATATAAACGCCGCTGCGCGCACGATTCAGTTTAACCTCAAGCGTACGCACTTCGGGTTCAGAATCACCAAACAGGAAGCTCCAAAACCCATCATCTTCTTCTACCGGTTGCGGCAATTCGATGTAATAGGTGCCAATACTGCGGTTAAGGTCAGAGATATTAATATCGGCTGATTTCAATGCTTCGCCCAACGCGGACCACGCACGCGGGAAGTCAACAGACAGCCGAAGAATGGGTGTGCCATTACCGTCTTTAAGTAGTTGAGGTTCCAGCTCATTGCTTTGTACTTTAGCTAAACTCGTGGTTTGCTCTTCTTCTTCCACAACCAGCTTGTCAGGGCGTGGCACAACAAACTCAGTTTTAGCAGTAAAGGGCTGCTCAACGTCTGGAATGACCATCTGCGGTTTGAATTCCAAATCACCAACTTCTGCAGGCACCTTCATTAACGGGTGCTCTTTCGCCTCAAGGTAATCTTCTGCATGATCATGGAATAACCAACTGCAACCAGACAACCACATACTGATAACAGCTATACCCGCTAAACGCATCAATGACACCGCCCTTTATTATTTTTGAACCACAGGAAAAAGAATCAAATAAGATTCCATTGACTCAATGCCTGACGCAAAGGTTCCCGAAATTTTTCTGCCAGTGGCGTTAACGGTAATCGAATAGCAGGCCCCATCATCTGCATTTCATGCAAGGCCCACTTAACTGGAATTGGATTTGATTCAACGAACATGGCGTTGTGCAACACCATCAGCTTGTCATTCAAGGCTTTAGCTTCTTCCGCTTTACCTGCCAATGCCAAAGCGCATAGTTCATGCATTTCTTTAGGCGCAACGTTTGCCGTCACCGAAATATTACCTTTAGCGCCACGCAGAATGAGTTCGTACGCAGTGGCATCGTCACCCGAGTAAACTGCCATGCGGTCACCCACTCGACGAATCACTTCTTCTCCGCGAACCAAGTCACCTGTCGCTTCTTTTACACCAACGATGTTGCCAAAATCAGCCAGGCGCTCAATGGTTTCTGGCAGCATATCGCACGCCGTACGGCCCGGTACATTGTAAAGAATTTGAGGAATCGCAGCGTGTTCTGCAATGTACTTGTGATGTAGATACAAGCCTTCTTGAGTCGGCTTGTTGTAGTAAGGAGTGACCAATAAACAAGCATCAGCACCCAGTTTTTCGGCTTGCTGAGTCAGATACAAGGCTTCTGCAGTACTGTTAGCCCCTGTACCCGCAATAACAGGAATTCGCCCATTCACCCACTTCACAATCTGAGCGATGACGTCTAAGTGCTCTGGCGTGTCGAGAGTAGCAGACTCGCCCGTGGTACCCACTGCAACAATCGAGTCGGTACCTTTGGCGATATGCATCTCCACCAATTTCTCCAGTGCCGCCCAATCCACAGCGCCAGAGTCTTCCATTGGTGTTGCTAAAGCTACGATGCTACCGGTGATCATCTACCCTCTCCGAGAACCAGTATGAAAATAGACGGCAATGGTACTGATGCAGCCCGCCGGTGGCAAGGCTGCAATTACGAAATGCCCTATTAAATCACGGGCTTAGCGGCAGAAATGCCTCACTAAGAGACATCCCAATCAAACAAAAGGGTTAGAGCGGATCTTCGGCTTCCTTGGCGGCTAGCACACCTTTGGGCCAAGAGGTTAAAACAGCCTTGAACAAGGTCGCTAAAGGAATGGCAAAGAACACCCCCCATAATCCCCAAAGACCACCAAATACCAAAACCGCCATGATGATCACTACAGGGTGAAGATTAACCACTTCAGAAAACAACAATGGCACCAGCACGTTGCCATCCAGTGCCTGAATAATGAAATAAACCGCGACTAGATAATAAAACTCCGAGCCAATGCCCCACTGAAAATAAGCAATCAACACAACCGGCACGGTCACAGCCGCAGCACCTATATAGGGAATCACCACAGAAAAACCCACCAGAATGGCAAGCAAAGCTGCGTAGCGAATCCCCATAATGGCAAACGCCACATACGTCACACCACCCACAATGACAATTTCTAACACCTTGCCACGAATATAATTGGCGAATTGCTCGTCCATTTCACGCCAAACGCGACCAATCAAACTGCGGCGAGTAGGCAACATAGACACCCACCAGCGCACCATCATGTTTCCATCTTTTAAAAAGAAGAACACCAAAATAGGCAATAAGATGGCGTAAATAATAATGGCGAACAAGTTGGGCAAGGTAGATAACGAACGGGACAAAACAAATTGCCCAGCACTGGCAAGTTCCTCTGTCAGTTGTGCCGACCA
>JBFHVZ010000247.1:0-5432 GCA_041589295.1 Pseudomonadales bacterium
ACTTTGGGTCCCAATTAGGGGTCCAAAGTGTGTTTCTACCCCAGCATCAACTATATTTAGCACTATGGCCTGCATGCTCATGACCCAAGAAAATAGGGGCGCTCGAGTCATTGCATAGCCTCCACCCCTTTTGCTGAGGTTTTGACGTGAAACTACCAATGCCTCCCCATTTCGCCACCGTCCTGCTCAGCCTATGCCTGATCTTGTTTACGTCAGTCAGGCCCGTACATGGTGAGTCAATCACGATTGCGGTTGGCGATTGGCCACCCTACTTGTCAGCAGACCTTAAACACGGTGGCATTGTGGGCCACTTGCTAACAGACGTATTCGAAGCAGAAGGCTATCAAGTCGAGTTGGTGTTCTTGCCGTGGGCGCGAGCCTATGACGAAGCTAAGTTGGCAAAGAAAAGTATGACGGGTGTGTGGATGCACAAACCAGAGCGCGAGGAAGATTTTTACTACAGCGAGCCCGTGCTTAACGAGCAGTTTGTTTTCTTTCATCTCAAATCCAATAAATTTGAGTGGCAAAATCTTAATGACCTAAAAGGGCTGTCTATCGGTGGTGGCATCGAGTACAGCTATGGGGCCGACTTTGACGCAGCACTTGCTGATGGCACACTTACAATACAACGAGTACCGACCAAGCATCAAAATTGGAGCAAACTACTCAAAGGCCGCTTAGATATTTACCCAGAAGAAATTAACGTCGGCTACTCTTCGCTAAAACAGCATTTTCCTTCTGATAAGGCGGCGCTAATTACGCATCACCCTAAGCCGCTACTCAATAATTTAAGCTATTTATTATTGCCAAAATCTTCGGCCAGAAGCCGTCTGTATTTAGACCAATTTAATAGCCGTTTAAAACAATTTAAGGAAAGCGGTCGTTACAACGAGTATTTTAATCAGTTTCAGAATGGCTTTTATGAAAAGTAGGATTTCTGAACCCATTAACAGTTTCATCACTCATCCCGTCACTTTTTATCACCATTGAGCATTTTTCGTTGCGCAAGTAGCATGTACTTTTGTATAGAATGCCACCACACTTGGTTGCAAACCTAACTCGAAGCAGAGGCTTTAATGAATCACGAATTTGAAAATCGTTTCCCCGTTATTATTGAGCAGCCGGTGCAATGGGGCGAAATGGACGCCTTTCAACACGTTAATAACGTGACGTATTTTCGCTATTTTGAGAATGCGCGTTTAGCCTATTTTGAAGAGACCGGCGTCAACGAGCATAAGGATGCCACCGGCATCGGCCCTATTTTGGCGTCCACCAAGTGTGACTACAAAGCACCACTGAATTACCCAGACACCATTCGTATTGGTGCAACCATTGTCGAACTAGCAGAAAAACGTTTTATGATGCACTACGCCGTTTGGAGCAATGTGCAGCAAAAGATTGTGGCAGAAGGTGAAGGCTTGGTGGTGTATTTTGATTACAACATGGGTAAGAGTTGCGCGGTGCCGGACAACATTGTCACGAAAATACGTGCGCTGCAGAAAGCGCTTTAACAGCCATACCGCTGCTAAAGCTTTTTTTGCTTTATTGATAGATGCTAATCACCGCCAGCTTAGCACCGTCGTAGGGCTTAAGCTGGTAAATGCCTTGCTCCCCCACTGTTGCAAAATGACCGTTACCAAAATGCAAAATGTCATCGCATTTAACGAACGAAAGCTGGGTAACCGTCTCGATCAACATCGGGTCACTTACATTCATATGCAGTAAGCCCGCATTAGGATCACAAACGTAAAGCTGATCATCCCATAAAGCTAAACCCTGCACATAGCCAATATCATTTAGGAAATTTATCTCGGTAAGATTTTTTTCAGCATCGACTTCATAGACATACAAATCACCCGTGCCACTGGATCGCCCATCAGCATCGGTAAAGCGTGAACGAATAACGGTGGAATACGCGTACTCGCCGTTGCTAACCACTGGATCGGAAACCGCACGGCGTGGAATGCTGTCGTCTATAAATTCCAACTGTTGCGTAGTATCGTTGTATTTATACGTGTGCAAAACCGACGCGCTGGCCACGTAAATTGCTTCACCATCATGGGTAAGTGCTTCAGCATCAAACGGCACACGCAGTTCATCCGTCACTGTCGGATTCGCTGGTGTTGAAATGTCGATACGTTTCAAGTATCCATCAGCCAGTGAATACACTGCGCCGTCCAACTTAATCAGTTTGGCTTTTGATCCCGACACACTGCCATCTTGCGCAGAACCTGAGTCCGACTCGTCACCACAACCACTCACTACTAGCGCGCTGATCAGCGTCAACGAAAACGTGAGCGCCTTAACAAATAACTGCTTACCAGCAGAAAAACCAACAGGATCCATTTTTACTTTTTTCCTTTTCTTTCGCTGGAATGTGATAACCCACTACAACTTCGCCTTCGGGCACAATTATGTCTTCAGGCCAGTAGTATCCGCTCGGTAAAACAACATAGTTTTGATAGTCGTAAACATTGCTGATGCGACCGACTTCTTTTTGCAGGCTCTGAGAGAACACAACAATGTCTGCGTATTGATTGGTTACTAAGGTATCGCCTTCAATAACCACATCTTCAATGCCATCCATTTTCATAAAAGCAATGGCTGTTGGGTTATCAGGCTCAGAGTTATCTATTATTTGCACCCCTTGATCTTTCGCGATGCCAAATAGGCGCTGGTTTTCACGATACAAACGAGTGAAATTTAAATTCGCTTGTGGCTCGATCAATTGAATTTCAGCCTGAAGTTCAGACCTAGGTTTGGTAACGGGTTCGACAGGGTCTTGAAACGACTCTCCACCACAGGCTGCGAGAAGTATCGAGCAAGAAACCAATATAATACGGGATAATAAATTTAAAACATGCATCTCGTTTCCTACGATCCGTAACGCTGAACCTTGTAAGTCACGGTCTTCCATTTTCTAATCCAAGCGCTAACCCTATGGCATTGTTTAATACCATAGGGTGGCAGAATGCCAGCTTGGAAAAACTAGGTTATTTCTTCGACCAAGTGGTACCGTCTTTGCCATCTTTTAACAGGATGCCTTGCGCGTCCAAATCGTTACGAATTTGGTCAGCCAATGCAAAGTCTTTGTCTTGCTTGGCTTGTATGCGTTTGGCGATCATGTCTTGAATATAGGCTTCGTCCACGGTCACACCGGATTTAAAAAACGCATCAGGATCGGTCTGCAAACAACCCAATACACCGCCTAGTTTTTTCAACAAAGCAGCCAATTGGTTTTTGCTTTCGCCTTCGGCTTTATTTACGTCGGTCGCCAACTCAAACAAAACCGAAATAGCCAAAGGCGTATTAAAGTCGTCGTCCATGGCGGCTTCGAAGCGTTTAGCGTAGTCCGTACCAACGGGTGCTTCTACGCTGGTATCGGCAGATTGCAGTGCCGTATAAAAACGCTCCAACTTGCCTTGTGCTTCGGTTAAACCGTCTTGCGAGTAGTTAATTTCGCTACGGTATTGGCTAGACAGCAAGAAGAAACGCACCACTTCTGGGTCGTATTCTTTTACTACATCACGGATGGTAAAAAAGTTGTTTAACGACTTTGACATTTTTTCGCCGTCAATACGCAGTGCACCTGCGTGCATCCAAGTATTGGCGTAGTGCTCACCTGTTGCGGCTTCACTTTGTGCGATTTCGTTTTCGTGGTGCGGGAATTTTAAATCTGGTCCACCACCATGAATGTCAAAGTTGTTGCCTAAGCAACAAGTGGACATGGCCGAACATTCGATATGCCAGCCGGGGCGACCTTCACCCCAAGGTGAAGTCCACGATGGCTCACCCGGTTTAGCGGATTTCCATAACACAAAATCTAATGGGTCTTCTTTTTCGTCAGACACATCAACGCGGGCACCACTTTCGAGTTCTTCGAGAATTTTGCCCGACAGTTTGCCGTAGCCTTCGAATTTGCGTACACGGTAGTACACATCACCGTTGGACGCTGCATAAGCAAAACCCTTGTCGATCAGGGTTTGCACCATATTCAAAATACCGTCGATGTGATCAGTAGCCTTGGGTTCTGCGTTCGGGCGAATGACACCCAGCGCACCAAAGTCTTCGTTCATGGCTTCGACCATGCGATCAACCAATACATTAAACGGCTCACCATTTTCGTTCGCACGGGTAATGATTTTGTCGTCGATGTCGGTAATGTTACGAATGTAGTTCACCTCGTAACCTTTATGACGTAGGTAACGCACGATCACGTCAAAGGCCACCATCACGCGACCATGACCCATGTGACACAAATCGTAAACCGTCATGCCACACACATACATGCCGACCTTACCGTCATGAATGGGTTTGAATTCTTCTTTCTGACGCGTGAGCGTGTTGTAAATGGAGAGTGCCATTGGCAACTACCTTTTAGATATGTTTATCGCCAGCATGGCTGGCTCCTACATTTGTAGGACCGAGCCATGCTCGGGAAATTATTGAGCTAAAGATTTGTCTTCACGCAGCCCAATCGTCAGGTTAAACACAGGCTTTTCTGCGCTGTGATCAAAACGATCCGCTACGTAATAACCCTCACGCTCGAACTGGAATACAGTTTCCGGTGCGGCATTGGCTAGGCTAGGTTCAACAATAGCGGTGGTCACGTGCAAAGAATCACGGTTCACATGCTGCATGAAGTCACCACCCTTTTCAGGTGCTGGGTCAGTAAACAGACGGCTATAAACACGCAATTCGGCTTCGACACCTTTGCTGGCCGAAACCCAATGCACAACACCTTTTGGTTTGTCGCCATCTTCTGGGTCCACACCCAAGGTGTTTTCAATCAGCTTAGCGTTCACCAAGGTGACGTTGCCGTTAGCATCTTTTTCATAATCAACGGCTTCAATCACATAACCGTTACGCAAACGGGTGCGCTTGCCCGGACAGAACTTTTTCTTAAATTTCTTGCTGTATTCTTCTTTAAAGTCATCTTGGTCAATGAAGATTTCTTTAGTGAATGGCAGCACACGCGCGCCTAAATCGTCGCGGTTTGGATGATAAGTCGCTTGCAGTTCTTCGTAATGATCGTCCGCTAAGTTAGTAATGACTACTTTCAACGGATTGATCACGGCCATGGCTCGTGGAGCGTTATGGTTTAGATCATCACGTACGAAAAATTCCAACTGCGCCACGTCGACCGTACCGTCGGTTTTAGCAACCGCCAAAGAATCACAGAAGTTGCGAATGGCCGCTGGGGTAAAACCGCGACGACGCATACCCGAAATAGTCGGCATACGCGGGTCATCCCAACCGGCGACCACGCCATCGTCTACCAAGGCTTTCAGCTTACGTTTACTGGTCACTGTGTAGTTGATGTTCAGGCGGCCGAACTCGTACTGGTGTGGTTCGGCTGGCGTTGGCAATTGCTCAATGAACCAATCATACAGCGGACGGTGATCAGCAAATTCCAAGGTACAAATCGAGTG
>JBFHVZ010000248.1:0-5367 GCA_041589295.1 Pseudomonadales bacterium
ATCGCAGGTGAGAGTGGACACTACTATGGTACGTTGCCAGCGGGCATTGATGTGGCGGCCATTGTGGCGCGAGCGCAACCGATTCTTTAAGCGGGTGGCGTGAGCTGCCTTTGAGCTTGGCAGGCGCATAATTAAATTAAGAAAATTGTAAACCAGCGATCGCAAGAGGCCGAGCGAGGTTGATGGAACTTCCATTTAGGCGACCTTGGATGCGCCCGCTGTAACGGCAATTCGACCGCACCCGAGTCCGCAGTGGGTCAAACGCGAGCATCTATTCAGCTGTATGAACTTAGTGGCTGTAGCGGGCGAGACGGACCCACAAGGACGAAGTGCGTGACTCGACGTAGCTGTTTCAGCGGATATGCGCATCTTAGGAGCCGGTTGGAAGTTCCATCGGCCGCGCTACAGGGCTTATTGGAATACATGAAAACCCCGCGAAAACCTGACCAAAAACGGTGCGTCTAAAAAAACACCAAATCGTAAACTCTGTTGAGTTTGCTCGCCTGCGGCGCTTTTTACCAAGCCTATTCACAAAGTTATCCACAGTTATCGGGGATAATTCAAACGTTTGTTCATTTATCCACGGACCGCGCTACAGCCCTTGTGTCAAGCCTAGTCTGCTGTTTTTGATAAATTTTATTTCGCACCGATAGGGCAAAAAAATCCGCTGTGCTATTGCCTTTTCCCAATTGTTTTCCACATCCACACACAGGTCACAGCTTATCCACAGGTTAATGACATTGCCTGACTGCTTTATGTACTTGGTTCACACTTTTGGGTGGTATTAGCAGATATTGACCAGAAAATGGCCTGTCTCGCCTAAAAGTGGGCTGGAATTGACTAATTTAACAACAAGCTTTCACCTACACTTCGCCAGTCATTTAGGCTTATTACTCTAACCGTGCAATTAGCCCCACTAAAAGAGGGTCATTGCTCCGGTAAACCGAAACTGAAGGGTCAAC
Source organism: Pseudomonadales bacterium (assembly GCA_041589295.1). Taxonomy (GTDB): domain Bacteria; phylum Pseudomonadota; class Gammaproteobacteria; order Pseudomonadales; family Oceanobacteraceae; genus Bermanella. Next base: position 963 of record JBFHVZ010000248.1, read on the forward strand.
CAGAGCAGGGTAGCAAGCCATGGCCCCAGACAATTAAAGAGGACAAGGCATGATAAAAATAATAAAAGGCCTGACTTTCGCTGCCATGAGCGTGTTGGCGCTGCAAAGTCATGCATGGTTTTGGGATAGCTGGTTTCAGCCCAACGACTACACAGACACAAAATACCCCATCGTACTGACCCACGGCCTTTTTGGTTTTGACGAAGTACTGGGCGTGGAATACTGGTACAAAATTCCGCAAGAACTGCGTAAAGACGGTGCTGAGGTGTATGTGGTTCAAGTGGCTGCTGCAAACAGTACAGAAGTGCGCGGTGAGCAGTTGCTCGCGCAAATTGAAAACATCATTGCCGTAAGTGGCGCGAAAAAAGTAAACCTAATTGGTCACAGCCACGGTGGTCCAACCATTCGTTATGCAGCGTCTATTCGCCCTGATTTAGTGGCTTCAGTAACCTCAGTTGCGGGTGTGCACAAAGGCTCTCGCACGGCCGACTTTATTCGCAACATTCCAGAAGGCTCTGCCGCCGAAACTGTATTGGCGGGCATTGCTAATGGTTTAGCCAGTGTCATCGACTTTTTATCAGGCGGCGGCTACAACCAAGATGTATTGGAATCTCTAGGTAGTTTAACTACAGCGGGTTCACTGGCGTTTAACGCGCAACACCCACAAGGCGTACCCACGACAGCCTGTGGTGAAGGTGCCTACAGTGTGAATGGCGTCCGTTATTATTCTTGGAGTGGTGGCTCCGTGCTGACCAACGTGTTGGATGTGTCCGACGCGGCAATGTTGGCGACCAGTGTTCCGTTTGGTTCAGAAAACAACGACGGTTTAGTCGGCACTTGTGACAGTCACCTTGGCCAAGTTATTCGCGATAACTATCGTATGAACCACTTGGACGAAGTAAACCTATTGTTCGGTATTCACCACTTGTTTGAAACCGATCCCATTACCACTTACCGTAACCACGCAAACCGTTTGAAAAAAGCAGGCTTGTAAACAGCTTCGCTAAATTAAAAAAACCGTCGCTTGTTTCTTTATCCTTCTAGGTAAAAAATAAGCGTACGGTTTTTTTGCGTTTAAGGGCCCGAATATTCTATGAAGTCCATTCACCTTGTTATGTTGGTCGCAACCTTGGCTGTAGTGTGGTTGGTCATGCGTGAACCTGCACCTGCGGTCATTTCATCGGACTTGAATACACCCCAAGTGACCGCCAACCAACACGTGAATGAAACAGCACGTCGTCATGCCGAACATCGAGCGGCCATGAACAACAACTTGCCAGAAGTGCTGGAAAACTCGTCGCTAAAAGGCACTCAAATTGACGGCCTGTACCCAGTGGATGATCAAGGCAACCTGTTGTTAGCCGACGATATTAAGCATCGTTTTGAATACTTTTTATCGCTAATGGGTGAGTTCCCGCTGGATGCCATTATGCAAATGGTGCGTGATGACATCACGCTTAACTTACAAGAACCTGCACGCAGTCAGGCGCTAAAGTTATTCGAAGATTATATCGCTTACAAACACAATCTGGTGGCCTTAGAAAGTCAGCTAGAAGCACCAGCCCAATACGAAGTGGATGACATTCAGCGCTTACGTTATCAGTTACAGCAACTCAGAAACCTACGCAGCCAATATCTTGGTGAAGCCGCCGCGGATGCCTTTTTTGGCTTTGATGATATTTACGATGATTACATGTTAAATCGCATCGAGATCACCAATAACCGTCAATTGAGCGACAGTGAAAAGCAAGCACAGCTCGAGGCGTTGCAACAACAACTCCCACCAGAACTCAACGACATGCGTGAAGAAACCGCACGCATCAGCCGAGCCTTTCACCATGTTCAATCATTAAAAGAACAAGGTGCAGATGAACAAGCGGTGTTTGATTATAACAGCCAGCAGTTTGGCCAAGAGGCTGCCATTCGGTTGCAACAGTTGGAACAATCACGAGCGCAATGGCAGGACCGTATTGATGACTATCTACAAGCTAAGTCGCGTATCGAAGCGGATGAAGGTTTAACGCAAGAAGAAAAAACAGAGGCCATTGAAACCCTGCGTCAGCAACAGTTTAATGCCACCGAACGCAAACGATTAGCGGCCTATGAATAGTGCCGTGTTTGCCAAGTTAAAAAGCAATTCACTAAACCGACTGCAAAATCTGTTTTAGTTGTTTGTATAAATGAGGATTACTGATTAGCAGGTTTTCGCCATAAAGCTCTTGCGCAATGCCTTCGGGCGGTTCAACAAAATGACCACACACCGCACCGGCTTCACGGGCAATGAGTTGCGCGGCGGCAAAATCCCAAGGGCTAACGGTTTCGTAATAGCCATCTAAACGGCCCATGGCCACCCAGCAAATGTCCAACGCGGCACTGCCTAAGCGGCGCATATCAGCACACTGGCCTAATACAGCGCGCAGTCGCGCCATTAAGATATCTAACTTGTCTTGTTTTTCGTAAGGAAACCCAGTGGCAATGATGGCTTTGCTTAACTCGTTTACCTGACTGCACTGCAATGGTTGGTCGTTTAGCCAACTGCCTTCGCCGCGTACGGCGCTAAACATTTCGGCTTGAAATGGGCTGTACACTACACCCACTTGCACTTGTCCGCGCACAGCGTAAGCAATACTGACAGCCACCTGATTGTGATAGTGAGCGTAGTTTACTGTGCCGTCGATGGGATCAATGATCCACAAGGGTTTTTCTAAATGCTTAATTTTTTCTAAATCGGGAGCAGACTCTTCGGCCATGATGTCATGGTCGGGAAAGCGTTGGCGAATGGCATCGGTAATCAATTTGTCGGCGGCGACGTCGGCATTGGTGACCAGTTCGACACCGCGCTTGTAATCTAAATTTAATTTACGGGTCGATCTCAGTTCGACTATATGCTCGCCCGCTTGCTCGGCGATATCTGTAGTGAACTTTAATATAGAGTCGATGGCACTCATGATGCACTCCGTGCAAAAAAACTAGGGTGTTTACTGTGCTTAGGTAAGCGTGAGTATACCGACACTGATGCAGGTTTGTTAGTAGCTGTTGGCCCTAACGCATAAACACCCTAGCGCTTTAAATGGGTGACCTTATCGTTATCCGTGACGATAAATTGTTTGTAAAACGCTGTCTTCTCAATGGGGCGACTAAATAAGTAGCCTTGATAGGCATCGCAACCTTGCTCTCGTAATATGTTGAGCTGCGCATTGTTTTCGATGCCTTCGGCCAGTACCGAGATGCCTAGATTTTTACCCATGGAGATAATGGCGCGCACCATGGCAATGTCATCTTGGTTGTGTTCTAAGTTTTTAACAAAGGCTCGGTCGATTTTTAATTTGTTAATCGGCAAGTAGCGCAAGTAGCTCAGTGACGAATAACCCGTGCCAAAATCATCAATGGCGAAGCCCACTTCTTTACTGCAAACATCGTTCAGCAAAGGCTGCACATAGTCGATGTTTTCCATTAATAGGCTTTCGGTAATTTCCAGCTCTAAGGTGTTTTTGGTGATTTTATACTCGGCCATTAAGCCTTCGAGTAGTTTTGGAAATTCATCGGTAATTTGTCGCGCCGAGATATTCACCGCAATACTTAAGGTAGGCAGCACCTTTTGCCATTCTGCCAACTGGGCTAGTGCTTCACGTAAGATCCACTTTCCTAGATCGTGAATAAATCCTGTTTCTTCTGCCACGGGAATAAACTCAGCAGGGGAAATAAAACCCAGCTCAGGGTGCATCCAGCGAATTAAGGCCTCGGCACCTTTTAGCCCGCCTGTGACGATATCCACCTGAGGTTGATAATACAGTTCGAATTGTTTTTGCTTGAGTGCCGGAATAAAACTGTGCTCGATCTTCAAACGATACTGAACTTGGTCGCTCATTTCGGATGTGAAAAACTGGTAGCCGTTGCCGCCGTGCTTTTTAACTTGGTACATGGCGGTATCTGCATAGCGCCATAAAATGTGTGATTCGTTACTGTCGTCAGGGCACAAAGCGATACCAATGGAACACGAAATCCGTAGTTCGTAGCTTTCGATATTAAATGGAATACGCAAGACACGATTAATCTCACGCGCTAAATCACGGGCTTCATCTTTGGTTTGTAGGTGGCGAATTAACACCACAAATTCATCGCCGCCCATACGACCCAAAAAGTGTTTGTGTTTAACAATTTTACGCAAGCGCTCGCTGACTTCACGTAACAGTCGATCACCTAATTGATGCCCAAGCGAATCATTAATGTTTTTAAACCGGTCAAGGTCAATGAACAGCATAGCAAAGTGTTCTTCTTGCCGTTTGGTTTCGTCGACGGCACTGACGAGTTCGTCATTAAATTTATAGCGGTTATAGAGTTCGGTGAGCGGGTCTTGAATGGCGAGGTATTCGATTTGTTGTCGTACCAATTCACGCTCGGTAAT
>JBFHVZ010000249.1:0-5356 GCA_041589295.1 Pseudomonadales bacterium
CAAATGAGGATCTTGAGAAATTTTTTAACGCAGCTAGGTCGAGTAAATTAGCTTTTTGGGTCTTTGCTTAATACCCTATGTCAAATGAAAATTATTTAAACAACCCCCTAATCCATGCTGATCGAAGATTAGGCAACCACAACAGCAACTGGGTAAAAAGTTTCGACTGCACCCACATGCGTCCATTGATTATTTGCCGTGGCCCAATTCGTAAAGAAGCAATGGACGTATTCGATGAAATGGGGATTCATAGCTACGGCATTTTATTATCAGAAAAAGACAGCATCACTTACCAAAATGCCTTATCACCAGAATTGCGCAAGCTAACCGACCCGTCACGGGTCCATCGCGTGCCTGATTACACGGGTGCCGACAAAGAAGAACGTGCCACACGTATTAAGCAAATCGTGAACATTGCGTTAAGCAATGGCTATAACTCGATTTTTGCCGGTTATGGTTTTATGTCCGAAGACGCAGAAATGGTAGAAGCCATGGAAGCGGCTGGACTGAACTTTATAGGCCCATGCTCGTTTACACAAAAAGCGGCGGGCATGAAAGACCAAGCAAAACGTACCGCACTGGAAACCGGCGTATCGGTGACGCCCGGTGTGAACAATGCGACGTCTTTGGCTGTTTTTGCAAAATACGGCAAAGATGGCTTAGAAAAATGTGCGCAAGAACATCAACTCACGGTTGATTTTGCAAGCTGCAAAGACGACGAAGAAAAAGCACTGGCACTGCTCGCTGCGTCTTATAAAGCAGGTATCGACATTATTAATGCCGCCGATGTAGGCGCTGCGTTGCAAGTCGAAGCCAAACGCATGTTGGCCGAAAAACCTAACAACCGTTTTCGTCTAAAAGCCATTGCCGGTGGCGGTGGTAAAGGCCAGCGTATTTTACAAGCGGCTAATTCTTACGATGGAAAAACCCTAGAAGAAAAAGTCGAGAAAGCCGCTGCGGTTGTGCCTTCTTTAGTTTTAGAGTGTTTGATCGAGCTTAAAACCAATGGTGTTGGCGACAATAAAAACGTGTTGATCGAAATGAACATCGACACCACTCGTCACCAAGAGATTCAAGTTGTGGGCAATGGCGAATGGTGCATGACCATGGGTGGTCGTGATTGCTCGCTGCAAATGCACGAACAAAAACTACTTGAAGTATCGGTTACCGAAGAAGAACTAAAAGCCGCCATCGCCGTAGCCGAAGCGGCAGGAAAAACGGCCGAAGCAGAACAACTGCAAAAAGACTTAGTGATTCTATCGCGCATGGAAAACGAAGGTGCGATCTTTGGCGAAGCCGTTAAGTTGGATTCGGTGGGCACATTCGAATGTATTGTCGATGGCGAGTCTCACTACTTTATGGAAATGAATACGCGCATTCAGGTAGAACACCGTGTTACCGAACTGTGCTACGGCCTAGAATTTACTAACCCAGCCAACTCAGAAGAAAGCTTTAAAGTTGAATCCTTGGTGGAAACCATGATGTTGCTGGCCGCACACGGCCCTCGTCTACCTAAACCCACTCGCTATTTGCGCAGCCAGTCTTCGGTAGAAGCCCGCATGAACGCCACCAACCAAGCCCTGCAGCCCCATGCTGGCGGAGTCATTAAAAACTGGTCCGACCCGATTGCGGGTGAAATTCGTGACGACCAAGGTATTAGTATGCACAACCCAGACACGGGTGTGTTTATGAAATATCACCTAGCTGGTGCTTACGATTCTAACATTGCGTTGTTGCTAACCATTGGTGAAAACCGTACCAAAACTTATGAACAAATGGCCGAAGTTTTACGCGTAACCGAACTGCGCGGCAAAGACTTGGCCACTAACCTAGAGTTTCATTATGGCTTGGTAAACTGGTTCTTGGGCAATAACATTAATGCACGCCCAACCACGCGCTTTATCGTGCCGTACTTAACGGCGGTGGGTTTACTCAAACAAACCGCTAACGATTTGGATTTAAACTTTGCCTACGGTCAAATTACTCGCAAAACCATCGAAGCAGAAGCTGATGCGAACAACCAAAAAGCGCTGGCCGATATTTTAGATCGCAAAGCGATTTTACTAACCCGTCCATTAGACATTCTGTTGGCCGAACCACACATGCTAGCTGGTTGGTTGTCGATAAATCAAAAGCATTTCAGCATCGCGAAAAATGGCAAAGTCACTTGGTTGGCGAATCCAGTCTCGATTTTGGCCGACACTTATCACTACCTAAACATGGACTACTGCACCAGCAAACCTGCAGCTGAAATGATTTGGGATCACGACAACGAAGTATTAACGGACGCTATCGCTTTCTATGATGCCCTAAGCGAAAAGCTGGGCACGCAGTCCTTTGCACAAATCGAAACCGCATTGGCAGGCAAAGCGCCAGCGGGTATTAGCGCAGAACAATGGCAAGCTGCCAAAGCCGCCCACGCAGGTTATCAAGCAGGCTGCGACATTCTGTCGGTACTGCCTTACATTGCGCAAGCAACGGGCTTCTTCGATTTAAAAGTCAATGACGATTTAAGCATTCACATTCCAGAACAACTGACCCAAGCCAAACTGCAAGCAGCCATGGCCAAAGTACTGGTGCCACCACCGGTTGCCAAAAGCGACGAAATTCTCGCCCCGACAGGCGGTATGTTCTACGCATGTGAAGCACCGGGGATGCCGCCATTTGTTGAAAAAGGCAGTCACTTCGAAGCAGGCCAGCCTTTGTACATCATCGAAGTCATGAAGATGTTCAATAAAATTTACGCACCGTTTTCCGGCACCATCGAAGACGTATTGATTGAAACCGACGGCACCATCATTAAACAAGGCCAACCTTTGTTTAAGATTACGCCAGACGAAAAAATCGTAGAAGAAACCGCCGAAGAAATTCAGGCACGTCGCGAAAAAGCAACGCAAGGTTTTTTAAAGAGTTTGTAAATCATGCGCTTACTAATACTAACTTTAATTTGCTTGCTGTTGAGCGGTTGTTTAATCGGCAATGTCAAACAAGGTCCAATAGATACCACCAACACCAAAACCGGAATTGTGGTTTTATCAGTTTCACAAACAAACGGCTGGTTTAAGGATGTTAGATCAATTGTTTACATAAACGGCCCCAAAGAAGGGCACATTATGTCACGTAACGAGCTAATCCCTACTTCCCACATTTACACACGTAGCGACTTTAGTGATTCAATGGGAAAACTTAACGTATTAGAGCTTCCGATTGGAAAATATGCACTCGTCAACTGGTCCGTATCAAGTAGCTACTTTAAATTTACCGCCACTGAAGACTCTCAACCCACGCCGATTGAGTTCGAAGTTAGGGCTGGAGAGATAGTTTACTTAGGCAACATACATTTCCAATTAATTGAAGGCTCAAATGTTATCGGAATACCGGGGTTAGCAGATATTGAATTACCAATCATCTCTAATAAATTCGAACGGGATATAGCAATTTTCAATGATCGATATCAAACGCTAGATCCGATTAAAAATTCTTCCCTTAACATTGTTTGGGATTACAGAAATCCTATTGGCAGAAAAAAGGGAACAGCATTACAGCCTTCTCAAAATGAAGTCCCAATTAATAAAGAGTTGGTTCCAATTCAACCTTATACAGCACCACTGTCTACGTACAAGTAAACGACCAAATACTGAATGAATTAACTCGTTCTTAGAGTAAAAAAGATGATTGTAGCCCTAGACCACATTGCGATAGCTGTCCCCGATTTAGAAAAATCCATCAAACGCTTTATGGATGATTTCGGTTTAACATACAAAGGCAGAGAAGACGTTGACAGCGCCAAAACCAGTACAGCGTTTTTTCCGCTGCCTGAAACCCAAATCGAACTGGTGCACCCATTAAATGGTGAAGGCCCGATTCAAAAGTTTTTAGAAAAGAAAGGCGGTGGTATTCACCATCTCTGTTTTCGCAGCGACAACATTGAAGAAGACGTTGAGCGTTTAAAAGCCAAGGGCTATGAATTTTTAAGTGACGCGCCAACCTTGGGTGCACACAACTGTAAGGTGATTTTCATTCACCCGAAATCGTGTGATGGTGTTTTAATCGAATTAAACCAGCCAATGGGTTAAAAACGAACTGGCTCGCTCTACCTGTGTTAAAAATTTTATCACGATCCTCATTTAGCAAGCTAAACTCCGGTCGTTCAAAAATTTTTGCCTTGCTAGACCTTCGCCATTTACGTTTTTAACAGCAAAGAAATTGCGAATTAGCGTAGGTCGGATAAGGAACGCCATCCGACAAAGAAAATTGATCGGTAATAATCAGCATCCGAACAACGAAATTCGACATAGCATTCAAGTTTATTCGCCGGAAGACGCTGTGCTTTTCCGGCCTACAATAAAGATTGTACAAGTCGTCGGACGTGTGACTCCCGACGTCCGACCTGAGGTACGAATATGACTGATAAAAAATATACCTACGAAGAATGGCACGCGCTGGCAACCAAACAAATGAAAGGTTTGACGCCAGAAGAAATGGAATGGCATACACCTGAAGGTGTACCTATTAAAGTGCTGTACACACAGGACGATGTAAAAGACCTTAAGTACACCAATACCTTTCCGGGTATGGCGCCCTATGTGCGCGGCCCCATGGCGACCATGTATGCAGGTCGTCCATGGACCATTCGCCAATATGCAGGTTTTTCTACCGCAGAAGAATCCAATGCGTTTTACCGTAAAAACTTAGCCGCGGGTGCACAAGGTGTTTCGGTTGCATTCGATTTAGCCACCCACCGTGGTTATGACTCTGACCATCCCCGTGTTACCGGTGATGTGGGTAAAGCCGGTGTCGCCATCGACTCCGTCGAAGACATGAAAATTCTATTCAATGAAATTCCATTGGATAAAGTGTCTGTCTCTATGACCATGAACGGAGCGGTATTGCCCATTTTGGCAAACTACATTGTGGCAGCTGAAGAGCAAGGTGTTTCGCAAGATAAATTATCCGGCACCATTCAAAATGACATTCTTAAAGAATTCATGGTGCGTAATACCTACATTTACCCCCCTGCACCTTCCATGAACATCATCGGCGATATTATTGCGTACACGTCGCAAAATATGCCGAAGTTTAACTCCATTTCTATTTCGGGTTATCACATTCAAGAAGCCGGTGCCGATGCCGCACTTGAACTGGCTTACACATTAAGTGACGGCCGCGAGTATGTGCGTACCGCCATTAACGCTGGCTTGGACGTGGACGCGTTTGCTCCGCGTTTGAGTTTCTTCTGGGGTATTTCCATGAACTTTTATATGGAGATCGCCAAACTGCGTGCAGGGCGTTTGCTATGGAACCGCATCATGTCGGAGTTCAATCCGAAAAATGATAAATCTTCCATGTTGCGCAC
>JBFHVZ010000250.1:0-5316 GCA_041589295.1 Pseudomonadales bacterium
ACCGCGCCGATTTTTGCGAATGGAATTTTCAACCCTTCACGCACATTGGCCGCACCGCAAATTACTTGGAACGTCTCGTTGCCATCAGTAACCTGACACAAAGACAGCTTGTCCGCATCTGGATGCTGTTCACGCTTGGTCACTTGACCCACAACAATACCGCTAAAGGCGGTGGCCACGGCTTCAACTGCATCTACTTCTAAACCGGCCATGGTGATTTGTTCAACCAGTTCTTCGGTTTTCAGTTCTGGGCTAACCCATTCTCTTAACCAGCTTTCACTGAATTTCATTTTCTGTATTCCTGAATCTTTAATTTGTCGCGAGCAAGCTCGCTCCTACAAATATTCTTACCTACAAAACCACTGTAGGAGGCCGCTCAGTGTGCCCCACTCGCGAAGCGAGTGCTTTGGGTATGCGGGCGATGAATAAATTATCTAGTTAAACTGTTCCAAGAATTTCAAATCATTCTCGAAGAACTGACGCAAGTCGTTTACGCCGTAACGCAACATGGCCAAGCGCTCTACACCTAAACCAAAGGCGAAGCCCATGTATTTTTCGTCATCAACACCAGACGCTTTCAATACATTCGGATGCACCATGCCGCAGCCACCCACTTCTAACCAACCGGTTTTGCTGGATGCCCATTCAATATCAAATTCAGCAGATGGCTCAGTGAATGGGAAGTAAGAAGGACGGAAGCGCACGTTAAGGTTTTCGTCTTCAAAGAACACGCGCAAGAACTGTTCAACGGTGCCTTTTAGATCCGCGAAGCTTACTTGCTTATCAATTAACAACCCTTCTACTTGGTGGAACATAGGGGTGTGAGTTTGGTCGGAGTCACAGCGGTATACACGACCAGGACAAATGATACGGATAGGCGGTTCTTGCGTTTCCATGGTACGAATTTGCACAGGGGACGTGTGCGTACGCAATAACTTATCGGCATCAAAGTAGAAAGTATCATGCATCGCACGGGCAGGATGGTGCGCTGGGATATTCAATGCGTCAAAGTTATGGAAGTTATCTTCTACTTCTGGGCCGTGCTCGACCTTGTAACCGGCGTTACGGAAAAAGCGCTCGATACGCTCTAACGTACGCGTCACAGGATGTAGACCACCAATCTTCTGGCCACGACCAGGCAGGGTCACATCGACAGATTCAGAAGCAAGTTTTTCGGCCAAAGCAGCAGTTTCCATCGCGGTTTTTTTCGCGCGAATGGCTGTTTCGACTTCTTGTTTGGCTTCGTTAATTTTTGCACCTGCGGCTGGACGCTCTTCTGCGCTCAGTTGCCCCAAGTTTTTCAGCTGGGCAGTTAATACCCCTTTTTTACCTAGGTAGTCCACGCGGACCTGATCCAAGGTTTTGGCATCGGCGGCTTGCTCGACTGCAACTAATGCTTCTTTAACGAGCGATTGTAGGTTTTCCAATTTCCTGCTCCAAAATTGGTTCACAGCGACCATGCGAGCACTTATACAGGTTGTGCATGTCCGCCAGATTGCGGTTTTAATTCAGATAAAAAAACAGGGGAAGGCCGGACGGCACTTCCCCTATTCGTAACAAGCCATCACTGAGTGACGCTTGTGACTGTCGATCTGTTTAGCTTTGGCTATTACAGAGAGGCTTTTGCTTTCTCTACCAGAGCAGTGAAAGCGCCTTTCTCATTAACGGCCAAGTCAGCTAAAACCTTACGATCGATTTCGATAGAGGCTTTTTTCAGACCGTTAATAAATCGGCTGTAAGACAGACCGTTGATGCGAGCACCAGCGTTGATACGTGCAATCCACAGAGCGCGGAATTGACGCTTACGCTGACGACGGTCACGGTAAGCGTATTGACCCGCTTTGATAACCGCTTGCTTAGCTACGCGGAATACACGTGAACGTGCACCGTAGTAACCTTTAGCTTGCTTCAGAACTTTTTTATGACGACGGCGCGCGATCACACCACGTTTTACTCGAGCCATGTTGAACTCCTCTTAAACCAATGAATGTGAATTAAACGCTAGGCAGCATGCGCTTGATCAGCGGGATATCAGATGCATGGATCTGAAGCTGTTTACGCAGTTGACGCTTACGCTTAGTGCTCTTCTTGGTCAAGATGTGAGAACGGTGTGCTTGACGGTGTTTGAAGCCGTTACCGGTCTTCTTGAAACGCTTTGCAGCGCCGCTATGGCTTTTGATTTTAGCAGACATAGTCATACTCTCATCGCATTGGGTTTTATCAACAGCAGCAGGCGGGTCTTCAGGTTTATGGCTAACTGCAAAGCTTTTAACTGCGTTAAAAAATGGATTTGAATGCTCATTTAGTAAACTAAACTGCGCTCCAAATCCATTTTTTGCCTTGTTCTAAGCTTTTCGTTAACGCCCTAAATCCAAAAGACAGTATTTTCAACTGTCTTTTAGACCACTTGATATTGGCCTAACTACTTCTTCTTAATGGGGGCTAACACCATGGTTAGCTGACGACCTTCCATTTTTGGGCGCAGCTCAACGTTAGCCAGCTCTTTGAGGTCTTCCTCAACGCGCTGCAACAACTGCATACCCAATTCTTGGTGGGCCATCTCACGACCGCGAAAACGCAAGGTAATCTTGGCCTTATCCCCATGCTCAAGGAACTTAACCAGGCTGCGAAGTTTTACCTGGTAGTCCGCTTCTTCAGTGCCAGGGCGGAATTTAATTTCCTTCACCTGGGTTTGAACTTGCTTCTTCTTGGCGGCGGCTTTCTGCTTTTTATCTTCATAAAGCTTCTTGCCGTAATCCATGATCTTACAAACGATCGGATCGCCATCTGAAATCTGTACTAAATCTAATTCGGCTTCCTGTGCTTTCTCTAGGGCGTCACGCATGGACACCACGCCCAGCTGTTCCCCATCTGCACTAATTAGTCGGCATTCCCGAGCCTTAATATTCTCATTGATGGATGGCTTTTCCGGACGAGCTCGGTTATTTCGGTCGTTGCGTCTGATGGTTCTTACTCCGTATAGACTAATTATTTACTGGCCGCGCTTGGCAACTTCGCCTCGCAGCAGTTCGCCGAACTGCTCCAGGGTCATGGTACCCAGGTCTTCACCACTGCGTGTACGCACGGCAACAGCGTTTGCTTCTACTTCTTTATCACCGGCCACCAGCAAATATGGGACCTTCTGAAGTGTGTGCTCGCGGATTTTAAAGCCGATTTTCTCGTTTCTCAAGTCCGATTCCACTCGCAAGCCTTGTGCAGCAAGGGTTTCCTGTACTTTTTGTACGTATTCAGCCTGATTATCCGTGATATTCATGACCATCGCCTGTACCGGGCTCAGCCAAGTAGGCAGCGAGCCAGCGTGGTTTTCGATCAAAATACCGATGAATCGCTCCAATGAGCCCAAAATCGCACGGTGGATCATAACCGGCGTCTGGCGGTCGCCATTTTTGTCTACATACTGAGCACCCAGGCGGCCCGGCATGGAGAAGTCTAGCTGGATGGTGCCACACTGCCACTCGCGGCTTAGGCAATCCAGCAATGCAAATTCAATCTTAGGACCGTAGAACGCACCCTCACCTGGCTGATATTCAAATGCCAAGCCCGCATGATTCAGGGCATCCGCCAGCGCTTGCTCGGCGTCGTCCCACACTTCATCGCTGCCGATGCGCTGTTCTGGGCGCGTGGACAGTTTCACCGCCAAGTCAGTGAAGCCGAAGGTTTTGTAGGTATCCTGAATCATGGCGATACAACCACTGACTTCTTCCAGAATTTGTTCTGGCGTACAGAAGATATGGGCATCGTCCTGAGTAAATGAACGTACACGCATCAAGCCGTGCAAAGCACCTGATGGCTCGTTACGGTGACAACAACCAAATTCCGCCAAACGCAGTGGCAGGTCACGGTAGCTCTTCAGACCTTGGTTGAAGATCTGAATGTGGCCCGGACAGTTCATAGGCTTGATGGCATATTCACGCTTTTCAGACTCGGTGGTGAACATGGCGTCTGAGAACTTGTCCCAGTGACCTGAGCGCTCCCACAAAGAGCGATCCATCACCATAGGCGCTTTCACTTCAGCATATTTGTACTGAGACAACTTCTCGCGCACGAACTTTTCAAGTTCGGTGTAGATCGTCCAACCTTTACCGTGCCAGAACACCATGCCCGGTGCTTCTTCTTGCCAGTGGAACAAGTCCAGAGCTTTACCCAGCTTACGGTGGTCACGCTTCTCGGCTTCTTCCAACAACTGCAAGTAAGCCTTCAATTCTTTCTTATCTGCCCAAGCTGTGCCGTAAATACGTTGCAGCATCTTGTTGTCAGAGTTACCACGCCAGTAGGCACCGGCTACCTTCATGAGTTTGAAGTTCTGACAAAACTTCATGCTCGGTACGTGCGGGCCACGACACATGTCGATGTATTCTTCGTGATGGTACAGCGCGGGCGTGCTGTCTTTAGGGATGTTTTCATCCAATATTTCTTGCTTGTAGCTCTCGCCACGCTCAGCAAACGTATCGTAAGCGGTCTGCCAAGAGCCTACTTTTTTCACCACGGGATAACTGGTTTTAGCCAGTTCCATCATGCGCTTTTCAAGCTTTTGCAATTCTTCTTCGTTAATTGGAAAGTCAACGTCCACGTCATAGTAGAAACCATTGTCGATAACGGGACCGATGGCCATCTTGGTTTGTGGCCACAGTTGCTTAATGGCGTGACCCAATAAGTGCGCGCAGGAGTGGCGTAAAATCTCAACGCCTTCTTTATCTTTGGCGGTAATGATGCGCAGCTTGGCGTCTTGCTCGATCAGGTCACAGGCGTCAACTAAAACACCATCAACTTCACCGGCGATGGTAGCCTTGGCTAGACCGGTACCAATGTCAGCGGCGACATCCATAACCGATACAGCAGAATCGAACTGGCGCTGGGAGCCATCCGGAAGAGTAATAACAGGCATGTTGCTTTCCTATTTCAGTGGTGGGGCCTACTAAGCCACACATGAGCCGCGTTGATCGCTTACCTTCCTTGCTTATGCAGGGGCTGGTGTACTTACCAAGTACCGCTACCTGAATCGCCCAGGAAACACGATTACACGACATCTTTGGGTTAAAAATAAGGGCGCATATTAAACCACTAATTAACCACAATGAGAAACGGCAAAATATGTATAAATAAGAAGAACTTAGCAGGATTTGCTTGCAAGGCGATTAGTTTTGGGTAGAATGGCCGGCGCTTGGGCATCAGCCCTGTTATACAACCGTAGCTCAGTTGGTTAGAGCACCACCTTGACATGGTGGGGGTCGGTGGTTCGAATCCACTCGGTTGTACCAGAATTTCGTTCTACTATTTAGATATAGATAGAACGCG
>JBFHVZ010000251.1:0-5315 GCA_041589295.1 Pseudomonadales bacterium
AACCTGTCAGCCCGCTGCTCGACAGATTTGAATAAAATCTTCGGCCGCCAAAGAGGCGCCACCCACTAATGCACCATCCACGTCGGGCTGGGCAAAAATTTCAGCCGCATTGCTAGGTTTAACACTGCCGCCGTATAGAATTTGAATTTTGTCTGCAATCTGCGCATCGTAAGCTGCAAGCTGCTGACGAATAGCCTGATGCACTTCTTGAGCTTGCTCAGGTGTTGCGGTTTTGCCTGTACCTATGGCCCAAACCGGTTCATAAGCAATTACAGCATTAGCAAATGCCTGAATACCCGCAACCGCAATCACCGCATCAATTTGTTCGGCTACCACATTTTGGGTTTCGCCCTGTTCGCGCTGCTCTAAAGTCTCGCCAACACACAGCACGGGTACTAAGTACGCTGCCTGCGCTGCTACAAATTTCTGCGCAATAACTTGATCGCTTTCACCATAGATGGCGCGGCGTTCGCTGTGACCGATAATCACTTGGCTACAACCAAAGTCCTTCTGCATTTCGGCAGAGACTTCACCAGTATAGGCACCCATGGTGTATTCACTGACGTTTTGCGCACCGAATTCGATGCCACTATTCCCCAGTACACTGCGGCATTGCCCCAAGTACGGATAGGTTGGGAATACAGCCACTTGCACCTGCTCAGACACCAAGTTCGCTCCTGCCAACGCAGTTAAGCGAGTTTGATTTTCGGCCAGAGACCCGTGCATTTTCCAGTTTCCGGCTACAAGTGTGCGGCGCATTGTCATTCCTCAACGTCAGGAAGGGGGCGATACTACCCCAATTTTACAGCCTGACACAAGCCATGCCTCTCCAGAGTGCGACGACTTGCAAACAGGCTTTTTGAATTAATTGTGCAAGGGTTTATCACACAGCCTGACTGACGATATCGACCAGTCGATCGACAATACGTGTAACCAAGGCTGCATCCTCACCCTCTGCCATGACTCGCACCACGGGTTCGGTACCAGAAGGACGTAACAGCACTCGACCACGTCCGTTGAATTCCGCCTCAGCTTCGGCCACCGCTGCGAGAATAGCAGCCTGTTCAACAATGGACTTGTCGGTCACTTTGACGTTCTTCATTACTTGCGGGTACTTGCTCATTCCCTGCTTAAACTGATGCAGATTCTGACTGTGATCCACCAGCGCTTTTACAACCTGCAGAGCAGCTACAATGCCATCGCCCGTTGTGGTGGCATTCAAACATAGAATATGACCAGAACCTTCGCCACCTATGTTCCAGCCATGCTCAGCTAGTTTTTGCAGCACATAACGGTCACCAACATTAGCTCGATCAAACTCAATACCCAGCTCTTTCAGCGCCACTTCCATGCCCATGTTAGACATCAAGGTGCCAACCACCCCGCCTTGCAGAAGACCCTGCTCTTTTAGGCTGCGAGCAATCATGAATATCAATTCATCACCATCCACCAACTCGCCTTTGTGATCCACCATGACCACACGGTCACCGTCACCATCAAAGGCAATACCTAGATCAGCGCGCATGGCGAGCACTTCTTTTTGTAATTCTTTGGGCGATGTTGAGCCGACATTCTGGTTGATGTTTAAACCATCAGGTTTATTGCCAATGGTCACCACATCCGCACCCAGCTCGGTAAACACTGCAGGGGCAATTTGGTAGGTCGCACCGTGCGCACAGTCCAACACAATACGCATACCTTTAAGACTTAAACCAAACACGGTGCTTTTGCAGAATTCGATGTAACGACCCGCCGCATCGACAATGCGATTGGCCTTACCTAGCTTGTCGGACGACACCGTGTCCATTGGGCTATCGAGCAAGTCTTCGATTTGCTGTTCAACCTCATCGTCTAGTTTGGTGCCTTCCGCGGAAAAGAATTTAATGCCGTTATCGTAATAAGGGTTGTGCGAGGCACTGATAACGATGCCCGCATCCGCATGAAACGTACGAGTCAGGTAGGCAATGCCTGGTGTTGGCATTGGCCCGAGCAACCCCACATCCACACCAGCGGACGACAAACCTGCTTCTAGTGCAGACTCAAACATATAGCCCGAAATGCGCGTGTCTTTACCAATCAAAATACGACGTTTACCCTGACTGGCAAACACCTTACCCGCAGCCCAACCGAGCTTCATGACAAATTCAGGGGTAATAGGAAATTCGCCAACTTTGCCGCGAATACCATCGGTACCAAAATACTTCCGACTCATTATTCTTTTTTCCTAATCACTTAGTCGCTTAACCGCAGCCACCACTTTCAGGGCATCTGCCGTTTCTTTCACATCGTGCACTCGCACAATATGCGCGCCATTCATGGCGGCAATCACAGCCGCACTCACACTGCCAAACAAGCGATCATCCACAGGACGATCACCGGCGTCCGATTTTAAAATGGCGCCTATCATACTCTTTCTTGAAAGCCCCACCAACACAGGTACACGCAGGGTTTTAAGCTTTTCCAGCTTGGCCAATAGGGTCAGGTTATGGTCAAGACTTTTGCCAAAACCAAAACCTGGGTCCACTAACATGCGGCTTAAATCGATACCCGCCTGACTGCAAGCCTGAATACGCTGCGCTAAGAAAACGTACACGTCATCTAGCACCTGATGGTAGTTCGGATTGTTCTGCATGGTGTCCGGCTGCCCTTGCATGTGCATCAAGCACACAGGCAAATCAGTAGACGCCGCCGCTTGCAAAGCACCTTCGCGCTGCAAGGCACGCACATCATTCAGCATATGAGCACCAGCATTGGCTGCACCACTTATAACTTCTGGCGAGCTGGTATCCACCGAGATACAAACATCCAATCGAGACGAGATCGCCTCAACCATGGGTATCACACGATCCAGCTCTTCTTGGGTACTGACGGGGGTTGCACCGGGCCGGGTGGACTCGCCCCCAACATCAATAATATGTGCACCCTCGGCCAGCATGCGCTCGGCCTGCTTTAAACCTTCGTCCAATGCATTAAACCGACCGCCATCCGAAAATGAATCCGGCGTGACATTCAGCACTCCCATGACATTGGGGTAGGACAAATCCAAGGTACGCGTACCGCAGCGAAGAATCATAAGGATTTTCCGTTATATATCGTCTGAATAAAAAAAGAGCAGCCTAAGCTGCTCTTTTAGTTGGAGCACAGCGTGCGATTAATGTTCGCCTGCTGGCTTACCTGCGTTAACTGACTTTTCACTTTCGTCGGCAACGTCTACTTTTTCTTCGGTAGCTTCTACCGTGGCACCGGCAGAACCGTTGTCACCGTCATCGCTCCAAGACATAGGAGGACGAGGCTTTTGGCCGTTCATAATGTCGTCGATCTGCTGGCTATCAATGGTTTCATATTCCATTAATGCGTCTTTCATCAACTCCAATTTGTCACGGTTGTCTTCAAGAATCTGCGTTGCGCGCTTATAACAACGGTCCAGCAGTTCTTTTACTTCCGTATCAATTAATCGTGCCGTCTCGTCAGACAAGTGCGACATCTGACCGCCACCTGCTGAACCCAAGTAGCTGTTCTGTTCTTCTTCTGTGTACAGCTGGGCACCCAGCTTTTCAGACAGCCCCCACTTGGTGACATAGTTGCGGGCATACTGAGTCGCACGCTCAATGTCGTTAGACGCGCCCGTGGTCACGCCATCTTTACCCAAGGTCATCTCTTCAGCGATACGACCACCGTACAAAGAACAGATGTTGCTCTCGATACCGCGTTTGCTAATTGAGTGACGATCTTCTTCTGGCAAGAACATGGTCACACCCAGCGCACGGCCGCGAGGGATAATCGACACTTTATACACAGGGTCATGTTCAGGAACCAAGCGACCTACAATGGCGTGGCCCGCTTCGTGATACGCCGTGTTTTCTTTCTCTTTATCGGACATCACCATGGACTTGCGTTCCGCGCCCATCATGATTTTGTCTTTGGCTTTTTCGAATTCTTCCATGCTGACCGAGGTGCGGTTTGCACGGGCCGCAAACAGTGCCGCTTCGTTTACTAGATTAGCTAAATCCGCACCAGAGAAACCCGGAGTACCACGAGCAATCACCTTGGCGTCAATACCGTCGCCCACAGGTACTTTACGCATGTGCACTTTTAAAATTTGCTCACGGCCGCGGATGTCTGGCAGACCGACCACCACCTGACGGTCGAAACGACCCGGACGCATCAAGGCTGGGTCTAACACGTCTGGTCGGTTAGTCGCGGCGATGACGATGATGCCGTCATTACCCTCGAAACCATCCATCTCAACCAATAATTGGTTCAAAGTCTGTTCACGTTCGTCGTTACCGCCGCCAATGCCGATGCCACGGCTACGACCCACGGCGTCGATCTCGTCAATAAAGATGATACAAGGGGCTTGTTTCTTAGCCTGGTCAAACATGTCACGCACACGGGAGGCACCCACACCGACGAACATTTCAACGAAGTCAGAACCAGAAATAGAGAAGAACGGTACTTTCGCTTCACCGGCGATGGCCTTGGCCAATAGGGTTTTACCTGTACCCGGTTGACCCACCATTAACACACCACGAGGAATCTGGCCGCCTAAGCGCTGATATTTGGCAGGATCGCGCAGGAACTCCACCAGTTCTTGTACATCTTCTTTTGCTTCATCACAGCCTGCTACATCAGCAAACGTGGTTTTGATCTGGTCTTCGCCTAGCAATTTGGCCTTGGACTTACCAAACGCCATAGGGCCACGACCGCCGCCGCCGCCACCTTGCATCTGGCGCATGAAAAACATGAACAGCGCAATAATGACGAGGATCGGAAAGGACGCGACCAGCAGCTGGGTCCAAATGCTTTGCTGTTCAGGCTGCTTATAAACAACCTCAACTTGGTTATTTAGCAGTTGGTCCAATAACTTAGGATCGTAATTAGGTAGCACAGTCTCGAAGTACTGGCCGTTGGAAAACTCGCCGCGCACCGTGGTGCCAGCGATACTGACTTTTTTGACTTGGCGCTTATCCACTAGCTCTACAAAGTGGGAGTAGGAGATATCTGTGGCCGATGCCGGAGAGTCTAATTTTTGGAAGACGGTAAGGAGAACGGCTGCGATGATCAGCCATAAAATCAAATTCTTTGCCATATCGTTCAAGGTCCAACCTCAATGGGATGCCCTAGTGGGCACATATAGTTGGAACAGTACTACAGTTACCGTCCAAATTCTATTAAGGCACCGCTGAAACAAGCCCCGTCATCACACGGCCTTGTTTCCTGCAGTACTGCCAGCGGGGAAGAGGGAGCAAAAAAGCGCTCTTTACCAGTCTGGCCACTGGCCACCGATAATGCCACCTAACACGGACACCTCGGCC
>JBFHVZ010000252.1:0-5238 GCA_041589295.1 Pseudomonadales bacterium
AAGGCTTCTTGTTGGTTGCCTTCATAAGTGACGATGGATTTCACCACGCTCTTTTTGCCTGATGGCAAAGCGGTGATGGCATCACCCGGACGCACGATACCGCTCGCGACCGTGCCGCAGAAACCACGGAAGTCTAAGTTCGGGCGGTTTACATACTGCACCGGGAAACGGAAGTTTTCTAAATTACGGTCTTCGTTGATTTCAACGCTTTCCAAAATTTCCATCAGGGTTTGACCCTTGTACCAAGGGCTGCGTTCGCTGCGGTTAACCACGTTGTCGCCGTCTAGGGCAGACAGTGGCACGAAGTGAACGTCTTTCAGGTTCAAACCTTTTGCAAAGGCGTTGTAGTCGTCTTTGATTTGTTCGAACTTGGCTTGGTCAAAGTCCAACAGGTCCATTTTGTTTACCGCAACCACAACGTGCTTAATGCCCAACAAAGAAGCAATAAAGCTGTGACGTTTGGTTTGGGTTTGTACGCCGTAACGGGCGTCGATCAAAATAACCGCTAGATCACAGGTGGATGCACCGGTGGCCATGTTACGGGTGTACTGTTCGTGTCCCGGTGTGTCGGCGATGATGAACTTGCGCTTGTCGGTGGAGAAATAACGATAGGCCACGTCGATGGTGATGCCTTGTTCGCGTTCTGCCGCCAGACCGTCAACCAATAATGCAAGGTCAACTTTCTCGCCTGTGGTGCCGTGCTTGGCGCTGTCGTTTTCGATAGCGGCCAGTTGATCTTCAAAGATCATTTTTGAATCGTACAGCAGACGACCGATCAAGGTGGACTTACCGTCGTCCACGTTACCGCAGGTCAAAAAGCGCAGCAGTTCTTTGTTTTCGTGTTGTTTTAGGTACGCCAGAATATCTTCTGCGATCAAATCGGATTGGTGAGACATTAGAAGTACCCCTCCTGCTTCTTCTTCTCCATGGAGCCTGAGCTGTCGTGGTCAATGGCTCGGCCCTGACGCTCTGATGTGGTGGTCAGCAGCATTTCTTGAATAATGTCGGGCAAGGTGGCCGCTTCGGATTCCACCGCGCCGGTCAGTGGGTAACAACCCAATGTACGGAAGCGCACCATTTTCTTCTGTGGCACTTCGCCTTCTTCTAAAGGCATACGCTCGTCGTCCACCATGATCAGCATGCCGTCACGCTCAACCACTGGGCGTTCTGCGGCTAGGTACAGACCTGGGATTTCGATGTTTTCTAAATAGATGTATTGCCAGATATCCAACTCGGTCCAGTTAGATAATGGGAACACACGAATGCTTTCGCCTTTGTTCACTTTACCGTTGTAGATATTCCACAACTCTGGACGCTGGTTTTTTGGATCCCAACGGTGGTTCTTGTCACGGAAGGAGTACACACGCTCTTTTGCGCGGGACTTTTCTTCGTCACGACGGGCACCGCCAAAGGCAGCGTCGAACTTGTACTTGTTCAGCGCTTGTTTCAAGCCTTGGGTTTTCATGATGTCGGTGTGCTTGCTAGAACCGTGGGTGAACGGGCCAACGCCTTGTTCAACACCTTCTTGGTTGATGTGTACCAGCAGTTCCATACCTGAGGTTTTAGCCATGTGGTCACGGAATTCAATCATTTCTTTGAATTTCCATGTGGTGTCCACGTGCAGCAATGGGAACGGTGGGATGCCAGGGGCAAAGGCTTTACGGGCCAAGTGCAGCATCACAGCAGAATCTTTACCCACGGAGTACAGCATCACTGGGTTATCAAACTCAGCGGCTACTTCGCGGATGATATGGATACTTTCAGCCTCAAGTTGTTTGAGGTGAGTAAGGTTGTAGTCGGACATTGACCTTTCAGCTCCTAAACTTTGGAAATCTTGATGCCAGAGAGGGTTTGATTTGGTTTCAAACCGCTAGGCGCAATCGTTCCAATCCTAGTTTTAAGTGGACGCTACTATACCAGCGGTCCAGAGGCATAAAAAGACGATGTGTTAGACGAAGAAGTAATATGAATATAACGTGATATGTGACCAAATGCTTGATCAGACGGCGTGCCTTACCTGATCCACACACCGCCATTATTTGGCCTGCTTTTCAGAAGGGAAAACAGAATCGAAGATTGATCAAGCAGGCTCTTTGCGTTGCTCAGTTTCTTTGCTTTCTTCATGGACCGCTTGCGGGTCCAACCCTGCGGCGGCGTAGTCTATGTATTCGTCAGCGGGCTTGTCGGTCTGCTCAAGCAACTGCGAAAACTCCGCCAGTGGTTGTTGGGTAAATTCGTTCGCACCCGTGGCCAGGTGTTGGTAAAGCGCTTTGTAATTGTCTGTAAGGCTGTTTGTTAGGTCAGCGGTTTTGCGAAAGTGTTGCTCAAGGGAATCTTTAATGTGCAGCTGCTCGCCCCGTAAACGCTCGATTTCGTTCTTCAACTGGCTGACCTTGCTGCCGCGGTTGACCACATAGCGCTGTACTAACATGCCGATGCCAACGCCCACCAAAAACGTCAATACGCTGGAAATAATGATACTGTTCATGGCTCGCCCTCGCCCACAGTGAGAATGTGTTGTCACTCTATGCTGGTTAATGCGGATGTTCAACTGGCGGAGGCTGGGATACTCTTTCTTTATTCACCATTATTCACTTTGTGTTAGCCAAGAAATCTCTATGGAAAAACTCAGCATTGTCGGTCCCGCCGGACCGTTAGAAGCCCAGATTCAGCGCAACCCTAATACGCAGTCTTGGGCTGTGGTGTGCCACCCCCATCCGCTGTTTGGCGGCACCATGAATAACAAGGTCGTCACCACGCTGGCCAAGCTGTACGAATCTTTGGGGTTGAACGTGGTGCGTTTTAACTTTCGTGGCGTCGGTGCAAGCGCGGGCGAGTATGCTCACGGCACCGGTGAAACCCTAGATGCATTGGCAGTGGTGCGACACCTACAAACCCAAGAAGGGGCTAATCGTCTGTTTATGGCAGGTTTTAGTTTTGGTTCTTACGTGGCGGCGCAGGCCACGGCCGACTTGGCGGATCAAGCGGGTGTATGCGTGGTGGATCACCTCGCGTTAATCGCCCCGTCTGTGGAAAACTTTTCCTACCCAGATGTTATGCCTTGTGCCACCACAGTGGTGATTGCCGAAGAAGACGAAGTGGTGGACGCCCAAGCTGGGCTGGACTGGGCGCACGCCTTGGTGCCGCCAGTCGAAATTCTAGAATTCGAAGGGGCTAGCCATTTCTTTCACGGCAAATTGATCGAACTGCGCGAGCGGTTGCGCGAAACACTGGAAGACCACATTTAAGAGCGGCTAAATGAGGACAGCCAAAACTAACGGATGATGGTGGTTGCCAGCTCAGTGGCGCGGGTAATGACGGCTTCTGGTGCGTGCTCAATGAACTGAATGCCGCGGCTCTCGATGTCGAGCGAGCGCATTTGATGAATTAATACAGCCCCTTGCGTTTGTGTGTCTTCCAACACGACCTCCAAGGCCATTCCGCGTTGGGTGCTGGTGATGGGGGCGACGATGGCAAAGCCAGTATGTTCGTTAAAAAGCTTGCGAGAGATTACCAGCGCAGGGCGTCGCTTCATGATTTCCTTGCCAGCGCTGGGGTCGAAACTGAGCGATACGATGTCGCCTTTTTCGGGTACGTACATTAGGCATCCTTGTCATTTTGCAAAATAGAGTCGGCATCCAGCCATTCTCTGTCTTCTTCGCTGATTGCAAAGCAGTCTTTAGGCGAGTCAGCCAGCAGTGATGCTAAATCCTGTGATTCTTTAATGGGAGTTAGCACAATTTTATTGTCTTCAATGGACAGCTCCAACTGGCTACCTGCTTTAATGCCTAAGGTTTTCCCAATGGCTTTGGGGATGCTGACAATGTCCGCACCACCGGATTGGCGAACGGTTACCGCAGTCATGGCTTGCTCCTGTTAATGCTCCAGCTAAGTGATCAAATACTATACTAGACCTCAAGTTATACGCCAGCATAACTTTTTGGTGATTTGTAGCCAGTCCGGTGCAAGGTAACCTTGCGGCAAAAGTACAGTTATAGCCGCCGCTTATAGCGGCTATAAGTTGCGCCAGCAGGGACGAATCGGTACATTTGCCGCCCAAAATTCTGCCTATACTGATCCTTATGAGCACGCCACTAGAACTGTACCGCCAAGACCTAGAACGGGATGACTTTTCATATGATGCCGCCCAAGAAATGGCGGTGAAGCACTTGCAGCGTCTATATGATGATCTGGTCGCGCAATATCAGGAAAGCCAAAACCGTTCGGCCCTTAAGAAGCTGCTCGGCAGCAAGCGTAAAGAGCCTGTCATGGGTCTGTACTTTTGGGGCGGTGTTGGGCGCGGCAAAACCTATTTGGTGGATACCTTCTACGACGCGTTGCCGTTCAAGCGCAAAATGCGTACGCACTTTCACCGCTTTATGCAGCGTGTACACACAGACTTAACCCAGTTAACCGGCGAGAAAAACCCCCTCGAAATCGTGGCCGATCGCATTGCTAAAGAAGCCGTGGTCATTTGTTTTGACGAATTCTTCGTGGTGGATATTGGCGATGCCATGATCCTTGGCGGTTTGATGCAAGCCCTGTTCGCCCGTGGCGTAACCTTGGTTGCGACATCGAACATCGTACCGGACGGCCTGTACGAAAACGGCCTACAGCGCGATCGCTTTATTCCCGCCATTAAACTGCTAAACAAATACACAGAAGTGGTCAACGTCGACAGCGGCGTGGACTACCGACTGCGCACACTGGAGCAAGCCGAGCTTTACCACTACCCGCTGGACGACAAAGCGGATTCCAGCCTGCAAACCAGTTTCGACAGCTTGATTCCCGATGCCCGTCACGTCAAAACCGACGTGGATGTCGAAATCCTAGGTCGTAAAATTCGCGCCCGCGCCATCTGTGACGACGTTGCTTGGTTCGACTTTAAAGCCCTATGCGACGGCCCACGCTCACAAAACGACTACATTGAACTTGGCCGACTGTTCCACGCGGTACTGGTTTCCAACGTGCCGCAAATGAGCGCCGCCAACGATGACCTAGGTCGTCGTTTCATTAACTTGATTGACGAGTTTTATGATCGTGGTGTGAAGGTGATTATGAGCGCCGATGCAGCGATTCCAAACATTTACACCACAGGTACTTTGGAGTTTCCGTTCCAGCGGACTGTGTCGCGGATGTTGGAAATGCAGTCACACGACTATCTCGCTCGTGAGCACAAAGCCTAATCTGAACTACTGCGCTCAGTAATACTTCGTTGAAGAAGCCATTTAAAATACT
>JBFHVZ010000253.1:0-5217 GCA_041589295.1 Pseudomonadales bacterium
TACGGCCCGTACCAAACCAGCCACATTAACTACTGGCTTGGTTGTACAAGTGCCAGAGCACATCTCCACCGGTGATCGCATCAAGATCAACGTAGAAGAACGCAAGTTCATGGGTCGCGCTGAGAAGTAACGACCGCAAGCCGCAGCATGGATGCTGCGGCCCGGAGATCATCCGTATTATCTCCGCTAGGAAAGCAACGAAATTGGAGCGCAAACATTATGAAAGTATCTGACATGAAAGCAGAGTATGACCTTTCAAAAATGAAGGCCCGCAAAAACCCGTACGCTTCCAAACTTAAAAAGCCTGTTACCATTCGCTTAAGCGAAGATGTTGTTACCTATTTTAAGGACATGGCAGAAGAAAGCGGTGTACCTTACCAAAGCCTAATCAATCTTTACCTGCGAGATTGTGTCGCTCAACATAGAAAACTCGATATTTCTTGGCCCAAGCAGTCTTAACAATAAAAATCACCTGTCAGAGGTAACCCATGGCATTTCCCCGTCGTGTCGCCATCGTAGCGGCAAACCGAATTCCCTTTGCAAAATCCAACACCGCCTACAGCGTTGCCAGCAACCAAGCCATGCTAGCTGCCGCCATCCAAGGCTTAGTGGATCGCACTGGGTTACAAGGACAAGCCGTGGGCGAAGTCTGCGCTGGTGCTGTTATGAAACACGCGCGCGACTTTAACCTAGTGCGCGAAACCGTGCTGGACACCACCCTGTGCGCATCTACCCCCTGTACCGACCTGCAACAAGCCTGCGGCACGGGCCTGCAAGCCTTTATTACCGTTGCTAATAAAATCGCACTGGGGCAGATCGAATCCGGCATCGCCGGTGGCGTCGATACCACATCCGACGCGCCCATCGCCGCGAACGAATCCTTCCGTAAATTATTGTTAGAACTCAACCGCGCCAAAACACTCGGCCAGCGCCTTAAAGTGCTCGCGAAAATGCGCCCGCAATTTTTAATGCCGGACCTGCCGCGTAATGGCGAACCGCGCACTGGCCTGTCCATGGGTGGCCATACCGAACTGACCGCCAAGCGCTGGCAGATCCCCCGTGACCAACAAGACCAACTGGCCTACAAAAGCCACCAAAACCTAGCCAAAGCCTACGACAGCGGATTCATGTCAGACCTAATGACACCCTTCAACGGCCTAGACAAAGACAACCTGCTGCGCCCATCCACCACTCTAGAAAAACTCGCGACCCTAGGCCCAGCGTTTGACAAAGACGGCGGTACACTTAGCGCAGGCAACAGCTCGGCACTCACCGACGGCGCCTCCGCTGTGCTACTGGCCAGCGAAGCATGGGCCAACGAAAAAGGCCTCCCCGTATTGGCCTACCTAACCGACTACGAAACCGCCGCCGTTGACTTTATTGCCAAAGACAGCGACTACAAAGACGACCTGCTACTGGCACCGGCCTACGCCGTGCCGCGCATGTTAGCGCGCAACAACATGACCCTGCAGGATTTCGACTACTACGAAATTCACGAAGCCTTCGCCGCACAAGTACTGGCCACATTAAAAGCGTGGAACACAGAAGACTTCTGTAAAAACCGCCTAGGGCTAGACAACGTGCTTGGCCAAATCGACATGGACAAACTCAACGTCAACGGCAGCTCACTGGCAACCGGCCACCCATTTGCCGCCACCGGAGGCCGCATCGTTGGCAATCTCGCCAAACTGCTAAACGAAAAGGGCAGTGGTAAAGGTTTAATATCCATCTGTGCCGCAGGCGGCCAAGGCGTCGTCGCCATGCTGGAAAAATAAACCAGCAACAAAAAATCTAAAAACAGCGCAACAAAAAACAACACCAAAACAAAAGGGCATGGGGCTAAAAACCCCATGCCCTTTTTTATTGCCGTGAAAGTTGATTGCAGCAACAGCAAAACCAATCGAAATCAAATCAAGAGTGAGTATGAGTGTTTTGTCGGGCAAAAACGTCGCGTGACAGCGAAATATAATATGCAGTCACGTGACGTTTTAATCCGGAAACTTCCGATAATTTTCAAATAATCAGTAGAAAGTATGAGTGGCTAAAAAGCCTTTTAAAAAGAATGGGTTAGACCAGCTTTGGGAAAGTGACAGGGCGTGTTTGCAGGGTTGTAAAAAATTGCCAAATAAGGCCTAAGGCCTCATGATACGGGACTTTAATGAAATTGCGTGGCGTGATTTGTCCCGGCAGAAGCGTCGCCGGGAAAAGCGTCAAGTGACGCAGAATAAACTGTTAGGCAATCAAGAGGCAAGCTTTGAGCGATTACATATTCGAAGATTATTCAGATTCTGCCGAAAGAGAATTAGCCTTATTGCTGGGAAAGGTAACTCACCATATTCATCCAGAAATTGTTTTTTCTATACAGAAAGAAAACGAGAAATTTAGACAAGAATTTGAAAGATACTGTTCAAAAAAGATTAATTTAGAAAGCTTTTTCTATGAAAAATCTGATTGCGTGTTTCCCGGATTTCGTAGGCCTGTAAACTTTGAAAAAGTCGACCCATGGAAGAATCGCGTTTACGCGGTTGACGGGACGGTTTTAAATGACAATACATTTCCACGACATATTTGGGCATTTTTGGCAATGAATAGAGCCTATTCAGGTGGCTCTAACGGGATGTGGGCGAAGAGCGGATTGGGTAAATTTGAATTGGCCCATGTCTTCTCCCATAAACAAGATGAGAGAAAACTAGAAGAAGAACTGTTCGAAAAGGTAGATATGTCTGTGAGTCCATATGGCCACTTCACATCAGCTTCAAATGTTGTTTTGATTCCAAAAGGTTACGCAAAACCAACAGATTCAATGCTTTCTATAAAAGCATGTTTCTTTAAAAGGCACATTGAATTGTATGGGAATAATATGGCAGGGCTACAAAGTCTCGATGAGTCAAAAATCCCTGAATGGTATAGTGATATTGAATGGTTAGATCCGAAATTGCCGGATGATTGGAGAACCAAAATATCCAATCTATTAAAATATAGATCTGATTATCTGAGGCGTAAATATGCCTAACAAGTTGGCGAACGGGAGCCAACTACGCTCCACAAACATGTGCTTCGATGCGCTCAGTTTATCACATGTTTATTCCGCTACGTTGGCCCCGTTACCAAGGCGTTAGAGCAACCAGAAACGGAGTTTAGATGCGAACTAAAGCATTTCACGCATTCGAGTCAAAAATTAATTATTTTGACGATGATATAGAGCTTATTGATGTTTTAAGGTTAGGCATAATAGCAGGAGAGCTTACAGAGCAAGGAACAAACAATGTTCTTAAGAAGGTTGATCCTGATAAACACAGCCATTTGAGTAGAAGGCAAAACTCTGATGGCAGTCGAAAACTTATCATTGAACATCTTCGTACTACAGTTTATTCGGCATATATAAAAGATGTTTACGAGGAAGTCACAGACTATTTAAGAACTATACTAGAGCAGGCTGCGGATAAAGGTTTTGATGCAGGGCGTCTTATTGGAGAACATAATTTCAAAATAGACGCAAAGGATGTTCTGGAAGCGGGTGGCTGGGAGTATGTTACGCAAAAAATCGCAGACTCAGTTTTTCAGGCGTTAGAGTCTGAAAAAAGTACATTGAAACTGCTGGAAAAAGTTTCTAATAAACTTGGTTTAGGCGTTGATAAGGGTTTGATTTCGGCAGCACTTCCGTATTTAGAGGTCAGGCACCTTCTCGTACATACTGATGGTAAGGCCTCTGATGAGTACAAACAAAAATACCCTGCTATACGCCTAAAGAACGATCGTGTATTTATCAACTATGTATTCCTAACCAGAATGAGAACAGCAGTTAAGGCCATGATGGAAGACTTTGACAAAAAGGTTATTACCAAGGATATTGTAGATGCTAAGTACACTCAGCCATAAAAGCTCTAACAAAGCACTGCTTGGGACAAACTTACGCTTCGCTCCAGTTTGCCCCAGAGCGCGGCGTTAGTTTTCCAAGTTACCCACGAAAAGTAGACACCCTATATAGTAATATTTGACCCTATATGGAGGTGTCACATGGCACGTAAAAAGTACCAACATTATACTGAAGAATTCCGCAAAGAAGCTGTTAAAAGAGCGGATGAGCCGGGAGTGACCCAAGCTCAGGTTGCTAAGGAACTAGGTGTTTCGGCCCAACAGATTGCTAACTGGAAGCGCCAGTTTAATCGTCTATCAGACAAGCAATTCAACTCGGTTGATGGTGTCGATTATTCAAAGCAAGAAAGTGAAGAGCTCCGACGCCTCAGAAGAGAAAATAAACGCCTCAAAGAAGAGATGGCCTTTTTAAAAAAGGTTTCTGCGTACTTCGCGAAAGACCAAGAGTGAAGTACGCGCTCATGCTCCAATATCTAAATCAATTCAGCATTAGCCTAATGTGTAATGTATTAGGTGTGCATCGCTCAGGGTTTCACCGTTGGCGCAAGCAGCCAGTCAGCAACCAAAAGCAACGTAGAGACAAGATTGAGAGCCTCGTTAAAGACACCTACGAGGCATTTGAAGCCGCTTATGGTGCACCCAGAATCACCCAAGAACTTAATGCGCTAGGGCACCCATGTTCAGTGAATTACGTTGCTAAAATCATGCAGGAAAACAGCATGATAGCTCGTAATGGCAAAGCGTTTAATTATGGTGGTCACGCACTCACCATGCACAATGTGGCTGAAAATTTACTGTGGCGAGACTTTACAGCCGAAGCACCGAATCAAAAATGGGTGACCGATATTACTTACGTTTGGGTTCAGCGAAAATGGCTATACCTAGCGACGGTCATGGACTTGTATTCACGCAAGATCGTAGGCTGGAGCTTGGATACCAATATGACAGAACAGCTGATTACCAAGGCAATGGAAATGGCGGTCTCAGCGAGAGGCGTCACCCCAGGTCTAATCGTGCACTCAGATAGAGGCACGCAATACCGCTCCAATAGCTATGTAAGCTTTTTGGAAAGACTTGGTGTAACACGAAGCATGAGCAGAAAGGGAAACTGTTGGGATAATGCTGTCATGGAATCATTCTATGCACGCTTAAAGGTTG
The DNA here is from genome assembly GCA_041589295.1 of Pseudomonadales bacterium. Lineage (GTDB taxonomy): Bacteria > Pseudomonadota > Gammaproteobacteria > Pseudomonadales > Oceanobacteraceae > Bermanella. The sequence continues at coordinate 5,035 of JBFHVZ010000253.1, forward strand.
AACTGATTTACGCCAAAAACTATCAGTCGATAGACGAAGCCCGTTCGGGTATATTCAGCTACATTGAAATTTTTTATAACCGAAAACGAAGACATTCAGCGAACGATGGGCTTAGCCCAGTTGAGTTTGAAGAGGCAGCACTTGCTGCATAATTTGGATGTCTACTTTTTATGGGTAACACCA
>JBFHVZ010000254.1:0-5216 GCA_041589295.1 Pseudomonadales bacterium
CATCTCCATATGCAACGCATGGCAGAACCAGTTGCAGTAGTACCAGAACACCCCTGGCTTATCTGCTTTGAAGGTTACTGACGCCGTTGCTTGAGGACCGATCTCCATTTGCGCACCGTGGTCCGCAATACAGAAGCCGTGGGTTACGTCTTCAATCTGGTCAAGGTTAGTGATCGTTACCGTTACTTCATCACCTTTCTTCACACGGAACTCGTTCATGCCAAAGTTCGGCGCGATAGAGGTCATGTAAACAAAGACTTTTTTGCCTTCGCGGATAACTTTGTTGTCTGTCTCTAAATTGATGCCATGGGCTTTCGCTTTTTTAACTGTGCCCGCGAAGAATGGGTCATCGCGTTTCCAGATTTTCAGCGGTTTCACTTTAGAGCGGTGAACGATCATGCAGTCATGTGGCTCAGCGAAGGTTGGGCCGTCGTGTACCAGCTTCATGGTTTCGCCAGAAATATCGATCAACTGATCGTTTTCGGCTTTTAATGGGCCGGTATTTAAGAAACGGTCTTTAGAGAACTTACACAAAGAGATTAACCATTTACCGTCAGCATCACGGGTTTCACCCATGGTGGTGTGGTTGTGGCCTGGTTGATACATCACATCCAGTTTCTGTTTGATGTAATTAACTTTTTTACCTTGGTACGCCTGAATGGCTTTTTCCACATCCCATTTTACGATCTGGCTGTCGATAAACACCGTGGTGTAAGCATTGCCGCGGTTATCGAATGCAGTGTGCAGAGGTCCTAAGCCCACTTCTACTTCGGCCGCTACTACATCACGGGGTTTGATTTTATCGGCAAACAAATCACCAAACTTGTGAGTATCGATAACCGTTACGGTTGGAGACAACTTACCATTCGCTACGGCATAGCGGCCGTCTGGCGCAGTGTTAATACCGTGTGGGTTTTTAGGTACAGGCACGTAACGGGTTAAACCAGCCGCGGCGTTTTCTTTAGTACCGTCAACTACAGGTACTTTATTGCCGTTGTAGGTTTTGTAGTTACCCGCTTTAATGGCTTTTTCGATGGCTTGAATATCAAACACCACTAGGTGGTCACGCTCTTCACGCATGGTACCTGCTAGGTCAACGGCACCTTCAGAGTTGTAGCAAGTTGAGAACGCGTAACGACCGCTGTAATCCGCATCGACGTTATCTAGGTTACCGGATACCAATACTTGGAAGGCTACTTCCATGGTTTCTGCATCAACGGCAGAGAAAATGGCGGTGTATTTTTCTGGATTATCTAAATCACGACCGTCGTTAATCAGTGGAATACGAAATTCACCGTTAGCGAATACGTACTTGGTATGCGGAACTTTTTGTACGCGCAAACCGTGAATACACTGCGCATTCGGAATGGTGGTGATTTTGTCGGTTTTCATAATGTCGCAGCGAATACGAGCAACGCGGGTATTCGCTTTGTCATTAATCCACACGTATTTACCGTCGTATTTACCGTCGGTCATACTCATGTGTGGGTGGTGAGAGTCACCATTGTGCGGGGCATTTGGCCCAAGAATTTCTTTCGATTCGTTGGTTAAACCCCAACCGGTTGCGCTTTCTGTGTTAAACACTGGAATACGCATTAATTCGCGCATGGATGGAATACCTAGAATACGAACTTCACCTGAGTGGCCGCCACTCCAAAAGCCGTAATACTCGTCTAGTTCACCCGGTGCAACGTGAAAATTTTGGCCTTTGGATTTCGCCATAACCTCTGGCGACAGCATACTGCCCGCCATGCCCACGCCTGCCACTGCGGCCCCTGCCAATGTAGCCGAACCACCTAAAAACAAGCGTCGACTGACGCGGACATGTTCGTTTACATTTTGGTCTTCTGTATCAATATCAATTTTGGTCATGATGACCTCCTTTCAATTTACAACCTGCGAATGTTAATTTTTTGTTTTAGCGAGTTTTAAACCACTTCGACGACATCAATCTGCTGAGGTGATTTCTTGTTAAATTGTTTATTGCGTTTTTTGTTTTTGTTCACCAACGGCGGGCATTTTTTGTCGTTGTAATAAGTCATTTGGCAGTCCAAACAGTAGTGGCATTCGTTTGGATTAATCCGACCATCTGGATGAATGGCTTTAATCTCACACTCCACTGCACACAACTGACATGGCTGGCCACATTCTTTGCGACGACGCAGCCAATCGAACAAACGCACGCGCGCAGGAATTGCCAAGGCCGCACCTAACGGACAAATGTAGCGGCAATATAATTTACGATTGAAAACAGAAATGACGATGAGCAGTACGGCATAAAAAACATAGCCCCATTCCCGTTGGAACTTGAGCATAATGGTGGTTTTAAAGGGTTCTACTTCGGCATATTGCTCGGCCAGACTTAGACTCTCTAACGACAGACCAAACAAGAAAAGTAAGATGATGTATTTCACAGCCCATAACCGTTCATGTACGGCGAAAGGCAATTCAATTTGCTTAATTTTTAGTTTGCGTGCGGCTTCGTTTACAAGCTCTTGAATGGCCCCAAACGGACATAGCCAACCGCAAAAAATACCGCGCCCCCACAGCAATAAGGTCATGGCCACGAACGCCCACAAGATGAAAATCACAGGATCCAGTAAAAATAGCTCCCAATGGAATTCGGTATACACGGCGCCAACAAAGGTAAACACGTTGACCACCGACAATTGACCTAAGCTGTACCAGCCAATAAAGAAAACCGTGAACAGTAAATAGCCCGTGCGCATTCTGTGCATTAATTTGGGATAGCGCACCAAATAGTCCTGCATGAAAATCAATGCTGCTAGGAACACCAACGCAAAACTAATGACACCCACTTGGAATGCTTTTTCGTGCCAGACTTTTACCCACAGCGGGGTGTCTTCTTCAATGACAGGTTCAGGACGCACGATGTAGTTTTCGAGTACAGGTGCATCGGCATAAAAACTTTTGAACAAACTGGCGACGGGGCCAATTTGACGACGAATAACCAGTTCTAATTGCCAAGGTGAGCCCACATCAAATTCATCTTTGGCGCGCACAATAAAGATGGCCATTTCGGAAAAACCGGGGAAGCCTTCAACATACACATCACTCAGACGGATATAATCCAAGTCGCGGAACACCATGACCTGGTTGTTCTGATGCAACTGCGTGCGATCAAAAATACCGCCGCGTACATAGCCATTACCTTTAAAGCTGTATGCACCGTTGGCCATAACGGCAAAGGCCACATCACCGGGCTGCAATGCTTGCGACATTAAATATTCGTACTCGGTATCACCCAATAGGTTGCGACCAACCGTTGGAATATTTAACAAGGCAAAGTAAAGGTCGATTACATCGTCAGTGGCGCTTTCGGTTTCATGAACATCCGCCGCTTCGGTTTCCGCAAACGCTGCGTCCACATCGGCTTGAGTCAAATGCAAACGCGAGACGGCCTGTTCTTCGAGAAGTTGTTGCCAATTTTTTACTTCGAATGCGTCTGGATTGATGCTAGCGCGTTGGTTAGACGTGTCTTTTAGCCCAGCAACGTGAAAGTGTTTAGCCACTTTTTGCGCGGCTTTCATAATGGCTTCGTTCACCACCATTACGGTAACGGTGGCACCGGTTATGGCGTCGATTTGGTTTTCGTCGTTGCCAGAACCCACGCGAATTTTGTCGGTGACGTTAAAGCCTTGATACGCAGCGACGAAGTCTTCTAATTCTTTTTCGGGAATACCCACCAGCAAAATGGGTTCGTGGTGTTCTATCAGTTGTGCGTAAACAATGTCGCCTTCGGCGTTCATGCTGACAACGCTATCGACCGGTTTGCCACTGTAGGCGGGAATGGAAACAATGGAATCAGTGGTGAAGCTGTAACCCACTGCGTTGTCATTTTGAAAGCTCACCATGACGGCCATGTCAGTACTGAGTTCGTGGCGATCTGCATTTGGGAATTGTTTTTTTGCCAGCGCGGTTAGGTCGACTTCTTTTAGGTAGGCGGCTTGCGTCAGTTGCGAAAAGCACAGCATCAACAGCCAAACCATGACCCCTAACATCGCTTTCGACTTCATCCCAATACCTTAACCCGTGCATTTATCAACTGCGGCAAAATGTCGCAGGTGACAGTGTTGTCCAGCGGTGGTTAATTTCCTTGATATTGGTCAAGTCAAACCCGAGCGTTGTTCTCGGTTTTAAATCAAGTCAGTAGAGATTGATTTCTATCAATTAGAAACCTTTTGTGAAAAGGGGGATTGGCGTGGTTGAGGTGCACTTCATGGGTAGCCACAAACAGTCTCATCCACTGCGCACCCACGATGCGTTGTTTCCTTTTTTGATTTGCTACGCGTCGAGGTGCTTAGTGAATGCAACTGACTGTGGCTGCGAAAGGTTTTGGTTTTAATGGGTTAGGTTTTGAGTGATTAGTTTTTGAGGGAGAGAATTTGACGGCGTTCACCATCGCCTTGCAGTGATAGTAGATAGGCCTTTGCGATCGCGAGCAGGGCTCCGGCAGAAGGGCTCGACTCCTAAAACGTTTTTTGAAATCAAAGAAACGAAGCTAACTAACTGTAGGTATTCATGTAATCAGCGGTATGCACCACCGCCTTGCAGTGATAATAGATAGGTCTTTGGTCTCGCGAGCGGGGCTCGGGCCGAAGGGCTCGACTCCTACAAGTCTTTGATCGAAGCATTTGAGCGTCAGTGGCGACGTTAACTCTTGCATCTGAACGTAACGAGCGATGGTAAGACGAGGCGAAGAAGCCATTTAAAAACGGAGTTTAGTATTCTTAAATGAGTATTTTAAATGGCTTCTTCAACGAAGTATTACTGAGCGCAGTAGTTCAGATTAGGCTTTGTGCTCACGAGCGAGATAATCATGACTCTGCATTTCCAACATCCGCGACACAGTCCGCTGGAACGGAAACTCCAAAGTACCCGTGGTGTAAATGTTTGGAATCGCCGCATCGGCGCTCATAATCACTTTCACACCACGGTCGTAGAATTCGTCGATGAGGTTTATAAACCGGCGACCTAGGTCATCGTTGGCGGCGCTCATTTGCGGCACGTTGGAAACCAGTACCGCGTGGAACAGTCGGCCAAGTTCAATGTAGTCGTTTTGTGAGCGTGGGCCGTCGCATAGGGCATTAAAGTCGAACCAAGCAACGTCGTCACAGATGGCGCGGGCGCGAATTTTACGACCTAGGATTTCGACATCCACGTCGGTTTTGACGTGACGGGCATCGGGAATCAAG
>JBFHVZ010000255.1:0-5116 GCA_041589295.1 Pseudomonadales bacterium
ACCCAGTTGACCCAGTTGACCCAGTTGACCCAGTCGATCCGGTGGACCCAGTTGACCCAGTCGATCCGGTAAATAACGCGCCCATTGCAAATGCAGGTGTAGATCAAACGGGCCGAGAAGTCGGCACGACGGTTATGCTAGATGGCAATGCCAGTTCGGACCCGGATGGCGATACGCTCAGCTATCGCTGGCGAGTGATTAGCTCTCCAGTAAGCACGGGTACAAATTTGCTGACAGACGAAACGTCGGCGCAACCTACATTGACGTTAGTAGAGCAGGGTTTTTATGTTGTTGAGCTAACCGTGAATGACGGTAAGAGCGACAGTGAGCCCGATACTGTGATGATTGAAGCAATTGCTGATGTACAGGTATGTGTACCGGGTAAAAAACTTTCGATCTGGTCTGCTATTGAAAGCGATGAGAATCCAAATTCGTTAATTAGAGATTCCTTCTTGGGTTACATCACGTCTTACCAAGGCATTAATACGCCGGACGATAGTTATAACTATTACAGTTATTCTGCACACCCAACCGCTGTAGCGGATGAACATAATGATGCGCTACCACAACCAAAGGATAACTCCGCTCATATTTTCTTTTATGAATCCAAAGCAGATCATGGCCCCATTATTAGGAATTACGATGATGCGGTTAAGACTCGTGGACCGATTCATAAAGATGACCTTTTCTTGTATTTCTTCTTTAACAAAGACGAAACCGGTCAAAGTAACAACAAAGTGTATTTTGAGGTCTTTACCGATCAAAACCTAAATGCAGAAGGTGTTCCTTTAGATCAGGTTATTTTGGCGGATGACGGTCATGAGTTAATCGCTGTCACCAGCAGTGAGGCAGGTTCCCATTACATTGGCGACTTCCAATATTGGTACAACACGGATGGTGGTGTGATTGGGCCGTTCCGTGGGGAAGAATTTACCATTGCGGTGCGGGCCACTTCGCAAAGCCCTGTCGGAGATGATCTAACGGGAGCGAGTTTCTTCTCGCGTGAGGGGACGGAATATAACTTCTTTAAAGACCCGAATATCACGTCATTTATTGTGACTTATAAAGAAGAAATTATTTGCGAAGAACCAGTTGATCCAGTTGATCCAGTTGATCCAGTTGATCCAGTTGATCCAGTTGATCCAGTCGATCCAGTCGATCCAGTCGATCCAGTCGATCCAGTCGATCCAGTGGACCCAGTGGATCCAATTCAACCTCGCGAGCCAGATGGTGTGTGTTACGGCAAAGGATATTGGAAAAACCATAATCGCTACGCCATGAATCCAAACCAACAATTGGGCTGGCCCATTCATGAAGACACGGCATTGTGCGGCACGAGCTGGTATCAATTAATCAATACACCTTCGCACGGTGACCCATGGACTATCTTGGGCAAGCACTGGGTGGCGGCGAAACTTAATGGCGCAAATCAGGGTTTTGTTCCCGCGGACGTGAGTTCGGCGCTGCTGCAAGCAGATACTTTAATGGCGCAATGCGCGGTGTCGGAATCAGATCGTGCCTTCGCATTGCAGTTAAAAGATCAGCTAGAGCGCTATAACGATGATCCAGCGTGTGGTGAGTTCACGCCAGAGCCGCCGCAACCTGAACCAACCACCGCGTTGATTCACATCCACTCTATTTATGATGTAGATGGACAAGATTACAGTGGGCATCCGCTGGGCATCGTGGGCATGGCTATTCCTTCGCTGGAGCCTATGGATGATCGCAGCGAACGTTTTGTGCGAGTACTAACGCCAAAGGCGACTTCACCAGACCAATACGAAATTTTGGGTTATCAAGAAATTCAGCCAGACGGTTCGGTGCTGTTTGAAGTGCCGGCCGACACTGAGTTTACGTTTGAGTTTACTAATCGTCATGGTAAGGCGCTGAATCACACCCATGAGGACTATCAGTACCGTTATCTACAGCGTCATCCAACCTTGCTTTCGGCACAAGCGGGTGAGAAAAAAGAATGTCATGGCTGTCACCTAGCCCAAAGCGATTACCCCCATGGTCAGTTATCCGGTGCGCCGGCAAACGCGGGCGCATTGGGTCTTCAAATTCCTTGGCCGAGCGCCAACCCATTTATTTTGTCGGTAAATTGGGGTGACACCATGGCAGAAGCATTAACAGCGTCCATTGCGGGCAGCGAATCCATTACGCCGGACTTGCTGTATGAAGATCGCTGGACGCTCATGCCGTTCGCCTACAATGATGTGATTGATGTGCGCAACGAGCAGCTAAACTCGGAGCAGCCATTGTCATTAGCTTGTCAGCAAGAAATGAGCGTAGACTGCCGAGCAGATGCGTATTACCGCGAGCACATTCAGCCGCTTTGGTCTGTGCCGAACCGAGATGAGCAGGGGAACGCTTGTGTGGACTGTCACGATGGGCGCGGCTTTACTGCGTTGAACCTGAGCGATAGCGACTTGTCGGTAGAGCCTTTGGTGAGTTATCAGCGCTTGTTTGATCCGGCCAGCACATACATGTTCTTGGTGGGTAGTTTTAGTCCAGTAGACACCAGTAATTGCCGTCGCACCTTGGTGCCGCCATATTTGGACGAGCCATCCAGCGACTGCTTTACCTGTTATACCGACCCCTTGATGCAGTACTTGGGAGCATTGCCCAGCGCCAATTTCTTCCAAGCGTTTGATGACGATCGAGATGACGACCATTGGTATTTCCGACCAGTGGAAGGTCAGCACGCACCGGCTTCGCATCAGGGCATGTTGAGTCCGGCCGAGCTTAAACTCATTGCCGAATGGCTGGATTTAGGTGCGAAGCATTAATATCTGCTTGCTGCTGTCTGTATTCCAATAACGCCATAGCCGCACGTCCGTGCGGCTATACTTAGCTTAAGTTATGCTACTTAGGCCTGCGCTATTACGCAGGGCGAACAAATGTTCGCTATATTTTTTAGTGCGGGTACAATACGCCGTCGTTAAATCTATTGCTTTTTTAAGGTGACTCTATGTTTGAGCAGGGCCTGCTGGCGTTTTCCGGTTGGGGTGTGCTGGCCTATACGCTGATTCTCACGCACTTATCCATTATGGGTGTAACCCTGTATTTACACCGCTCTATGGCTCACCGCGCCATGGATATGCATCCTGTATTAAGTCATTTTTTTCGCTTCTGGCTGTGGCTGACAACTGCCACGGTGACCCGAGAATGGGTGTCGGTGCATCGTAAGCATCATGCTAAGTGTGAAACCGACGAAGATCCGCATTCACCCGTGAAAAAAGGCCTAAAAACCGTCCTGTTGGGTGGAGCAGAGTTATACCGTCAAGAAGCCTCTAATGAAGAAACACTTAACCGCTATGGTAAGGGTTGCCCAGATGATTGGCTGGAACGCCATCTTTATCAGCGTCACCGTCATTTAGGTGTGTACTTATTATTTGTAATAAATGTCCTGTTGTTGGGGCCTATTGGTATTACCGTTTGGGCCATTCAGATGATGTGGATGCCCGTGCACGCAGCGGGTGTGATAAATGGATTAGGCCACGCATTAGGCTATCGCAACTTTGAATGCCCAGACGCAGCGACTAATATTCTGCCTTGGGGTATTTGGATCGGCGGTGAAGAGCTGCATAACAATCACCATACCTATCCTAATTCGGCCAAACTCTCTGTGCGTAAATGGGAGTTCGATATTGGTTGGTTTTACGTCCGCCTATTTAAAGCCCTTGGTTTAATAAAGAACGTACGCCAAGGACCAGTGGCTCACGTTGATGCGGCAAAACAACAGCTAGACCAGGACTCCGCTATCGCTGCAGCTAATAACCGTTTTCAGATCATGGCGCGCTACCGCAAACATGTCATTGCACCCTTGGTAAAAGCTGAAAAAGCCAAGCTCGAAAAAAACGAATTACCCATGTTCAAGCGGGCTAAACGATTGTTGGCCCGTGAAGATTCGCTGCTAAGTGAGCGTCATAGAGCACAGCTTTCTAAGTTGGTAGAAAACAACGAAACCATGGAAACCTTGTATCGGTTACGTCGTGATCTACAGGCCGTGTGGCAAAAGCGATCAGCCAGTCGTGACGAATTGCTCGCTGCGTTGCAGGCATGGTGTAAACAAGCGGAAGCCTCTGGCATTCGTGCTCTTGAAGAGTTTGCAGCCACATTGAAGCAATATTCCACTCGAATGGCCTAAAAATCGCGGCCATTGGTCAATTTCATTAAGTATTTTGCCATTGGCATTGATGCTTGATCGATCTATCTTCAGCCCCCGTAATTAGGGGGCTTTGGCCATCTAATGGCAAGAATCGCCAAGCGGCGCTAGAATTTGGAATAAACATTTCGACTTTCTTCTATTTATTGTCTGTTCAACAGCAAGTAGACTTGCCCCCTCGAAAAAGTGGCCCAAGTGGCCCAAAAGGCGCCAGCCAGTGGTTATAGGATTGGCGGGAGGAGTTTAATGGCCCAAATCAGAAACCGTGTCGTTATCCCTGTGGGGCGCGAACAGGCCTATGAGGCGGAATTCGTCAGCTTCGATGGTCTAAGCGACGATAAAGAACATGTGGCATTAATTTTTAAAGGCACTGAACCGGCAGCCGATCAGCCGCAAGTACCTTTAGTGCGTTTACATTCCGAATGCTTAACGGGCGATGTCTTCCACTCGGCACGATGTGATTGTGGCCAGCAGTTGGAAGAGGCCGTGGAAACCATGGCGAAAGAAGGCGGTATCGTGCTGTACTTGCGTCAAGAAGGCCGCGGCATTGGCCTGTATAACAAGCTGGACGCATACAAGTTACAAGACACGGGTATGAACACCTTTGAAGCGAATCAGGCTTTGGGTTTCGACGATGATCTGCGTGACTTTGGTATCGCCGCGCAAATGCTTAAGGCCTTAGGTATCAGCGAAATCGATTTGCTGACCAATAATCCCAATAAAATCACCACTGTCGAAGCCGAAGGCATCAAAGTGCGTCAGCAACGTACTACGGGCGTGTTTTATAACCGCCATAATGGCCACTATTTACGAGCAAAAGCGAACGTTGCGCGACACAAAATCGATTTGACCTTGGTTTCTTAGATTGATTACTGCCTAGCGGCTGACGTTTAGCTAGCAGTCAGAACCCGAAAACCCCAATCTCGTGGAGATTGGGGTTTTTTATTG
>JBFHVZ010000256.1:0-5107 GCA_041589295.1 Pseudomonadales bacterium
CAAACTACATCGTGGCTGCCGAAGAGCAAGGTGTTTCACAAGATAAATTGTCCGGCACCATTCAAAATGACATTCTTAAAGAATTCATGGTGCGTAATACCTACATTTACCCCCCTGCACCTTCCATGAACATCATCGGCGATATTATTGCGTACACGTCGCAAAACATGCCGAAGTTTAACTCCATTTCTATTTCGGGGTATCACATTCAAGAAGCTGGTGCCGATGCCGCACTTGAACTGGCTTACACATTAAGTGACGGACGCGAATACGTGCGTACCGCCATTAACGCAGGATTGGACGTGGACGCGTTTGCTCCGCGTTTGAGTTTTTTCTGGGGTATTTCCATGAACTTTTACATGGAAATCGCCAAACTGCGTGCAGGGCGTTTGCTATGGAACCGCATCATGTCGGAGTTCAATCCGAAAAATGATAAATCTTCCATGTTGCGCACCCACTCGCAAACTTCCGGCTGGTCGCTCACCGAACAAGACCCGTATAACAACGTGGTACGCACCACCATCGAAGCATTGGCTGCTGTATTTGGTGGTACCCAATCACTGCACACCAACGCCCTAGACGAAGCCGTTGCCCTACCCACCGAGTTCAGTGCTCGCATAGCGCGTAACACGCAGATCATCATTCAAGAAGAAACCGGTATTACTCAGGTGGCTGATCCTTGGGGTGGTTCTTACATGATGGAATCACTGACGCAGCAGATTGCCGACAAAGCGTGGGAACTGATTGAAGAGATCGAAGAAAAAGGCGGCATGGCCAAAGCCATCGAACAAGGCTTGCCAAAATTACGCATTGAAGAAAGCGCAGCGAAAAAACAAGCGCGTATCGACCGTGGTGAAGATGTCATCGTTGGCGTAAACAAATATCAACTTGAGAAAGAAGACGACCTCGACATTCTCGAAGTGGATAACGTGGCCGTGCGTGAATCGCAAATTAAACGTATCAACAGCATTAAGGCTTCACGGGACAATGCAGCTGTTGCGCAAGCACTGGCTGATATTACCGCCGCCGCGGCGGGCCACATGAAAGGTGATAAATCCGCAGGCAACCTGCTAGACTTATCGGTAAAAGCCGCTCGCTTACGCGCCACAGTGGGAGAGATTTCCGACGCCATGGAAAAAGAATTTGGCCGCTACCAAGCCGAAGCAAAAACCATCAGTGGTGTTTACGGTGCGCCCTACGAAAATGACGCTGACTGGCAAGCCATCAAAGCCGATATCGAAACCTTTGAACAAACCCATGGCCGCCGCCCGCGCATGCTCGTGTGTAAAATGGGACAAGACGGTCACGACCGTGGCGCCAAAGTCATTGCCACCGCTTTTGCGGATGTAGGTTTCGACATCGACTTGTCGCCCATGTTCTCAACCCCAGAAGAAGTCGCCAAACAAGCCATCGAAAACGATGTGCATGTGGTGGGTGTTTCTTCCCAAGCAGCGGGTCATAAAACCTTGGTGCCTGCTTTAATTGAAGAACTGAAAAAACAAGGTGCGGATGACATCATCGTCGTTGCCGGTGGCGTGATTCCTAAACAGGATTACGACTTCTTGTGGAATGCGGGCGTGAAAGGCATCTTCGGCCCTGGTACCAAAATTCCGGTAAGCGCACGTAAAGTGTTAGATGCTATTAACGAAGTACAATCTTAATAATTGAAAAGAAGACCATGTGGGAGGGCGCTGCGCGCGATTGAGTTTAATACTCTTTTCTCGCGCGCAAGCGCCCTCCTACAATAAGACCAACGATTAAATGATAAACATTGACCAATTAAAGTCCGGTAACCGCCGCGCGCTGGCTAAAGCGATCACACTGGTCGAAAGCAAGTTAGATTCGCACCGCGAGCAGGCGCAGGATTTACTGAACACGCTACTGCCCGACACAGGTAAAAGCGTTCGCATCGGTATTACGGGGATTCCCGGTGTGGGTAAGTCCACGTTTATCGAAGCGTTTGGCCTGCATTTAATTTCTCAAGGCAAAAAAGTGGCTGTGTTGGCAGTGGACCCAAGTTCGCCGATTCGTGGTGGCAGCATCCTTGGGGATAAAACCCGCATGGAATTGCTAAGCCGCGAAGAAAACGCCTTTATTCGCCCTAGCCCATCTGAAGGTGCGTTGGGCGGTGTTGCGCAAAAAACCCGTGAAACCATGTTGCTGTGTGAAGCTGCCGGTTATGACGTAATTTTGGTCGAAACTGTTGGCGTTGGCCAAAGCGAATACGAAGTCGCCGCCATGGTGGATTTCTTTTTAGTGTTGATGCTGCCCAATGCCGGTGACGAATTGCAAGGCATTAAACGGGGCATTATGGAATTAGCCGACGCATTGGTTATTAACAAAGCCGATGGCGAAAGTGTAAACCTCGCCAAGCAAACTTTAAGCCATTATAAAAATGCGCTGCACCTGCTAAGCGGCGATAGCTTTTGGCAGCCACGGGTACAAACCTGTTCGGCGCTGGAAAAGAAAGGCATCGACGATGTGTGGAGCATGATTGGTGAATACCAAACATTGGCCAACGACAACGGGGCGTTTTTAGGCAAGCGTGCGCGACAAAATCGTGATTGGATGAAAAAACTCATTCAAGAAATGCTGGAACTAAAACTCAAGCAAAACCCCAAAATAAAAGACACCTTACCCGCATTAGAACAAGCGGTGTTAGAAAACCAAACCACGCCGTATAATGCCGCCAAACAGATTATTGATCTATTGTAATAAACCCTTTGCGTTGGCTTAATAAGGCGCTTGCGACATCATCAGGCATTAACTGTGCGATGTTTTGCCCATACATTGTCGGGTGGTACGCGTCCCTCGCTTACCTGACCTACAATTAGCTAAAGAATAGCTGCATCAGAAAAATACCATGACGAATATTTCTAAAAAGCTAACAGAATTTTTTCAAACTCATCTGCCCATCACACAGTTCATGGAATTGGATGTAGATACCTACGATGGTCAACAGCTGACATTAAAAGCACCATTGGCTCCGAACATTAATGACAAGCAAACCGCATTCGGTGGCAGTTTGTATAATGCGTGTGTTATGGCGTGCTGGGGTTTTGCGTATCTAAAAACCCTAGAGGCGGGTATCGATGGCAACCAAGTGGTGGTTAGCGGCAGCATTAAATATAAGCGCCCCGTCACCGGTGAGATTAAAGCTACCTGCACAAGCCCAGGTGCCGAGGCTGAGCATCATTTTATTGATGGCTTTTCACGTCACGGTAAAGGAAAAATTGAACTGACCGCCAAGGTCATGTGTGAAGGCAAAGTCGCCGTGGAATTCCAAGGCACTTATGCAGTTTTGAAAAACACTTAAACAAATTCAAAATAACAAATTTTACTGCTTCACTGATTTTTGAACGGCTACAATCGATACAATGATCAGTGCAACGCCGGGTATCATATAAAGCTGAAATTCATCCAAACCCAACACCAATGACATCAAGATGACAAATACAGGGGCGAGTAATCCATAGATTGATACCCTTGTCGCGCCAATTAAAACCACAACCTTTTGGCGAATTAAAAATGTCGCCAACGTTGAAAACAAGGTCATGTATAACACGCCCAGCCAGACCTTGTTTGGTACGTCTTGCCACTGCACTTTTGGCAATTCACTAAGAGATAATAGCGCCAACCAAATGGCACCGAACAATAGCAACCAAAACGTCATCACTGAAACGGGTTCATCCCGATGAAATCGTTTTATCAATGGATTATGTAAACTGGTAAAAAAACAACCGAGCAGAAACAACAGGTCTCCTTTATTCAACGCGAATTGCATAGCTGCATCCAAGCTACCTTGAAAAACAATGATGCAAGCACCCACAATACCAATTGCTAACGCGATAACGCGCATAGCTGGCAAGTACTCCCTATTTATGAACCTAGCATAAATGGCAGTAATGGCTGGCACCAAACTGTAGAGTGCTCCGGTGTGAATTGCACTGGTGTATTTTAAGCTCTCAAACATACACCAGAAGAAAATCACTGACGGAAGGCTTAATAAAAGATACTCGAATGCACGCCTACGGGTGGGAATCACCAATCGATTTTGTAACCACAAATAGGGAAAGAAAAGCACAGCTGCCAGTAAAAAGCGTAAAAACATGAGAACAGCAGCAGGCAATTCAGGCGCAATGATCGCCCCAATAGGAAATGACCCGGCAGCCAGTGCAACCGCAAATATCATTAACGCGTGTGGCCCAAATCGGTGATTTTGTAGCGCATTCATTTCTGTTCCTCCTGAACCACTTAAACAGCATAAGTTTATTATTTAGCTTTTTTCTAATAAGGGCGAATAGAAAGCGTGAATAGCCACGATGCATTCTGTTTATCGACTGTCTCAGCGGAAAGTTGACGGTAGCATCCGAGCTTGAAATCAAACCCATAAGAATGAACAATCACTACCTAACAGCCGTATTGAGTCCAAGTATCGCCATGATTTCAGTTATATCGAGAACCTACTTCCATTTAGTACTCTTAACTTTTCTAACCTTATTCAGTGTTTTCGGTGTTGCCGAATCAAAAAGCACTAACACCAAAAACCTGCTGATTTTAGGTGACAGCCTAAGCGCAGGTTATGGCATAACTACAGAAGAAAGCTGGCCTGTACTTTTGCAAACCCGATTAGAAAATTCTGCCATTCCCTACAAAGTGCACAACGCCAGCATTAGCGGACAAACCAGCGCTGAAGGGGCGGCACAAATTACAGGGCTTTTGGCTCGGGTAAATCCTAGCGTGGTGATTTTAGAGTTGGGAGCCAACGACGGTTTACGCGGCCTGTCGGTTAAGCAAATGAAATCTAACCTGCAAAAAATCATTGAGAAAAGTCAGCAACACGGCGCAAGCGTTTTATTAATTGGCATGCGCACGCCCAATAACTATGGCCGCCGCTACGGCGAGCAATTTGGCGCTGTGTTTACTGAGCTTGCACAATCTCACAACACGGCCGTGGTACCGTTTATGTTGACCCCCATCGAAGCGGTTATCACGGAAGAAAACCGTATGGCGTATATTCAAGCCGACGGTTTGCACCCAACCGCCAAAGCGCAGCCGTTAATTTTACAGCCCATTTGGGACGCCCTCATGCCCTTGTTAACGCCCA
>JBFHVZ010000257.1:0-5082 GCA_041589295.1 Pseudomonadales bacterium
CACTTCTTTACTAGTTCTAGCGACGACACACATATGGGAGGCGGGTACCTCGGCTTTTTCGATTAACGCTTGAATGAAATCCGCTTGCTCTTCTGCTGTTTGGAAGTTTTCTAAAATGGGGGCCAGTCCGTGGGTTAACGAGCGGTAGCCATTGTTGGTGTCTTGTCCGCCATCCAAATCATCGATCGCGCGACCGGCTAATAAACCACTTGCCCAGCCTCGAATTTCGTCCGTCGTTCGGTAGTTGATATGCAGTTTTTTCGACCGGCCCCGAATGTTAATTCCACATTGCCCCAACACCACTTTGTTACGACCATAGATTCTCTGATGGGCATCACCCACAATGAATAAATCATTAGGGCTTTCTCTCACGATTTCGCGCAACAATAAAAAGGCTTGTGTGCCCATATCCTGTGCCTCATCAATTACGATTCCGCAATAGGGCAGGGTTACGTTGTTGTGTGCTAAATGTTCTCGCACACTGCGATAGCAATCGTCCAGCTCCTTTTGCCCGTTCACATCCAGTTGCTTGCGGTAGGCTTCAAATACAGGCCAGATGGCTAAACGCTGTTTACGGTCTAAACGTGTGCCGCGCCCGATGCGCGAGACTTTTTTATAGCCATTGGCGTCGTGAATGCCATTGGGCTGAATGACTCGTTGCCATTCTTCTTTAAAAAAGCTTTCAGGTAGGTTTATGTGGTCTGACTTTTCAAATAGGGCGTTTTTCCAGTAGGCATTTAATATGTCGTTGTCGAGCATCAAGCGGTGTTTGCTCACATGCTCTCGCATATAAGTTTGCACCCATTGATCGAGATTGATCACTTCGATCAATGCAAACTCTTCTTCCGTACAAATATTTCGCAAGTTATTTTCGATATCGATGGCTAAGTTTTTGGTGAAGGTGGTAAAGAGCACTTTGTTGTCGGTTGTCGCGACATTGGCTGCTAGCCAGCGAGCGCGGTGCATGGCCACCACGGTTTTACCGGTACCCGCACCACCCAATACGCGAACCGCACCGTTTTTAATCCCTTGTGCCAATTTGCTTTGAGATGGATGCAAGAACACGCGCCATTTTTCTAAACCAGCGGAAAGGACTTCAGCTAACTCTTTTTCGTCGTGGGCGACCACGAATTCGGCACGGGTGTTTAGACGTGCGAGCGCTTTGGCAAAGTTAGAGTCGTCGTAGTTGCTGAGTTCATCGACTTCCCGATCTGTAAGAATGGCTTCATAGGTTTCGATTACCGGTTCAGCCAAACAGAGAAAGAGGCCTTCAAAGGCATCCTCCGGCAAAATCGCTTCCAGTTTGTTTAACTGAAATTCGGACGTGACTTGTCGAACTTTCTCTAGTAATTCATCAGGCACGCCCAGTTTTAATAGCTGTCGGTCTTTCAAAAATTCGAAAACGGGACTTGCTTTCGCAACAGATTGGAAGTCGGGTAGCTCGGCCACCTGTTCTTTGTAATCCGTCGGAACCACCTGAAGCACACCCGTATTGCGGTTCACTTGGCATTTATGGTTTTGTGCCCAGTGATAGGCTTTATCATGATGATCGACCATTAAGAAGATGTAGATGTTGCCTTCTTTAGGGGCAGACAAGATAACTCGGTAGGCTTGATCCACGCGCAGAGAGCGCAGCGAATCGTCCTTGCACATGTTTAAGGATTCGTAGTTCAACCCTGGTGACGTGGGATTCGCTTGAAACTTCTCGACCAGCTTATTCACCTTGGCTTGGATGTTGGCATCCAGCTTGTTCACCGAGGAGAAATAGTTGCCAGCAAAGGCGATCTGTACTTTTGCCATGTCATCTTCTCTTAATTGTTCTTATTCGATCCGTGTGACCACGTCGCCCGCAGAATCTTGATCGGTTATGACAGACCAGCCTGCCTGTTCAAATTCAGTTTTAAAACTTAACTGATCATTTGTAAGTAGAACCACCTTAGAACTAGGCCATGCCAGTTCGCCTTCAGCTACGACGATACCTTTGTCATCTACTAACTCATAGAGTACTCCCGGCACCGGTAATCCCGCTTCCTTGGCTTGTGTCATCCACTCATATAGTGAGTCGTCCGCCTCTTCTATGGCTTCGAACCAGTCATCATCGCTATCACCAACGGTATCGGTAAGGGTTCTGACTTGTGTTTTTACTAAATGATCATCGTCCAATAACCTTGCCATCATGTTGATCAATTTCATTTGGCTTGGTTTGTTCGCTGTAATGGTTTTTAAAGCGGGGTTGCCTACTACGATGGCCAAGCTTTGTGCGCGGGATATAGCGACATTTAAACGATGTACGTCATAAACAAACTCCATACCACGGAGTGACTCATTAGGGTCACTGGCACACAAGCTATAAAAGACGATAGGGGCCTCTTGCCCTTGGAATTTATCCACACTGCCGACTTTCGCGTGTGTGCCACCGGGTAAAGATTCCAATGCCTGTTTCAATAGCGTCACTTGGTGATTGTAGGGGGCGACATAAAGAATTTGATCAAAGGTGACTGATTGGAGTAATCCTTCTTTATTTTGATATTGGCAGGTTAGAAGTTGACGAGTGAGATCAATAATTTTTTCTATTTCTTCTTCACTGGATTGGGTATTGCCCATGTGTTCAACGGGCAAATAAACAATGCCCGCTTCGCGGTCTAGGTCCTTCACATAGTCGGATAAACGAATGATTTGCTTGTCGTTGTCAGGATGACTATGCAGTTTGCCTTCATACACGGCGCCTGAAATAAATTCATTTACCTTGCTGTGCATGCGATACGTGGTGCCTAAGAACACGCCCATATCGTCTGGAATGGTAGGCATGTCTTTTAGCAAGTAATCTAAAATGGATAGTCCGCTCTCGGCAGGGTGAGTGCCTTGCGTAGGCTGGCCTAATTGCATCTGATCGCCCATGATGATGATATTTCTAGCGCTACGACTCATGGCAATGAGGTTGGCAACAGAAACTTGGCCTGCTTCATCAATGAAGAGGTAATCCAGTTGATCCACCATGTCATCGCGGGAGAATCCCCACGCAGTTGTGCCGATGACGCATGCCGGTTGTACTTTCTCGGGTACATCCGAGCCTGACTTCATAACTCCAATGCCCTGATCCAATAGTTCTGGATCGGTTTCTTTGGCACAAAAGAAATGACCATCGATTTCTTCTGTGTTGCAGTATTTAGCGGTTGCCAACAACAAGTTATTAATGGCTTTATGGCTGTTGCTGGAGATACCCACTTTAAGACCACGCTTTACCAATTCGGCAATGACATGCTTGCCACTGTAGGTTTTACCCGCGCCTGGCGGCCCTTGAATGGTGAGATAGCTACCATCCAAATTTAGAACCGCTTCAATGAGTTGATCTAAGGTTTGAAAGGTGTCCGTAATGATGGGTCCGGCTTCACGACCCTGTGGTCGACCATGGATTCGAGGGCGGCTGCGGGTAAGAAAATCCAATATGGCGCATTGAGCAAGCTGATTGCCCTCATACTGCCGCACGACTTGTTCCAGCGCTTTGGCAATGGCGTCTGCACTGACATGTTCATCGGGAATCAACGTCATGTGAGAAGGCAGATCACCTTTGGTGGACTTAAATACCACTAAGCCGTTTTGAAGATCACTTTCCTCGGGTACATAGGATGCTTTTAATCGTTTTCCATCTTCCGTTTCTTCGCCGAGCACATAAAAACTATTGGCCGCGCCTTTGAACGCTTGATCGCTATTAAAACGATACTCGTAACCTTTGCTGCGCTTAATGGCAAAGGGCTCACGTTTCGTGCGTTCGCACAAGGCCAAACAGTCTAGGTCATCAAATAGTTCATCATCGGATTGGCCTAGACGATCAAATAGTTTCCAGAAAACGGGTTTGGCTTCACGGCGATGAAATTCCAAACTCCAAGCAAGGTGTTCGGTGAGTTGCCCTTGCTGCGTAGCGAGCCCCTCTTGTTCGGCCCGGCTTAATAGTCGATCACGCAATTGAGTGGTTGCGGTAATCTCTTCAGCTTTCTTTTCATCTACTTCGACTACATCGGTTTTACCCATATAGGCAATTTGGTGTTTCGCTTGCTGTTCTCTTAACCAAACGACCAGTTCATGAGTGGAGTCGCAATCATCGATGTTGTAGTCACGAATATCGTTGAGTATTTTGCTGGTCTGCCAAGTATCTCCTTCTTTGCCTTGAGCATTGAGTTCTCGCCAGTTTTCATACACCACGACACTGTCGCCGCCATTGCCCACTTCGGTTTGTCGTTTTCCTCGGTAGAGATGTTCGACATTTTTAATGGAATATCTTGGCTCGCCTAACAGTAAGCCGCCTTTCACGACTTTATAGAGATCCACAAACACTTCGTTACGCAGGAGTTCATCCACCTCATGCTCGCAAACGCCATAACGGCCCATGAGTTTGCGGATGGCGGCTATTTCATAATTGGCATAGTGATAGACATGCATTTGAGGGTCTTGCTGCCAGCGGTCGTGCACCCATTGGATAAAGTCCTGGAAGCATTGCTTTTCTTGTATACGGTCATGCGCCCAAAAGTCTTTGAAGGCGGTCTGACCATTGGCTTCGAAATAGGTATTGCCCCAAAGGTATTCCAGCCCACCATCATCTAATGGAAAGCCTTCGATATCGAAGAACACATCCATATCGCTATGGGGCGGCATCATGGCTAGCCCTTGTTGTTTACCCTCTTCGGGCACCAAAATTTCGAAACATGGTTGTTCACTACCACGATTACGCGTCGCAAGTTGAATACCGGCTTGAGCTTTTAGTCGCTGATAAAGGGTGTCATCCAGTCCTGGGATTCTTGCTTCGGTGGCATTGGCAAGTTGAGCTAACGTAGTGATGCCGACGGCATTGAGTTTTTTGATTTGAGTTTTAGAAATGGTGGCCACTTGGAATAGGTGATCGCGTTCTAGCAAAATGGCTTTTGCGTGTTCGCTCCAATGTCCCCAATCGGAATAATGTGCGGGGTCTGGCTCTACATTTTCATCAAAGGAGGTCTGGGCTTTTAAAAAGGATTCTTTAACACTTAGGTAATAAAAGAAGTAATCGTCCACACGGAATATTTCTCGGGACATATCCCCCAAAACCAC
>JBFHVZ010000258.1:0-5016 GCA_041589295.1 Pseudomonadales bacterium
CGACTGCGCAGTGGCGTTATGCAGGATGTTGGCGGTTTCGGTCATTTCCACCATAAAGGTCGAGCGGCCACCGGCCACGTCGTCGCTGGAACCCATGCGCGTAAAGATGCGATCAATGGGGCCAATGGTGGCTTGGTCCGCTGGGACAAAACTGCCGATATGGGCCAACAATGCAATGTGCGCGGCTTGACGCATGTAGGTGGATTTACCGCCCATGTTCGGGCCGGTAATCACCAGCATTTTGCGCTCGGGCGAGAAGGTTAGGTCATTGGCCACAAATGGGTCTTCGATCATGGCCTCGACCACAGGATGGCGACCTTGCACTATGTTCAGGCCGCTTTCGTTGCTTAGTACTGGGCGCACGTATTGCTGGGTAATCGCGCGCTCGGCCAAGTTCGACAGCACATCCAATTCGGCGATGGCACCTGCGGTGTCTTGCAACGCAGGTAGGTCGGCCGCGATGTTTTCCATGAGTTCGTCGTATAGGGCTTTTTCGCGGGCCAATGCACGGCTCTTGCTGGAGAGCGCCTTGTCCTCAAACTCTTTAAGTTCGGGGGTGATAAAACGCTCGGCGTTTTTCAACGTTTGACGACGAATGTATTCGGTAGGCGCCTGCGCTGCTTGCGCTTTGCTGATTTCGATAAAGTAACCGTGCACGCGGTTGTAACCCACTTTTAGGGTTTGAATGCCGGTGCGCTCGCGCTCGCGCGTTTCAATATCCAGTAAAAATTGACCGGCGTTTTCGCTGATTCCGCGCAGTTCATCTAATTCGTCGTCGTAGCCTTCAGCGATGACACCGCCGTCACGAATCACCACTGGCGGGTTTTCAATGATGGCGCTTTGCAGCAAGGCAACTTGTTCGGGGTAAGTGCTGATTAACTTGCCAAGGTCGACCAGCGGGGTGCTGTCTACATCGGCAATGGCATTTTGCAGTTCGGGCAATACAGCTAAGGCATCGCGCAAACGCGCAAGGTCGCGGGGGCGGGCGCTGCGCAGGGCGACGCGTGACAGTATCCGTTCGATGTCGCCGATCTGTTTCAAGACGCCGTGAATATTTTCGTAGCCGTAGGTGCGCATCATGGTGTCGATGGCTTCTTGGCGTTGGCTTAGCACGGTGTGATTGCGCAGCGGTCGATTCAACCAGCGACGCAGTAAACGACTGCCCATGGCCGTGGCGGTGCGATCTAACACCCAAGCCAAGGTGAAATCTTGGTCGCCGTTTAGGTTAATGTCGATCTCAAGGTTCTTGCGCGTAGCGGCATCCAAAATAATGGCGTCGTCCGCTTGCTCCACCAAAATCGTGCGGATGTGTGGCAGCGCCGTACGTTGTGTATCTTTGGCGTATTGAATCAAACAGCCAGCGGCTTGAATGCCGCGTTTTAGCGCCTGACAGCCAAAACCGTGTAAATCTTTGGTTTGGAATTGCTGGGTCAGCAAACGAAACGCAGTTTCATACTCGAATTCCCATGCGGGTTGTTTGCGGCATCCCGCACGCTGGCTCATAGCGCTGGGGTATTCAGCCTCTTCGCTTATCAACAGTTCCGCTGGGCGCAGGCGTTCCATTTCGGCCAAAAGCGCTTCTTCGCTGAAGACTTCCATACAGGTAAAACGGCCAGAGCTGATGTCCAGCGTGGCAATGCCGTGGGTGACTTTTTCACTGCGGCCGTCTTTGTGCGTGCACACCGCTACCAACAAACTGTCGCGGTGGGCATCCAAAAAGCTTTCGTCGGTCAGAGTGCCGGGGGTAATCACACGCACTACTTTGCGCTCCACCGGCCCCTTGCTGGCGGCTGGATCGCCGATTTGTTCTGCAATGGCCACAGACTCGCCCATCTTCACCAACTTGGCGATATAGCCCTCGGCCGCGTGGTAGGGAATGCCCGCCATGGGAATAGGCTGACCATTGCTTTTGCCGCGCGCCGTCAACGTAATATCTAACAAGCGCGAAGCCTTTTTCGCGTCGTCGTAGAACAGCTCGTAGAAATCCCCCATGCGGTAAAACACCACCTGATTCTGATGCTCAGCCTTAATTTTTAAATACTGCTGCATCATAGGTGTGTGTTGGGCAGTACCCTGCTGGGTAGCGTCCTTCGCGGCGGGAGCGTTTTTCACGGCCATGGAAAATCTCTGGGTTAGGCTCTGACAGTGAACAAAAAAACAGAGCAGGTCTGACGAAAAGGCCAGATTGTAAGGGAATTATTGGCAAAGGTAAGGGGTTGAAATTTATGAAAATGTTTAGCGGGATTTAAGGTGTATATGAGTGAGAAGCCAAGCCTACGACAACGACAAAAAAATACTCGCTACTTGGCTTAGGTACAGCATCTTACGCGGGTTGTTTTATTGGCTCGAAATGCCATAGGTAATCGTATCTGGTCGACTGGTGATTAAAAAATAATCTGAAATTCTCTGCTTTTGTGCAAAATTAGCGCTTTTTATTGAAAAACATCTATGATTTAATACTGTTCAAATTTACAGTGTTTTTATCCTGTATGTCGTCTGGATAAACACGAGGCAGCGTTAGACTGCACCACCCCACAGAGGTATTGTGTTTGGCTGCTCATGCACCAGCACAAGAAGAATGAACCGAATTAAAACGAATAAAAGGTACACCCACATGGATCAGAATCGTCAAAAAGCCCTTGATGCAGCCCTGAGTCAAATTGAGCGTCAGTTCGGTAAAGGCGCCATTATGAAAATGGGCGAACAGCCCCGTGAAGCGATTCCTTCTGTATCTACAGGTTCTTTGCAGTTGGATATTGCGCTGGGCATTGGTGGTTTACCTTACGGCCGTATTATCGAAATTTACGGTCCTGAATCATCTGGTAAAACCACATTGTGTTTGTCCACCATGGCGCAAGCGCAAAAAGACGGTAAAACCGTGGCGATTGTGGATGCCGAGCACGCGCTTGATCCTCTATATGCCGAAAAGCTCGGTGTGGATCTAGACAGCTTATTGGTGAGCCAGCCGGATACAGGTGAGCAAGCATTAGAAATCGTCGATAGCCTAGTGCGTTCAGGTGCTGTTGATATCATCGTGGTGGATTCGGTTGCGGCATTGACACCCAAAGCAGAAATCGAAGGTGACATGGGTGATGCACACGTGGGTCTGCAAGCTCGTCTAATGTCGCAAGCGCTGCGTAAACTGACCGCCAATGTGAAAAACGCCAACTGTATGGTGATTTTCATCAACCAGATTCGTATGAAAATCGGCGTTATGTTTGGCAACCCAGAAACCACAACGGGTGGTAACGCACTGAAATTCTATTCATCTGTTCGTTTGGATATTCGCCGTACCGGTTCTGTGAAAAACGGTGACGAAGTCACTGGTAACGAAACCCGCGTTAAAGTGGTTAAAAACAAAGTATCACCGCCATTTAAACAAGCGGAATTCCAGATCATGTACAACCAAGGTATTAACCGTACCGGTGAAGTGATTGATCTAGGTGTTAAGTTGGGCTTGGTAGATAAATCGGGTGCTTGGTACGCATATAACGGTGACAAGATTGGTCAAGGTAAAGCCAATGCAGGCAAATACTTGGAAGAAAACCCAGCGATTGCCCAAGAAATCGAAGCCGAAATTCGTCGTCAATTACTGACCGTACCTGCTGCAAAAGCGGAAGGTGATAGCGAGTCCGTGATGGATGAACTGGAAACCAGCGACGAAGCATAATCGCACGGCGCTGCTTAAAAAGCTGTCGAAGTTCGACAGCTTTTTTTATGCCCGATGAAAAGCACAGTATAAAAAGAGAAAAGGCATTCTATGTGGTCTTCAGACGAGAGCGATGATTTATTTGATGACGTAAAGTCATCAAATAAACGCGGGCGTCGGGGTGTGAATGGCGGTGATATTAAAACGCCTAAAGCATTCGATATTCCCGCGTTAAAACGCAAGGCAGTCGAGTTACTAGCACGACGCGAATACAGTTTTCACGAATTAGAGACCAAGCTAATGCCGCTTGCGGAAAGCGAAGACGATGCTTATGCGGCGCTAGAATGGTTGGTGCAACAAGGTTTGCAATCCGACGAACGGTTTTGCGAAATGTATTTACGCAGTAAGGCGTTGTCCGGCTATGGCCCAGTTCGCATTCGTATGGAATTAAAGCAAAAGGGCATCAATCAAAACCTGATTGAACAAACCTTTGAAGAGCAGGAAGTGGATTGGGCGCTAGAGCTAGAACGGTTAACGACTAAAAAGCTACAGGGGTGCGACGCTGGGGATTTGAAAGCCAAACAAAAATGTGTGGGCTTTTTACAGCGTCGCGGTTTTACCCTAGATCAAATCTATCGTGCCATGGATCATTTTTTTCGAGACTCTGCCTGCGACTAAGTGCGAAAGCTCATATAAGCAATCATGATCAACGCCGGAATCATGCTGGCACACATCATCATGCTTTCTTTAATGGCGCTGTTGCCAGCGCAGCTTCATGTATTCCCATTCGCTAATTTGTTTCATGCTTTTTAGGCGTGGCTCTAAATAGCGCTCGAATTCTTCTTTGTCGATAAATTTGTGCTGCGAGTTATTGCAGTAGTTAAATAAAGTATCTTCAACCAATACCCCGCGTTCAGCCACCTTGATGACTTCATGCAGTGGTGCCATGGCGGTAGGTTTGTTTTTATCAGCTACCATCAGCAACCGGCCCGAGATGCCGAGGCGTTTGTTGAATTGTATTTGAATGGCAAACCAGCCGGGGATAAAAATACTTAGTAGCATGGTTAGCATTATGAAGCTAGTTTCTATGCCAACTGCTTCTGACATTACAATAATAGGTATAATGCTCAAGACAACCAATACGCTGCAGATGATAAACAGTAAGCGTAGCTGTTTTACGATTTTTGCCGGTGAAAACCAAAACGGATTCGTTGGCGGCTGAGGTAACGCAAGGGCGCTAAAGTCGGGAGCGTTATTTTTATCGACGCTAGAATGATTGTTGGCATCTGAATCGTCAAACGAACCTTGGATATTAATTTTTTTATTTTGCTGTTTAAAGTGATCCTTGAGTGCGACAGCAAAGCCTA
>JBFHVZ010000259.1:0-4975 GCA_041589295.1 Pseudomonadales bacterium
ATTTATTATGTATCCGAGGACAAGGTCGATGAGTTCGTGCAACAGTTAACAACATTAAAAACGGAAGACGACTACGAAAACCTCATGGATGCGTTTGGGGTACGTCGTACGCACCCTGATTTTTGGCGCTACAGCGACGCGTTACATAGGGCGTTCCAACAAAGCGAACCGTTAGAATACGGCTTGCTTGACTACAACCGTTTAGAAAACCGTTAAGCGCGCTTATTAACACCAAACCTGAGGCAGGGGCTCGCTGTTAAGCAGCTCCTTCAAATTACCTTCAACAACGCGGTAACCCACATTACCAATCAAGCGTTGTCGACCTTCGTTAAACACCCATGCCGGGCTGACTGTGATTTGATAGTGCTGCGCCCGCTGGAAGTCCTCATACATTTTGGCCATAGCGTCGCCCGACTCCCAACACTCCAATATGGCGTTCATGGGCAGGTTTTGTTCGGCTAATAAAGTTTTTAAAACGTCCAAGGTGGCGATGTCCTCGCCTCGTTGAAAAAAGGCATGCCGTACAGAGCTAATAAAGCGTGCTTCCTCTTGTTCATTGGCTACTTCTGCCACGGCTTTAATCATACTATGCGCCATCATCGACGAAGCAGGTCGCACGCTGCGCCAAACCCCGTCGTGCAAGCTCACACCAAACCCTGCGGCAACTTCACGCACGTGATCGGCATAGCCTTCAAACCCGCCCTTAACTTGCCAAGCTTGTTCAATCTTTGAGTGCGTGGCAGAAAAATTCGGCATGAAACCATAACGAATCGCCACCTGATCGCCAAAGTGCTCACGCACTTCTTGCAAACGCACTTCATTCACAAACGCCCAAACACACAACACATCGCTGAAATAGTCCGCCTGAACAGGTTTGCCTTCCACACTCATGCCTCATCCTCTTGCTTGACTGCCAGCACGCTCAATTCTGCTGGCACAATAACGACAACATACGCCAGACCAAAACATTAGTAAACACTAATATTAAACCATGGACTTATACATATCAGCTTAGGGTACACCTACCAAATGACTGATAGATAAAAATCATGAATATGAAGAACCTTATTATGCTTACCTATAACCAGATATTCAGCCACATGGCAAGCAAGCAGACGCCAACTTAAATTCATAAAAAGCGCCAAGTTATGTCCACGGCACACGACATAAAAAAATATTCAAAACTGGCCTGTTTTCAGCACCTAAAATAATGATTAGAGCATCGCATCATGCGCGTGCAGCTGTGAAACAAGCTGAGCGTATAAGCAATGGGAGTGTGGGGGCTGTGGGGACTATGTGGCGCAAAATCATTTTAGTGACAACCAGCGTGATTCTCGCCTGTGGCGCGGGTCTGGGTTTTGTTTACGACACGTTAGAAAACGAATTTAAACCCGACACCAATAAAACCAAGGTGGTGGGTTTACCTTCGAGTTATCAGGTTAATCCAGTACTGACACCTTATCAGGGGCCACATCCTAGACTTACCAAGCGCCCCAACGAGACGTTTGAATTTCCCATCAAGTTAGGTGAAACCGGTCCAGTAAACCCGCTATTTGCAGGCCCATTGCAGTACCCATTTTTGTGCATGACCGAGGAGTCCGGTTTAGGCCAACCCTTGGTGGATAACACCGAAGGGGCTGGGATTCCGGTTTACGCCGAGACCGAAGAAGGGTTCAAAAACAAAAGCAAAATAATGGGCTACAGCAAAGATTGCTCGATTCCAACTCAGGTCTTGTATTACTACCAAGAAGAAGACGACGGCGAATACATCAAGCTGCAAAAACCTAAATCGCAGCTGGTGTCACTGCCTAATGCGGTGCGTTGGTTAAGAGTAGAAGTGGGCACCATTAACCGCTTTATCTACGCCCTCATTCTGCCCGTCAGTGCCGAAGACATGCCCGAGCAACCGGCCACATCTCCTTGGAACAAAAAACTTATTTACAATTTTAAAGGCGGCATCAGCATTGGTTTTAAACAAGGCGTATTACGTTTACACCACATTAGCCGGGATCTAATGGAACAATTAAAAGAAGGTTATGCGGTTGCCTATAGCACAGGCAACGAAACCGCAAACCATTACAACATGTGGCTGGCCGAAGACACAGCCGCACGGGTGAAACGCCAATTTGTCACACGCTACGGCGAGCCTAAGTACACCATTGGCATTGGTGCGTCCGGCGGAGCCTTACAACAATACCTAATTGCACAAAACCACCCGGGGTTAATCGACGCTGCCATCGCCTTGTATTCCTACCCAGACATGGTGACGCAAGTGGCTTATTCGCTGGATTGCGAATTAATGGAATATTATTTCGATAACACGGGTAAACATAATCCGGCATGGCAAGACTGGGATACACGAGAAGCCGTCGAAGGACTCAACAACATCGAAGGCTTTAAAAACAAATTCAGTTACTACCAAGCCATCATCGACTTGGCGAATTTCCGTTGGCCTGATCTTCCCAACGGTGCATCGGAATGCAGCAACGGTTGGCGCGCCAGTCACGCGCTGATTAACAACCCTACGTTTAACGACAAGTACTTCCGCTTTGAAACCGCCATACAAAAAAATGTGCAGTGGAGTCACTGGAACAACCTATCGCAATTTTATGGCACCGACGCCGAAGGTTGGGCCAATACCTTATTTGATAACCAAGGAGTTCAATATGGTTTGCAAGCGCTGATCAATGGTGACATCAGCGCAGAAACATTCCTGCATATGAACAGCCATATTGGCGGCTGGAAACCACAAAAAGACATGCAGCAAGAATATTATTGGCACATTAGTGGTCATGGTGGCATTCAGGACATGTTGCTTTCTAGCCAGCACAACATGACCCACGAAGGCCAAGCGCGTCCGTTAGCAAGCCGCAGTGAAGCCTCGGTAGACAGCATAGAAGCCGCTTATCGCAGTGGACATTTATTTACGGGCGCCATTGATATTCCGGTTATAGATTTGCGCCACTATTTGGAAGACAAACTCGACATCCACCATAGCTTCGCTTCATTCACCACACGCTTACGCATTAAAGACATGATGGGCAGCAGCGACCACCACGTAATTTGGAGCGCCATGCGTCCTCACAAACCATTTAAAGAAGCCTTCGACGCTTTAGACCACTGGCTACACAATGCCAAACATCGTCCTCACAAAACGTTGGCTGAAAACCGCCCTGCATATTTGAGTGACCGCTGTTACGGCGATGACCGAGAAATTTTATACAATGGTGACGATGCATGGCATGGTGAATGGAACCAACAAGACACTGGCCCTTGTTTGACACGTTACCCAATGTATAAAAGCTCTCGTATCGTTGCTGGCGAAGATCTACGTTCCGAAGTACTTAAATGTCGTTTACAAACCATTGACGAAGCCATCACCAAAGGTGTTTACGGCAACGTCGATATGAAACCCTTTAAGCAGCAACTCGAAACCATCTTCCCCCATGGTGTGTGCGACTACGATGCCGAACCACTAGGCAAACCCAAGCAATTACTGCACGCATTAAAACAAACCATCAGCAAACCAAATTAGCCCATGCGTTGTGTTTAGGGTAGAGATCGCGCAATAATTAATCCCAAACCTATTGATTGATAAGTTAAGGATTAATGCATGCTGAAAAAAATCGGCATTTTATCAGGGCTGTTGTTTTCTCTGGTTTGTGGTGCAGGTGGTTATGTGTACTGGCAGTTGGATACAGAACTCACCCCAAACACCGAAAAAAGCCAAGTTTTAGGCCTACCCGCCAGTTTTCCACTCAATAGCGTTAAGCCCCCCTATTCTGGAACTCACCCAGCAAACATCACCCGCCCAGCCGAAACCTTTCCGTTTCCCATTGCATTGGGAGAAAGCGGCCCAGTAGACCCCTTGTTTGCAGGCCCTATGGAATATCCATTTTTATGCATGACCGAAGATTCGGGTTTAGGTCAACCCTTAGTCGATAATCAACAAGGCGCAGGGGTTGCCGTTTACGCCACCACCGAATCCGGTGAACTAGATAAATCCAATATTATTGGCTATAGCAAAGACTGTTCGTTACCAACCCAAGTCCACTATTATTTTCAAACCGCTGACAACGACCAATACCAACGCTTAGCCGCTAACCTAACGCCCAGCGATCAACCAGACGGCATTAACTGGCTGCGAGTGGAAACCGGCACCATTAACCGTTTTATTTACGCCATCATTTTGCCCACGACCAACACAGATACCCCAACCCAAGCCAATACCGAACGTTGGAACAACAAACTGATTTACCACTTTAAAGGTGGCATCAGCATGGGCTTTAAACAGGGAGTGTTACGGCTTAAACACATTCACAAAGACATGGCCCCTTTTTTAAATCAGGGTTACGCCGTCGCGTATAGCACGGGCAACGAAACCTCAACGCACTACAATATTTGGCTCGCCGCAGACACCGCCTTGCGTGTTAAAAAACAATTTATTGCTCAGTATGGCGAACCCGACTATACCGTTGGCATGGGCGGGTCTGGCGGAGGACTGCAGCAATATCTATTAGCGCAGAATCATCCGGGCATTATTGACGCAGGATTAGCGTTGTTCTCTTACCCCGACATGGTGACACAAACTCCATACGCTTTAGATTGCGAATTACTGGAATACTATTTTGATAATTTGGCAAAACATAATTTGGACTGGCAAGACCCAGCCCTGCGCGAATCAGTACTTGGCTTAACTACCACGGCCGACATCGAAAACGCCTATAAAAAATATAAAATCATCATCGACCTATTTAATTTCCATTGGCCAGACGTTCCTCAAACAGCATCGACCTGCACAAATGGTTGGCGCGGACCCCATGCCACAACACACAACCCCAAATACAACGGCGACTACTATCGTTATTCAAAAGATATTTTGAATCAGGTTCAATTTTCTTACTGGAATAATTTGTCAAACTTTTACGGTACCGATAGCGAAGGCTGGGCTCACTCCCTATACGACAACCAAGGG
>JBFHVZ010000260.1:0-4966 GCA_041589295.1 Pseudomonadales bacterium
GCCTTCTTCACACACGCGGCATGGCTGCATCAGGCTTTCGCCCATTGTGCAATATTCCCCACTGCTGCCTCCCGTAGGAGTCTGGACCGTGTCTCAGTTCCAGTGTGGCTGATCATCCTCTCAGACCAGCTAGAGATCGTCGCCTTGGTGAGCCATTACCTCACCAACTAGCTAATCTCACGCAGGCCCATCTAATAGCGCAAGGTCCGAAGATCCCCTGCTTTCCCCCGTAGGGCGTATTCGGTATTAATCCAAATTTCTCTGGGCTATCCCAAACTACTAGGTAGGTTCCTACGCGTTACTCACCCGTCCGCCGCTCGTCAGCGAAGTGCAAGCACTTCCTGCTACCGCTCGACTTGCATGTGTTAAGCCTGCCGCCAGCGTTCAATCTGAGCCATGATCAAACTCTTCAGTTTAAAAATGTTTTACATCACTATGGATGGCTCGAGTTTTAAAACTACTGTTAATTTAAATTGACAGTGTTTGACTTACTCGAAAAGTCTTTATTTGCATATCGACTTTCGGTAAGTACCCACACGAATTGTCTGAATTCTTTTTTAAGGAACTTGACTGCCGCTCGGGCCAGTCATTAGATTTTGCTCTTTCAGAGCAGCTTCGATCTCTCGAAGCGGGATGCGCATTTTAATGATTCGCATCATTCTGTCAAGAAGTTTTTTCAAGTTTTTCTTTGAAGAAGAACTTCACTTCTGACTCGCTTCGCTGCTTTCGCTTCGAAGCGGAGGCGCATTCTACAGTGTTTCGATTAGCTGTCAACACTTTGTTTTTGCTTAATTTTTTAAGTTTCAAAACTTTAAAAATTAAGACCCTTGAACGAGTGACTCACTTAAGCTTTAGCCTTTGAGAATCGCGCCTTCCCGTTGAAGGAGGCGCGCATTATAGGGAGATTTTATTGGCCGTCAACAGCCATTTTGAATTTTTCTGAAATTATTTTAATTCGAACAGGTGATGCTTCTTTTTACCTAGCTTGGTGATGAAAAAACGACCAAACAATGCATTCTCTTTACTGTAGATAGCAGGCGCATTCATCAAATCATCCATACCGTATGCCTGACCGTTTACGATCACCGCATTGCGACCCAGTGCATCTTTAATCTGTTTACCTTGTCCTAGGCCCGCGTCGGATAGGATTTGGGTTAAGGGCTTATCTGCTAAATCCGCTGCACCAATGTCACCAGAGGGCAGTCCATCCAATTTAATTTGCTCTAGGTCTTGTTCACTAAGCTGAGTAGCATCACCTGAAAATAACGCTTCGGTAATACGTTCAGCAGCGGCCAACCCTTCTTCACCATGAATAAGTCGGGTCACTTCTTTAGCCAATACACCTTGAGCTGATTTACGACCTTGAATCTCCGCATCCGCTTTTTCAATGGCGTCAATCTCGTCCACTGATAAGAAGGTGAAGTACTTAAGGAACTTGTAAACATCCGCATCTGCAGTGTTTAACCAAAATTGATAGAAGGCATAAGGCGATGTTTTGCTCGCATCCAACCAAATGGTGCCGCTTTCGGTCTTACCAAACTTAGTGCCATCTGATTTAGTCACCAACGGCAGGGTTAATCCAAATACGGAGTTACCATTCATGCGACGGGTCAGTTCGGTACCGCCTGTGATATTACCCCATTGGTCTGAACCGCCAATTTGCAGTAAGCAACCGTTGCGGCGATTTAGCTCAGCAAAGTCATAGGACTGTAGGATCATGTAAGTGAATTCGGTGAAAGAGATGCCCGCACCCTCGCGGTCGATCCGCTGCTTTACCGATTCTTTTTGGATCATTTGGTTAACGGAAAAGTGCTTACCCACATCACGTAGGAAATCCAACACATTCATGTCGCCAACCCAATCAAGGTTATTCACCACCTCGGCGCTGTGTGCTCCACAGTCAAAGTCGATGAAACGGCTGACCTGAGTTTTTAACTTCTCTACCCAAGTGCCGACAACTTCAGGGCCATTCAATTTGCGCTCAGCAGCTTTAAAAGAAGGGTCTCCAATCAGGCCTGTAGCCCCACCCACCAATGCTAAAGGCTTGTGACCCGCTTGCTGAAAACGCTTTAGCGTTAACAAAGGCACCAAAGAACCTATGTGCAAGCTGTCTGCTGTAGGGTCAAAACCGCAATAAAGGGTAATAGAACCAGCTTCCATTTTTTCTACCAGTTCGGTTTCACCGGTACAGTCGTTAAATAGGCCTCGTGCTTTTAGGTCGTCGATCAGAGCCGCTGTCATGATGGGTTTCCAAGAATCTGTACAAATCTAAATCAGGTGGGGGAAGGTAACGGATTTGGGCGGATTTGCAACTGAAATCACGCCGTGTGCGCCACGCCTGTGACTGAACCTATTCGTGTTATCGTCCATCTAAGCGTGCCTCTTTGCGCTCTGCCTCGCCGTGCACCCAACACAACCACTGGAAGCCCCACGGGTTAATCAGAGTGTCTACACTTACATAGAGGGAACGCCCGTTCAGTGTTATGCTGGTTGGGTTTTGGCATTTTGTTTGTCGTTATTGTTGTAGTTAGTAGGTAGTTCTTTCATGACGGACCTGAATCAAACTCCACCATCACCAGTGCATGCGCTCGCCCTGCTGCCCCGCCGCCACTGGATTGCGCTGGGCCTTACCTGCTTATTTGTCGCAGCGCTCCTCATTTTAATTCCGGTTAAACAGGAATTAGAGCGCCAAACCTACGCATATCAATTGCCCATGCCTGAAAGTAATGTTTTTGGTGAAGAGGCTGAGCCGCAATGGGAAATGAAGGATGTTAGTGCCGGCAACACCCTAGCTCAGCTGTTCCAAGACCAAAACATTTCGCCACGTACACTGTTTTTACTGACGCAAACCGAACATGGCCGCGAGTTATCTCGCATACTGCCCACCGACCGCATTGGTTTCCAATTAAATGAAGAGAACCAACTTACGGGGTTTCGCTTAGAACGAACGTTGTTTGAAGCTTATGAGTTTCAACTGGAAGACGGTCAATTTCGCAGCCAACACATTCTGCAAAAGCCCGACATCCACGAGCGTTTTGCACAAGGCACGATTAGCTCCTCTTTATTCGAAGCAGGGCTAGAAGCCGGAATGAGTAATTCGCTCATCATGGAGCTGGCCACCATTTTTGGCTGGGACGTGGATTTCGCCTTAGACATCCGCGAAGGCGATACCTTTAGCCTGATCTACCAAGAGCAGTACCATAAAGGTGAAAAGGTAGGTGATGGTGATATTTTAGTAGCACGCTTCACCAATCAAGATCGCACATTCACGGCGGTACGCTATGAGGACAGCAACGGCTACGCACAATACTACAACCCCGAGGGGCTCAGTATGCGCAAAGCATTTTTGCGCTCACCAGTGGACTTCGCCCGTATTAGCTCACGATTCAACTTGAAACGTCGCCACCCGATTTTGCATAAAATCCGCGCACATAAAGGTGTTGATTATGCCGCTAGCCGTGGCACACCCATTCGCGCAGCCGGTGATGGCAAAGTGATTTTTGCTGGTCGCAAAGGTGGATATGGTAAAACACTCATTCTGCAACACGGCACTCAATACACCACCTTATATGCGCACCTAGAGAATTTCCGTCGCGGCATCAGTTACGGCAAGCGTGTAAAACAAGGACAAGTCATAGGTTATGTGGGCAGCTCCGGTTTGGCATCGGGTCCGCACTTACACTACGAGTTCCGAGTCAATAACCAACACCGAGATCCATTAAAAGTGCGTCTACCGCAGGCTGAGCCTATTGAGAACCAGCGTAAAGAGAATTTCTTGCATTATGCGCAGGTGATGGTGATGAGGTTGGAGAGTCATTTGTTCGGCGATCATTTCGCTATGAGATAAGAAGCTAGCTGCGTACCCAAAGCATTCGCTTCGCGAGCGGGGCAGGCTCTGGCGAATACTGCGTTAAATTAAATGCTCGAGGTTGTCATTTATAACCGCATAAAATCCGTCCCCGAGCATTTAATTTGCCTTGTCTTACCTGCCTCGGCTACGCTTCTTACGCTTTTCTTTCACCTTCAAAACCTCCACTTAGAATAATTAAAAGAATGCGATTATGAGCCGCTATTACATCGGACAAATGTCAGGTACCAGTTTGGATGGGGTGGATTCTGTTTTAATGGAAGTCACCGCCGATGGCGTCAACATGATCGCGTCTCATCATTTGGATTTTCCTGCGCAGGTTAAAAACGATGTATTGGCGTTATGCCACGAAGGCCATAACGAATTACATCGTTCGCAGTTGATGGCAAATCAAGTCGCGCAGTTGTACGCCGCCTCTGCGGATGAGCTGTTGCACAATTGTCATGTCAGCGCAGCTGATGTGATCGCCATCGGCGCTCATGGCCAAACCATTCGGCACATGCCGCCGCACTATACGGTACAAATAATTAATGGCGCGTTGCTGGCCGAGTTAACCGGCATATCGGTGGTGACGGATTTTCGTTCGCGTGATTTAGCCGCGGGCGGTCAAGGCGCTCCGCTGGTGCCCGCCTTTCATAAGTATTTATTTCACGAACCAAGTAAAAACAAAGTCATTGTGAACATCGGTGGCATGGCCAACATTTCGGTTTTAAACAGCGACGGTTCGGTGTTCGGTTATGACACCGGACCAGGCAATGTGTTAATGGACGCCTGGTTTAGCTGCCACCTCAACGGCAGCTACGACGAAGACGGCAATTGGGCGCGCTGCGGCAGCTGCATACCCGAATTATTAGACGCCTTTTTGCAAGAACCCTATTTTTCACAACCTGCACCTAAAAGCACTGGGCGTGAATTGTTCGATATGAGTTGGTTGCTGGAGTACGAACCCCACGACTACGCCGCCGAAGATGTGCAAGCCACGTTATTGCAATTAACCGCTCAGTCTATTGCTAACGAAATTAAAAAATTGAATGGCGTTAGTGATGTTATTGTGTGTGGTGGCGGCGCGTATAACGGCGAATTAATGAAAGCCCTCGA
>JBFHVZ010000261.1:0-4924 GCA_041589295.1 Pseudomonadales bacterium
CTAATTGGCCAAGCCTGAATTTCTTTAGCGCATAGTTACCGACCAAGTTACTGACCGACAAAGGGTATTTCAGGGGGTGGAAGGGGCGGAAAGCCGCATTCTTAGGGTGCTTTTAGTGCTGAAAACCGCACAAAACCGCGCAAATAGGGTTCAAATCCTACTGTCCCGACCACTAAAAACCCTTCTAAATTTTCTATCGACTGAGCCTTATCGGCCTAGCAATTCTTTGATTTGCTCTAAGTCTTTCTTATTCATTGCCGCATTGGTTACGTCATAAATAATCAGACAGATATGTTGTGTATTGCCGTCAGCGCTGCTGAGGGGGATCAGAGTCGTGTTTTGAAACATGTATTCCGCACGACCAGTGATGGGATGATTATTTTTAAATTGCAGTAAGTACGGACGTTGCTCGTAAATGGTAAAAGCCCGCGCTTTAAGCAAAAAAACGGCTTCGGCTTTTTTCTTAAACCAAGCCTTGTCCACGTCTGGGAATAAATCGAAAAGGCATTGATTTTGAACTTGATCAGGTCTTAAACCGCTGTGGTTTTCCATAAAGCTATTCCACAAATGCACTTTGTAGTCGCGGTCGAGTACAACCAAGCCAACATCTATGGTTTGCAATATATCCATTAACCAGTGCAGATCATCTAACTCGAGGGAGGGGTTACCCATTTAATCGTCCTCCAGTAAGTAGCTAATCAAATGGTTCATATGGAGCACAGAGTCTTCTGTGAAGAGCAAAATAAGATCGCAGTTTACGTTGTGGCCTTCAATGGTGTAATTGATCTCGATGGCCATGGTGCGTTTCCAGCGTGTCTTCTTAGTGTTTATAAGGTCAGAAATATTACAGTGCTGGCCCAATACCACTGGATGGCTTTGGTTAAAATTGATGTTGAGTTGCTCGCCAATCCCTTGAATACACGCACCGTTAAGCACGTTGGCCACATCCATTAGCACTTCGAGTTCGCTGTGGGCATCTAGCTCACCTGGATATTTCAGTAACCTAGCGATGTCACTTAAGCTCGCGTCGTTAAAGATTAACAATGCCTCTCCGGCAATCCCAGCACCGATAAACCCTTGGCAGACGGCAGACACACTGGAAGCATTTTCTAGCGCTTTCAGTGTCATATTGAATTCGTTAATCTCGATGATATTGACGTTGGGTATGGGCAACACCACATACACGTCCAGTAGGCGAGCTAATCGGTCGGCGGCTTGGCCCATGGCGACGTTAGTGATCTCTTGGTAACAATCACGTTCGTCTTCACTGAGTGTAATAGGCTGATTTTGATCGGACATCAGACGTCTCCCGCAATGATGCCGTAATCAATTAAAACCTGCTCAGCTTTCTCCTTGTCGATGGGCTTTTTGATGAACTCAAGTGCACCCAGTTTTTTCACTCGGTCTCGGGCTTCAGGTTGAATGTCACCTGATACCACGATAACCATAATGGGAAGATCTTCCTTTTTGATGGCTTCCAGCGTCTGATAGCCATCCAAAACCGGCATAGTCAAATCCAGAAACATAATTTCTGCCTGACCTTGCTTAATAATGTCGAGTGCTTCTTGACCGTGTTTGGCAAAGATGACATCTACCTCCCAATTGTCGGGCAAGGCGCGCGCCATTTGTTTGCGTGCCATGTTCGAGTCATCGCAGATGAGAACTTTCGTGGCCATGCTGTTGTTAATCTCTCCTTGTCCTAGCTTACAGTTAAGGCGCTGAGTAGCGCTTGCGCAAGCCGAAACCGAGGAATAACCAGCAAGATTTATTGCGGTATCCGTAATAAGGGCGGACTAATTCAAGAGCGGGAAAGAGAGAGGGCGCTTGCCTGCTGGGGTTCAGCAGGCATAGACGTAATGTAAGCTTGGTATTTACGTGCGTGGCGGATTAACCAGTGGACTAGCAGCTTGGTTGTTTTGCGGCAACGCGCTCAGCTTCGTTGGCGTCCAATGTCTGAATTTGTTCCATCATCAGCGCGTGACAATGTGTCATTAGACCGTCTACGTCCGCTTGGCCCATGCCAGCAGTACTGATAGCCGGTAACACGCGCATGTGTGCGGTGCCGTTATCCCATTGGTTTAAGCTAAAGTTCGTCAAATAGCTGCTGCAAACCACAGGCACAATGGGCACTCCGGCGTTAATAGCGGTCACAAAGGCACCTTTCTTAAAGGGCAGCATGTTCTTGCCTTTATTGCGCGTACCCTCAGCAAAAATCCAAATGTTGGTGTTTTTCTCTAGCAGTGCTTTTTTGGTGATGGACATGGCTTCAAGGGCTTTTTTACGATTCCCACGGTCAATCAGCACGTTACCTGCTAGCCAATAAAGCTGGCCGAAGAATGGGATGAACTTTAGGCTTTTTTTGCCCAAGCTCACAGTGCGCTTAGGCACAATCGAGCCGGCGACAAATAAGTCCCAGTTGCTCTGATGGTTACAAATCACGATGTAAGGTGAGTCTTGTTTAAAGTGCTCTAAGCCTTCAACGCGGGTTTTGATGCCGATAATGGGCAAACCGAAGAAAGCATACAAATGGGAGCACCAGCGGCTGTTAGTGGGGTGAAACGGGCGGAGTAGACCAATCAATAGGCCAGCGGTCGAACCGACAATAAAATGCACGGCCAGCAGAGAATAACGTAGATAGCGAAGCATAGATTTAGAGTAAAACAGCCAAATGAGGCCGCGAGCATACAGATGTTTACCCAATATGGCCATGAAAAACTGGCGAACTGTGCCCCACCTATTGATCTACAGCAGGCATTTTTAGGGGCGCAGTCAGGTGGGGTAGGGTTATTTGCTGAGCAGGTATTCTTTTTCAGGGTCGACGATGATTCGGCCGTTCATGGCCTGTCGGCCCAGAAGCATGAGGTAGCTCATGGATGAACGGTCCGACAGGCTCAAAAGAATGCTCCATGTTTGGTCGGCCATGACGATGTTGGTCTCAATCACGTAGCGCTTTTGCATGTCGCCGGTGGAGCTTTTAATGCGACGCATGTCGACGATCTTAGATTCACGACGGACGACTTTTTTAACGTCGTGGTAATCAGGGTGGATATCAAATCGAACCCAGCTTTCACCGTCTTTTTCGAACTCTTCAATATTATCAACGTGCAATGAAGAGGTAGCGGCGCCAGTATCGACACGAACGTGTAGACCTTCAATTTTCAAAATTGGTAGGTCACATTTTTCCAGTGCGCCGACTAGCATCTTATTCGTCATGGGATTCTTCCAGCCTTTTTCTTCTCGCCTTGGGCTCTATGGTAATCGGTTTCTGAAAAACCATGCTGTTAGGGTAGCTTAATATGCTGCTATCGCTTTTGCGGATCAATAGATGAAATAAGGTAATTTCGATTATTTCACCTTCTAGCTTTTCTTTATCTTCGACAATGGAGATTCGATCACCAACACGATAAGGAAAAAAGAAAAAGATAATAATGCTGGCGGTGACGTTACTAAGAATGGACCACTGTGCAAACAGGGCGATGCCCACAACGGCAAAAATGGAAGAAACCACAAAGCCAAATTGTGTGTAACTTACGCCAAACACCACGGCCAAGCCGAGGATGACAGTAATAAAGACGAATAGCTGAAGGGTTTTTTGTATGTAGAACACCCGGTCGCGCGCGACTTGGCGTTTCTCACCAATTATTTTGATGGTTTTTTCGAGAGAGTGGCTAACGATAATCGCCAGCACAATCAATATAACAGCTGATAAAAACTTCATCCTAATTCCACGATTATGTCGGGTAATCGGTTGACCGAATCACCGCATCTGCGTACTTAAAACAGCGGCTATGATACATGGCTTCGCGTGATCGGACCAATCGCATGTATGGATTTCGTTTGCGCCACTGCAAACAATCATGTTTGTACGTGGCGCAATGGTCGCATTAGGTGTGCGCTAACCCACACCTTTGGTTTTGTTGTTATTAGGTTTAGTGTTTTTTTCGATGAACTCAAACACTAGGCTGGCAATGTCTTTGCCGGTGGCCTGTTCGATGCCCTCTAAACCGGGCGATGAGTTTACCTCCATGACCACTGGGCCGTGGTTAGATTGCAAAATATCCACACCGCACACGTTAAGCCCCATGGCTTTTGCTGCGCCAATGGCTGTTTTACGTTCTTCTGGTGACAGTTTAACGATTTCTGCGCTGCCGCCACGATGTAAGTTAGAGCGAAACTCACCGGCGGCGGCTTGGCGTTTCATTGCGGCAACCACTTTGCCGCCGACCACTAAACAGCGGATGTCAGCACCACCTGCTTCTTTAATGTATTCCTGCACGAGAATATTGGCTTTGATTCCCATAAACGCTTCGATGATGCTTTCGGCTGCTTTTTTTGTTTCGGCCAATACCACGCCAATTCCCTGAGTACCTTCAAGCAGTTTAATCACTACAGGTGCACCACCCACATTTTTGATTAGGTCATCCACTTTGTCAGGCTTACACGCAAAGCCCGTGCGCGGTAGACCAATGCCTTTACGTGATAGCAATTGCAAAGAGCGTAGTTTGTCGCGACTGCGACTAATGGCCACTGATTCGTTCACGCTAAACGTCCCCATCATCTCAAACTGGCGCACGACAGATGTACCGTAAAAGGTGACAGAGGCCCCGATGCGCGGAATAACCGCATCGTATTTAGGCAGTGCATGACCGTGGTAGCGCACTGTTGGACGGCTGCTGGTAATGTCCATGTAGCAATGAAGCGTGTCTATGATGTCCACTTCGTGCCCTCTGGCCTCAGCTGCCTCTTTTAGGCGGCGAGTAGAATAGAGCCCGGGTTCACGGGACAAAATAGCAATCTTCATCATGTACTCCAGAAATTAGGGATCGCTCGCAGGGCGCGAGGGGGCGCAGTGTAGTGAGCACAAAGGGGGTGTACAGAAAAAATATTTTATCGAAACCATATTGATGACTTATGGAAGCAAGAC
>JBFHVZ010000262.1:0-4864 GCA_041589295.1 Pseudomonadales bacterium
CCATTGCAGAATTTGCAGCGCATCCAACGCATTGCCAGGGCCAATGACCCCATGCACTTGGTCTGCGGCTTGATTTAACGCAGCTACCAGATCGGTATTGACGCTCAACTCGCTGGCGCTTTGTGCAGGGTTAAATTTGAGCGCGCATTCAACCTTGCCACGGTTAAGGTGTTTACGCAGACGGTCGCGCAACTGGGTTTCCAGCGCCCGCAGGTTTTCGGGCAGACGAAAATGCAGCTCTAAATAGCGGGAGTTAACCGTGCGGATTTCCCAACTGTAGCTACCCAGTTCGGTCTGACTGTCGCCACGGGCAAACGCCGTCATGCTCAGGGTCATAATGCTGTCCTGCTTAAAATCTCGCGGCATTCTATCTGTTCTGAGGGTTATATCCCAGCCTATACCACACCCGCTAGCGGTCGATGTCTGCCCAACGACCCGTTATAATGCGCGCCAGTTTTCAATATTGAGTATTGCTTCATGAGACCATCCGGCCGCGCCCTAGACCAACTGCGTGAGGTTAAAATCACCCGTCATTACACCAAGCACGCGGAAGGCTCCGTGTTGGTGGAATTCGGTGATACCAAGGTGATCTGCACCGCCAGCGTCGAGAACAAGGTACCGGGCTTTTTGCGTGGTCAAGGCCAAGGTTGGGTCACCGCTGAATACGGCATGCTGCCGCGCAGCACCGGCAGCCGCATGATTCGCGAAGCCGCCAAAGGCAAACAAGGTGGCCGTACGGTGGAAATCTCCCGCTTGATCGGTCGTTCGCTGCGCGCAGCAGTCGACCTAGAAGCCCTGGGTGAAAACTCCATCACCATCGACTGTGATGTGATCCAAGCTGATGGCGGCACACGTACTGCGTCTATTACTGGCGCATGTGTGGCCATGGCAGACGCCATTGCCTACTTGCAGAAAGAAGGCTTGGTTAAAACCAACCCGCTTAAATATATGATCGGTGCGGTGAGCGTGGGCATTTACAACGACGAAGCCGTGTTGGACTTGGATTACGCCGAAGACAGTAACGCCGAAACCGACCTTAACGTCATCATGGCCGACAATGGCGGCTTTGTAGAAATTCAAGGCACCGCCGAAGGCGAACCGTTCCAGCCCGAAGCGTTAACCGCTATGCTGGCGCTGGCGAAAAAAGGCATTACCGAACTAAACGGCTTGCAGAAGGCTGCTTTGGCCGAGTAAGTCAGACTTAATCGGGCCTATTATTTACTAAGCACTTAATCATAAGGGATCACCATGGGATCAGCTTCCGTCAGCATCGGATTGTTACTTGTGAATGCCATCGCAGGGTTTTATCTGTTTATCGTGCTGCTGCGCTTTTTGCTGCAAGCCGCACGTGCCGACTTTTATAACCCTATTAGCCAATTTACAGTAAAAGCCACCAACCCCTTCTTGGTGCCCATTCGTAAGGTCGTCCCTGGTTTTTGGGGTTTAGACTTAGCGGCGCTAGTGCTCGCAGTATTGGTTCACATGCTGGCGTCAGGCTTGAGCTTATTAATCGCCGGTTATGCCTTAAACCCTGCTGCCATGGCGGTGTGGGCACTCATTGGCACCGGCGGTTTGTTTTTAAAGCTGTATTTCTGGGGCATCCTCATCATGGTCATCGCCAGCTGGGTAGCGCCGGGGAACTACAACCCTGCCCTGTCTCTGCTACAGCAAATCCTTGAACCGATCATGAAGCCCATTCGCAAAATGTTGCCTGACATGGGCGGGTTTGATTTATCCCCAATTATTGCGCTGCTGAGCATTCAAGTGCTGGAAGTCATCGTGTACGCCATGGCCCGCGAAACTGGCGCGCCCGGTTTTGTAATTGGCTTGTGATTACTTTGTCATCGATCTGCAGGCCTGCAGATCGCTGTGATCAAAAGGTCAGCTTCGGCTGGCCTTTTTTATGGCGCATCGCTCGCGCCACCTTGCTGCAATTTGTTTTCGCAATTTGCTACACTCCCCGCCACTTTTCTTATCGCCTTTAGGCCGCGTACCTTGCTGTGACGCTGGCCGGTTGAGTTTGGAACCCA
Organism: Pseudomonadales bacterium; assembly: GCA_041589295.1. GTDB lineage: Bacteria > Pseudomonadota > Gammaproteobacteria > Pseudomonadales > Oceanobacteraceae > Bermanella. The sequence continues at coordinate 2,031 of JBFHVZ010000262.1, forward strand.
GAATGCCCCAACAGATTCCTGCTGACAGTGTCGGCATAGTCACACCTCAGGTGGCACGCTTCGATGAGCCGCTGCTGCTGCGCTGTGGCAAAACCCTAGACCAATACGAACTGGTCTATGAAACCTATGGTCAGTTAAACGCTGATAAAAGCAACGCGGTTTTGATTTGTCACGCCCTCAGCGGTGACCACCATGCAGCGGGTTATCACAGCATGGAAGACAAAAAGCCGGGCTGGTGGGATGCTTGTATCGGTCCGGGTAAAGTCATCGACACCAATCAGTTTTTTGTGGTGTGTTTAAATAACTTGGGTGGCTGCGCGGGCTCTACCGGACCTGTTTCCATTAACCCAGAAACCGGCAAAGCCTATGGTTCTGACTTTCCCGTGGTGCGCGTATGGGACTGGGTAAACAGCCAAGCTCGCTTGGCAGACTACTTGGGCATTGAAACCTTTGCCGCTGTTATCGGCGGCAGCTTGGGCGGCATGCAAGCACTGAGATGGTCCATTCAATTTCCCGAGCGCCTAAAAAACTGTGTGGTGATCGCGTCTGCGCCAAAACTGTCCGCACAAAATATCGCGTTTAACGAGGTGGCGCGCAGCGCCATTATGAAAGACCCAGATTTCCACGACGGTTACTATTTGCATCACGGCGTCATTCCAAAATCCGGTTTAATGCAGGCGCGTATGTTGGCGCACCTGACATACTTGTCCGACGACGCCATGGGCGAAAAATTTGGTCGCGAATTAAAAACCGACGGCATTCAATACGGCTTTAACCCTGAGTTTGAAGTCGAAAGCTACTTGCATTATCAAGGCGAAAAATTCAGCACCAGTTTCGACGCCAACACCTATCTGTTGATGACGCGCGCGTTGGATTATTTCGACCCAGCGCAATACACAGACAACGATTTGTCTCAGTGCCTATCAACCGCACAATGCAAGTTCTTAGTCATGAGCTTCACCACCGACTGGCGCTTTAGCCCAGAACGCAGCGAAGAAATTGTCGATGCCCTAGTCGATGCCGACAAAGACGTGAGCTACGCGCGCATTGAATCTGAAAAAGGTCACGACGCGTTTTTGATTCCGATTCCAAGATACTTGGCCACCTTTGGTGCCTACATGAAACGCGTTGCAAAGGAGTTAGCACTATGACATTGCGCTCCGATTTAAACATCATTCAAGGTTGGATCAGCCCAGAAAGCCAAGTACTGGATTTGGGTTGCGGGCAAGGTGAACTGCTAGCGTTTTTGCAGCAACATAAAAGTTGCCGTGGTTACGGTTTAGAAATTAACCCTGACAGTATCGTTAGTTGCATCGAAAAAGGCGTGAACGTCATTGAACACGACCTCAACGATGGCTTGGCTGATTTCAAAGACCAAAGTGTCGACACCGTGGTCATGACCCAAGCACTGCAAGCGGTACGTCGTCCTGATGTATTGCTCGAAGACATGCTGCGTGTCGGCAATGAAGCCATTATTACCTTCCCCAACTTTGGTTATTGGCGCACTCGCTGGTACTTATTGGGCAAGGGCAAAATGCCCATGTCGAAAACCCTGCCCTATAATTGGTATGACACGCCCAACATTCACATGTGCACCTTCGCCGACTTCGAAGCCCTGTGCCGTGAAAAAGGGTTAACCATTTTGAATCGTACCGTGGTGGACTCAAACCATCAGGAGCATTGGTCTATTAAAAGATGGCCTAATCTGTTGGGTGAAATCGCCATTTATCGCGTGAGCCGTTAAGGAGCTGCCATGAAAAACCTCGTGTCCGCATTCGCGTTTGTTGCACTTACGTTCGCCAGCCTCTTCAGTGTGGCCGAACAGAAACAAGTCTTTGGTGATTACGAAGTGCATTACATTGGTTTGACCAGTTCAGAGTTGGACCAAGAAGCCGCGCGTTTATATGGTATTCCACGCAGTCGCCAACTGGGCTACCTCAGCATCTCGGTATTGAAAACCGGCGTAAGCGAATTACCCGTCGCGTGGGACGCACAAATCAGCGGCACCATCACCAACCTTATTGGCCAGCAAAAAGAACTCACCTTCCATCGCATTCAAGAAACCAACGCCCTGTACTTTTACAGCACGTTCGACTTTCGCGATGACAACATGTATCGACTGCACTTAAAAGTGCAGCCCCAAGGTGAAACCCGCGTGTTTGACGTGAAATTCAGCCAACGTTTTTACTACGGCGAATAACGAAGTTTTAACCGCGTCCTGACACGAGAAAAATGATGAGCAAAGTGGTCCTCGCCAGTGGTAATGCCGGCAAACTAAAAGAATTGCAAAACGCGCTGACAGAATTTGGCGTTGAACTGATTACTCAGAGTCAGCTCAACATCGAAGGCGCAGAAGAAAACGGCTTAACCTTTGTGGAAAATGCCCTATTGAAAGCGCGCCACGCCAGTCGTTTATCGGGACTACCCGCACTCGCAGATGATTCTGGGCTAGAAGTGGAATTTCTCGGCGGCGCTCCCGGCATTTACAGCGCACGCTATGCTGGCGAAAACGCCAGCGACAGCGACAACAACGCCAAGCTCTTAGCGGCGTTAGACGGCGTGCCCGTGCAACGTCGTCGTGCACGTTTTCATTGTTATCTGGTTTACGTGCGTCATTGGCAGGACCCAACGCCTATTATTTGCCAAGGCACTTGGCAGGGCCAAATTCTAACGGCAGCACAAGGCGAAGGCGGTTTTGGATATGACCCTGTGTTCTTTGATCCTGAATTACAGGTGTGCCCTGCGTTAATTTCGAAAGAAGAAAAGAACAAGATTTCCCATCGTGGAAAAGCAGTTGCCCTACTGCAAGCTGCGTTCAGAACGCGTTAGTTTAA
>JBFHVZ010000263.1:0-4845 GCA_041589295.1 Pseudomonadales bacterium
ACTCAACTATGTGACCCGTGTTGGTGTCAGCACGCCCATGGGGCCTGCACGAAATCTGGCTTGGTTAGAAGACGATCACTTGGTGGGCAACCAGACGCAAAAAACCATCGAAGTACTAGACGATCTATTCACTGCCGACGCACGCCTATTCGGTCGTGTGTATCTAGGCAGCTGCGATAGCAGCAGCCCTGAGAGCACAATAAGCGAGCACGAACAATACGGTGAAGGTGTAGCCGGTGTGCGAATTTATTTAGAAAACGGCACTTACGTCGTCACTGATGAAGACGGTCTTTGGCATATTGAAGGACAACAACCGGGCACACACGTAGTGCAATTGGATACCGACAGTTTGCCACCTTATATGGACTTGATGTCTTGTGATGAACAAGGCTTCCATACCGGTCGCGGTTACAGTCAGTTTGTGGATATTCAGCCCGGCAGTTTCTGGCGCGCAGATTTCGTGGTCAAACTTAAGCCCCCTGCAGAAGGTGCCGTAACCCAGCATTTAAGCAGCTACCTTTCCACGGTGGACGAAGCAACACGTTTGCAACATCCACAATTAAAAGACAGCCCTGTACCGCAAAAGTTGAACTACCAACTGGATGCCTATGGCACTGAGGTTATTCTCAAAAACCTTCGTGCATTGGTCATGCTACCAGCGGGTGTGCAATATTTAGCAAATTCGGCTCGCTTTGATGGTAAACCTTTAATCGAACCTAAAAAGTATGACGAGCAAACACTGCTGTTTACGTTGAATGACCCGGGTAAAGACTGGCAGCATAAACTGAACTTTGAAGCCGTGATTACTGGCGAAGCCGAAGCTGGTGAGCTAACCACGCGCTCAATCATTATGTTTAACTCACCCGCACAAAATAACCAACGCACCCCTGTTGCCTTTACCAGTGCGCTACTGGCTGTGGTTCCCAAATCCAACATGGCACATAAACCAGACCGTGCGCCCACGTTCCAATCATTTAGCCGCGAGTTAACCGAAGCAGACAAACAAGAAATGCAGCGCGTTGTGGATTCTTTAAAAGGCATTTCGGACTTACGCATCGAGGTTGCAGGTCACACCGACAACGTGCCAATTGCACGCCGTAGTCGTCATATTTTTGCCGACAACCAAGCGTTATCCATTGCTCGTGCTCGCAGCGCCGCCGACTATTTAATGCAGCAACTAAACTTGCAGCCAGACCAAGTCAGCGTTGCTGGTTACGGAGCAAGCCGCCCCATCGCACAAAACAAAAACGAAACACTCCGCGCACAAAACCGCCGAGTCGAAGTGCGAATTTTGAGCGGCAAAAACAATATGATGGTGTCGCAAGCCGAATCGGGTGAGCAAATGGTTGTGACCACGGGCGTAGCGCCCGGCGGATTCGATTGGCCTGTGGAAGCCACAGCGGCCATTGCCGGTAGCAATATTATTGAAATGCCCGAATACGATGGAAATTGGTTAAGCCAACAAAATGATGACTTTAGTTGGGAGTGGCCGTTACCAGACATGCTGCCCAACATTCCATCTACTAAAATCGCCATTAAGCACCCGCTGGGTACCAAGGTCCGATTAACGTTGAACGGCAAACCCGTGAACGAACTAAACCGTTCTGGTCGCGCGCAATACAAGCCAAACAACAACAGTGTTAGCTTGTGGTCCGGTGTTGACTTACGTGAAGGTAACAACCTGTTTGTCGCTTCGTTGCTGGATAAAAACGATGTCGTCATTGATAAAATTGATTTCCAGTTGCACTACTCTGGCTCACCCATTCACGCTGAATTAATAGAAGAAGAAAGCAAGGCCACGGCCGATGGTATTGCAGCACCTGTTATTGCTGTACGCTTAACCGATAAACAAGGCTTCCCTGTACGTAAAGGTTTACACGGCGAATTTTCCGTGAATGCTCCATACGTGGCGTTAGATCCAAACAAAGACAAAGCGCAAATCAACCGCAGCAGCTTCACACCAACTTACGAAGTCCAAGACGATGGTATGGCATACCTGACGCTTGAACCAACCACACAAGCTGGTGAAGCTGTGGTGAAATTCCCCTTCATCAACGGCATCGAAGAAGAAGTACGTTTATGGCTAAAACCACAAAACCGCGACTGGATGTTAATTGCATTAGGTGAGGGCACCATTGGCTACTCCAATTTATCCGGCCATGTGGATAACGCTAAAGCAAACGGTAACGAAAAAGACGTCTGGACCGATGGGCGCGTAGCCCTATTTGCCAAAGGTCAAATCAAAGGCGAATGGTTAATTACAGCTGCCTACGACAGCGCTAAAGGCAAAACCACACCATTTGAAAAACTGCTAGATCCGAATAAGTACTACACCTTATACGGTGATAATAGTCAGCAAAAACTAGATGCCTCAATGGAAGGCAAACTCTATGTACGTGTAGAAAAAGAGCGTTTCTATACTGTTTTTGGTGATTACAGTACAGATTTGAACAAAACCGAACTGACCAGCTATTTACGTAAGTTCCACGGTATTCAATCGGTTTTCCAAGGCGACATCGTCAGCTTTAACGTATTCGCCACTGAGACAGCACAACGTTACGTCCGTGACGAAATTCAAGGCGATGGTACCTCGGGTTTGTATCGTTTAAGCAACGGCGATCTTATTGAAAACACCGAGGCAGTGAAAATTCAAGTGCGTGACCGTTTCCGCAGTGATGTCATCATTGATGAAGTTGAGCTGTCTAAAAATAGCGATTACGTCATTGATTACGTAGATGGCACCATCTTCTTTAAATCACCCATTCGCAGTACAGACGATAACTTCAACCCAAGATTTATTATCGTCAGTTACGAAACCGCCAACAGCCACGAAGACAATATCACTTACGGTGGTCGCGCTGCTGTACACGTACTAGATAAAAAAGTCGAAGTGGGCGCAACCGTCATCGAAGAAGATCAAGGTCAGCAAACACAACGTATGCAAGGCGTAGACATGCGCTTACAAGTGACGCCTGCGCTTCAAATTAAAACCGAAGTTGCCAAAACCGACACGCAATTAGACGACGGTGCGCCAACCAATGCAGAAGCCCATGCAAGTCTTGTCAGTGTGGAATATCGCGGTGAACAACTGCAAACCAAAGCCTATGTAAAACGTCGTACCGCTGGCTTTGGCCTAGGACAACTTAACGCCAGTGAAGACGACACCTTAAAAACCGCTGTTGAAGGTACCTACTACTTTACTTCGGCCAGTTATTTAGAAGCACTTGCCAACGACCAACAGACGTTAAGCAGTGAAAACCGCCAACAATTAGTTGAAGCAAAATTCAACCAAGAATACAGCTTGGGTCGATATCGTTTTGGTGGCCGCGTATCGACTCTAACCACAGACTCGAAAGACGTTGTTAACCAACAAGTTTTGGCGGGACACTCCATGAGCCTATTACAAGGCAGCTTGTTATTTAACGTGGACGGCGAGTTTAACTTACGTCGCGACAACGAACAGTACGACCTGATCCGTTTAGGCGGTGATTACCGCTTTACCAACGAAATTACCTTATTTGCCATTCACGAAGACAGCTGGGATCAACACGCGCCGCAACGCTCCACCATGGGTTTGCGTACATCACCATGGCAAGGTGCACAGTTAAGTAACTCGGTAGAACAAGAAAACACTAAAGATGGTTCTCGTTTGTTTGCGGTGAATGGTTTGAACCAAGAAATTAACCTCAACGATCTTTGGCAAATCAGTTTTAGCTTTGATCAAAGCAAAGACTTAGAAAATACCATGCTAGAAGAAAGCGGCGCGGTGCAGGAAGACTTCTACAGTGGCTCTGTTGGCTGGGGCTACCGCAGTCAGGCGTGGCAATGGACAAACCGGTTAGAATACCGTGACTCAACATCAGGCCATAAATGGAATGCCATCACAGGTTTGTTCCACCCTGTTGCAGCCGGTTTAGCCATGGGTGTGAGTGGTGAATACCGTTTGGAAGATACCGGAAACTTAACCCGCTACCGCAAGCTAGAGTTCGACATTGGTTTACGCCCGCTCAGCTGGGGCCTCGCTTGGTTAAACCAGAGCAAGTACATTGTGGATGAACAACAGTCAGGCGACACTGACACCTTAAGTCGTCGCCTAGTGAATAACACTCACCTTAACTACACTTGGAAACGCAGCCAAATCAGTGGTCAATACGGCTTAAAATATGTGACCGATCAAATCGACCACGTACGTTACGACGGCTTTGTGGATTTAATGGGTGCCGAATACCGCCACCATATCACTCAACGCTGGGATTGGGGTGTGCATGCTCGCCGCTTACATGACTATGAACACGGCGATAGCCTACGCGGTGTAGGTGCTTCAATCGGTTACATACCACAAGCGAATACTTGGGTAAGTTTGGGCTATAACTTCTCTGGTTTCGTAGATTCTGACTTCCACAATGCGGCGTACACAGCACAAGGCATTTACCTAAAACTACGAGTGAAAGCTGATCAAGACAGCCTACGTCAGATGAACGCCTATTTTGAATAGCAGAAAAACAGCTATTTAAAAAACGCGGATTCAACTCGCTAGTGCAACTCAGCAGCGACGCGTAAAAATAAAAAAGCGAAACACTGAGTACTAACAATAAACCGCACAAACAAAAAAACCTGTTTACGTCTCCGTAAACAGGTTTTTTTATGACTAAATACGTTAGTAACGTCGAACACACTAGCGACGACGAATACGCATTCCTAATAAAGCCAATAGCAGCAAGAAGCCAGGTTGCCGCTTCCCAATCGGTCTGCGGCTTGGGCAGCAGGTCCCAAGCTGCCCAGTATTTCTCCAGGGCACCGCGAAAGTTGCCCTTCTCCGCGAGTGCGTCGCCGACTTGAGACAAG
>JBFHVZ010000264.1:0-4825 GCA_041589295.1 Pseudomonadales bacterium
CACCAGCTCGGGCTGCTTCGACGGCTGCGTTGAGTGCCAACAAGTTAGTTTGAAAAGCGATTTCGTCAATCACCCCAATAATATCAGCAATCTTTTTACTAGCGCTGTTGATTTCTTCCATGGCATTGACCGCTCGGCCCACCACTTCGCCGCCTTTTTGCGCTTTATTTTGCGCTTCACCGGCTAATTGATTAGCATGGGATGCATTTTCGCTGGTTTGTTTCACCGAGCTGGTCATTTCTTCCATGCTGGATGCAGTTTCTTCTAACGAACTGGCTTGTTCTTCGGTGCGCTGACTTAAATCGGCATTACCTTGAGCAATTTCGTTGGCGCCGACCGAGACTGTGCTGGCCGCTTCGCGTATACGACCAATGACTTCGGTGAGTTTATCTGTGGTGGCGTTGGCATCTTGTTTTAACTTGCCAAAAATACCTTCGTACTCAGCTTCGATACGTTCATCCAGCTTGCCGTGGGCCATAGCATCCAACACACGAGCGGTGTCATTAATCACATCTTCGGCAATACCCACTAAACGGTTAAGGCCTAAACATAACCCTTTAAAGAAACCAGACTTACCCGTTAAATCAGCGCGCTGACTTAAATCACCTTTACCTGCGGCTTCAATAATTGCGTCGACTTCATGCTCAACACTGACTTCTTCAGTACGGTCCTTCCATTCCACAACTGTGCCTAGACGTTCTCCATCTGGACTTAAGACTGGACTCGCAATTAACGAGAACGTACGACCACCCAGTTTCATTTCGGTGCGGTAGGTTTGGTTTAGAGATTCCAGCATACGACGTTGATGGGCAGGGTTTTGGTGGTAAAAATCTATGCATTGACCCATAACATTATTGGCGTCGAATTTGGGCATAGCCTGTTTAATATCAGACTCCGCTGCCCTTAACATTTCGCCAACAGATTCATTCATGTACACCACATTGAAATTGTTATCGGCAATCATAGTGTTTACCGACGAGCTGTCTAACGCTAGGCGAACCCGCATGTTTTCGTCGGCAATACGTTTTTCTTCTTTTTGACGTGCCAGTTCCGCTGTGATGTCATTCCATTCCACCACCGTGCCCAAGCGTTCGTTACCCTGCCAAACAGGTGTCGCCACAAGGTCAAAGGTGCGGCCACCCACATTCAAGGTGGTGTTGTACGACTCTTTTAGTTCTTTAAGTAGATTACGCTGGTGACTCGGGTTTTTATGGAAACCGTCCACGTTGTAACCCATTAAATCACTGACTTTAAAATGAGGAAGATCTTTTTGCAGGTCTTTCTCTGCGGTTTTTAGCATCTTCTCGACAGACTTGTTTAAGTACACAATGTTGAGTTCTGCATCGGCCATCATGACGTTGGCTTGGCAAACATCCAGTGCTTGACGAGTCCGTGCATTTTCCGCCGCGATACGCTTTTCCTCTGCTTCACGGGCCAACTGTTCGGTTAGGTCGTTCCACTCAACTACCGTACCCAAACGCTCGTTGTTATCCCATACTGGTGTTGCCACCAATTTAAATGTACGACCACCAACCGTTAAGGACGTACGGTAAGATTCTTTTAAATCTTTTAGTAGGTTACGTTGATGGCTTGGCTGCTTGTGGAAGCTGTCCACATTGAAGCCCATTAGTTTATCAACATTGAAGTTTGGAAGGTCCTTCTTAAGTGCTGACTCGGCCTCGCTTAACATGGTTTTAACCGAATCATTTAGGTACACAATGTTCATGTCGGCGTCAGCCATCATCACATTGGCCTGACACACATCAAGCGCTTGGCGAATTCGATTATTCTCAGCTGATGCTTTCGCCTCTTGTTTAGCCTGTTCGGCACGTTTTTGTTGCATGCGCTGTAGAGTAGCTGCCAACGCGCCTAATTCGTCATTGCGATTAAAGTCAAAATCCACCTTATGGCCAGCACCATATTCTTCTACTCGTTCTGCCAATACTGATAATGGGCGAATGATGACTTTGTTGATCAGTCGATACATAGAAAATGAAAAGATCGCTATCAATGTCACTAAGAAAGACAAGGTGAGCATTTCTGCACGAACGAGAGCACCGTGTTCTTCTGATGCACTTTTTTCCATATCGGCTTTTAGAATGTCATCGATGCTATTAAGAAGTTTCGCTGGGTCGCGGTCAATGCCGCGCACTGCGTCGTCTGCTGCTTCGGCATTAAAGCCTGAACGTATATATATGTCGTATCCCTTACGATACTCGTTGGCCATACGCTCATGGGTTGCTTTAAATTCCGTGATGGTAGCTTCGGTCAGCTTCTTTTTATCGCCAGCTTCTAACTTTTTAAGGAGTTCTTCAATTTTTCCTTCAGACTTTTGAAAGCGCGTCCAATATTTTTCTCTATCGGCTTTTTCATCGCCACGTAGCAGCACGTTTTTCCATTCTTGCACCTGAGTCTTAAAGGTCGCCACCAAATCCGTTGAGATTTGATTTAGCTCCACAGCATGGCTAACTTCTTCACGGTAATAGTCTGCAGTAGACACAATGTAGTGCTCGGCCGCGTAAATCAAAATCCCCAAAAGCGTCATGGACCCTAATAGCAGGGTTAGAATCTGACGGTTAAGGCTCGCCCTCATCCACGCGGTCATATCGTACTTCCTTTTTCGTTATCTAGATTGAATGCTGTGATTTATTAAAACTCTTGCCAATCGTCATCCGAGTCTTCCACCGTTGGGCGCTGCGGTGCTGCCGCTTGGCTCTTAGCCGCTAACGATACGTTCGCAGCAGTCGCTGGACTTTGGCTTTGTTGCGCTGCCGTGCTGTGAGACACAGAGCCATGGGCGCCAGGTTGTCCACTCACTACTCCACTCACCAACCCACTACCTGCCGCGCGGTTAAATTGAAAGAACTGCATTTGATCTAACATGCCTTTCGCTTGATCCGTCATGGTTTCGCTGGCGGCGCTGGCCTCTTCAACCAAGGCCGCGTTTTGCTGTGTCATTTCATCCATTTGCGAAATGGCTTTATTCACCTGCTCAATACCCGATGCTTGTTCTTCCGCCGCTGAGCTGATTTCTTTAATCATGGTGCTGACTTTTTCAACGGCTTCGACAATTTCGCTTAAGGTTTGCCCCGACTCGTTGACCAAGTCCGTACCGTTATCGACTTTTTCAACACTGTCGCGAATCAGGTCTTTGATTTCTTTAGCGGCACCGGCAGAACGTTGCGCTAAGTTGCGTACCTCACCGGCCACAACCGCAAAGCCTTTACCTTGTTCACCTGCACGGGCCGCCTCAACAGCTGCGTTAAGCGCCAACAAGTTAGTTTGGAATGCAATTTCGTCTATGACGCCAATAATGTCGGCGATCTTTTTACTGGCGCTGTTGATTTCTTCCATGGCGTTGACTGCGCGACCCACCACTTCGCCACCTTTTTGCGCTTTACTTTGTGCTTCGCTGGCTAACTGGTTGGCATGGGATGCATTTTCGCTGGTTTGTTTCACCGAGCTGGTCATTTCTTCCATGCTGGATGCAGTTTCTTCTAACGAACTGGCTTGCTCTTCCGTGCGCTGACTTAAGTCAGCATTACCTTGGGCAATTTCGTTGGCACCTACCGAGACTGTGCTGGCCGCTTCGCGTATACGACCAATAACTTCGGTGAGTTTATCTGTGGTGGCGTTGGCATCTTGTTTTAACTTGCCAAAAATACCTTCATATTCGGCTTCGATACGTTCATCCAGTTTGCCGTGGGCCATGGCATCTAACACGCGTGCGGTGTCATTAATTACATCTTCGGCAATGCCCACTAAGCGATTAAGGCCCATGCATAAACTTTTGAAGAAGCCTTCTTTACCTGTCACATCGGCTCGCTTGCTTAGATCGCCGCGTCCGGCAGCGTCAATTAACAAATCCACTTCTTGCTCAACGCTGACCTCATCGGTGCGGTCATTCCATTCCACCACTGTACCAATACGATCGCCTTCGCTACTAAAGATCGGATTAGCAATAAGATAGAATGTGCGATTGCCCAGTTTCATTTCGGTTTCGTAAGTTCGATCCAACGCTTTTAGTAATGAGCGTTGGTGATCTGGGTTTTGGTGGTAAAAATCAATACATTGCCCTATGACATTACTGGCATCGAACTTAGGCATGGCTTGCTTAATATCCGCTTCGGCGTTTTTCAGCATTTTGCCAACGGATTCATTCATGTACACCACATTGAAATTATTGTCGGCAATCATGGTGTTACCTGACGAGCTGTCCAGCGCGCGTCTTACTCGCATATTCTCGTCGGCAATACGTTTTTCTTCTTGCTGACGGGCCAGTTCTTCTGTCATGTCACTCCATTCAACCACGGTACCAATACGGCCTCCGTCTGCGTCGAACACAGGGTTCACAACCAAATCAAAAGTACGGTTACCCAGATTTAATTGGGCTTTGTAAGCACTGGTTAACTTATCCAACAAGTTACGTTGATGGGCAGGGTTTTTATGGAACATGTCTATGCTGCTGCCCAACACCTTATCAGCATGGAACTGCGGCAAGTCTTTTTGAATGTCCGACTCGGTTTCTGCAAACATATCTTGTACACCCTTGTTGGTGTAAACCAAGTCGTAGTTTTCATCGGCCACCATCATGTTAGTGACCGAACAAGAATCCAGTGCACGACGCACACGATTGTTTTCAATATTGGCTTGTTTTTGCGCTGTAATATCAGTGGCAAACTTCACAACTTTATAGGGCGTTCCATTTTCATCAAAAATGGGGTTATAAGAGGCTTGAATCCAAATTTTGCGCCCGCCTTTAGCAACACGAGGGTACTCTGCCGAGTCAAATTCCCCTCGATTCAGTTTTGCCCAAAAGTCTTTA
>JBFHVZ010000265.1:0-4813 GCA_041589295.1 Pseudomonadales bacterium
GCAGGGCTTCGTGGTTTTCGATGATGCCGTTGTGCACAATGGCCAAACGATCACCCGACATGTGAGGGTGTGAATTGCGCTCGGCAGGTTTACCATGGGTTGCCCAACGGGTGTGTGCAATACCCAACTTTCCGGTAAAGGGTTCTGCGTCCAAACCGGCTTCCAGTTCTTTTACCTTGCCTTCGCGACGACAACGGGCGAGGGTGCCTGCGTCAGTGTAAGCCGCCAAGCCGGCACTGTCGTAACCGCGATATTCTAGACGACGTAATCCTTCAAGCAGGATTTCAGTTACATTGCGCTGCGCCACCGCGCCAACGATTCCACACATATTCTATTCCTTTGCGAGTCGGACGTCGGGAGTCAGACGTCGGACGCTAAATTTTTATTCAGGTAATTCGTATTACAAGCATTTCACAGGCAAAGTGGGATGAACGTTATAACGGATAAAGTGCGCTCATCCCAAGCCCCTGACGTCAGACCTCCGACGGCCGACTTATTTCTTCACCGGCCTTTCCCATGCCAAGTTTTTCTGACGACCACGGCCTACTGCCAGTTTGTCGTCTTCGACATCTTTGGTAATGGTTGAGCCTGCGCCGACGGTGGCGTTTTTACCAACCTTCACTGGCGCGACTAGGGACGAGTTGGAGCCAATGAACGCGCCGTCACCGATTTCGGTTTTAAATTTGTTAACACCATCATAGTTGCAGGTGATGGTGCCTGCACCGATGTTGGCGTCTTTGCCAATGTGCGCATCACCGATGTAGGTTAGGTGATTTACTTTAGAGCCTTCACCGACGACGGCTTTTTTGATTTCGCAGAAGTTGCCGACTTTGGCCCCTGCTCGTAAATCTGCCCCAGGGCGCAAGCGCGCATACGGGCCTACGTCGCAGTCAGCAGCTAGCAATGCGTCCTCAATATGAGAAAAGGCTTTGACTCGCGTACCGGCGGCAATGCTGGCGTTTTTGATGACGCAGTTGGGTTCGATCACGACGCCGTCGCCTAACGACACCGTGCCTTCTAGCACCACGTTAACGTCGATCACCACGTCTTTACCCACGGTCACGTCGCCGCGAATGTCTAAACGCGCTGGGTCTAACACGGTGACGCCAGCCACCATGAGCGCATCCACCTGACGGGCTTGATACCAACGCTCTAGCTCCGCTTGTTGTTGGCGGTTATTCACACCGAAGGTTTCTTCGGCAAATTCTGGCTGTAAGGTTTCGACGGTCAGGCCTGCGTTTACCGCCATGGCAATAACGTCGGTTAGGTAGTACTCACCTTGGGCGTTGTCGTTGGAGAGCGTCGGCAACCAAGCGTGCAGTTTTTCGGTTGGCACAGCGAGGATGCCGGTATTGCACTCTTGAATGGCTAACTGACTTGGGCTGGCATCTTTGTGTTCAACAATGGATGTCACCTGTTGCTGGTCATTGCGCACGATACGGCCATAGCCAGTGGGGTCGTCCATGTTGACCGTCAGCAAGCCCAACTGCTGGTCGCTCACCAATTGAATAAGGGCTTGTAACGTGGTGGGCTGAATCAAGGGCACATCGCCGTACAAAATCAATGTCACGCCGGAGGCTGACAAATTTTCTAATGCCATCATGACCGCGTGACCCGTGCCTTTTTGTTCGGCTTGCAGTGCATAGTCAATGTCATTGGCGTCAGCAAAACGGGCTTTTACTGCTTCGGCACCATGACCGACCACCACATGCAGTTTATCGGCGTTTACCTGACGTGCGGCATCCAACACATGAGCCAACATGGGTTTACCGGCGATGGGGTGTAATACTTTGGGAAGGTTGGATTTCATGCGCGAACCTTGGCCCGCGGCGAGTACAACAACATCAATGGTCATGATTTTCTTCTTAGCTTCCTATCACGCGTTTAAACAACCGCGGTTTTCCATATTGTTTTAATTAGCTTTGCAAATAACCCCGCACAAAAACTTCTGCGGATAAATGAAGTTTCATAGTTTGCGACTGGCTAATCCTTAATCAAATCTGTCAATTCAAAAGTGACAGCAATAAATCTGGCCTCGAGAGTATATGAGCTGTTAAGATTTACAATCCAATTTGTCAAAAAAAAAATGACAACGACTATGAATTTATCTGCGCTAGCTGTCTTAGACTTAGACGAACGTGAAATCGCTGTTTATCAGGCGCTGCTGCAATTAGGGCCTGCTTCCATTCGCGATTTGGCCGCCAAGACTAATATCAACCGTGGCACCACCTACGAAACCCTAAAAACCCTAGTCACTAAAGGCATTGTCAATTATCTCCCCAAGGGCAAACGTCGCGTCTTTCAGGCGGAAGACCCTGAGCGCTTGCTGGACATTGCCGAGGCCAAGAAACAGGCACTCGATGCCACATTAAACGAATTGCGCACCGACATTATTCCCAGCCTCAAACACTTAAAACCCGAGTTCACCACGGGCAATGTGCGCTTCTACGAAGGAGATGACGGTGTCGAACTGGTACTGCGGGATATCCTTAATTCAGTGGATCAGCAAGACACCAAGAGCTACTCGGTGATCTCAACCCAAGCCCTACGCGAGCACTTGTATCGACCCTTCCCGACATTCACCAAGCAGCGCATTAAGCGGGGTATTCATGTGCGAGTGCTGGCCATCGGTGAAGGCGGTGACGAAGCGCAACTGGCTGAGCGCAAGTGGCTTAAAGGGGAGGGTGACGCATCGTATATTGCAATCTACCCGCCTAAGGTCGCCATGATTTCACTTGCTGAAAACAACTACCCCGTGGTGGTGGTGATTGATAGCGAAGCCATTTCTGGCACGCAGAAAATGATGTTCGATACACTCTGGAACGCATTGTAATTTAGAGATAAGAACACTCTGTAGGAGCGACGCCTCGTCGCGACTTTACCAAGGCATTTTTCGGTTCGAGGCGAACCTCTTACCATCGCGCATACGTTAACCACATGCTTGCAGCACCAACAAAAAATCCCGATGCTCCAACGCACCAAATAACTTATGGCTACGCAGGCGGAATTTATTCACAGATTTCGACGTCGCTGGGCTGCTCATACCACATAAAAAGCGCGCCAACTGGCGAGGAGTTTGTAGCTCGGCGCGCTGTTCCCTTTTCACGCTTTGGATCAGCTGCCGGTCTTGCTCGGTTAATGGCTGTGGCTGATACGCTGGCAACATTGACGTTTGCCCAACTGAGCAACCCTTTTTGACAGCCAGACAATGACTGCACACACCGCAAGGTGGATTATTAAACTCACCAAAATATTCCGTGAGCTGATTACTCAAACATCGCGGATCGTTAGCTAGAGCGATCACTTGATCTAGCCGTTGAATATCCATGGTTTCACGTTTTTCAAATTGGGCAATTAAACCTTGCAGCAACATTTCTGCGTCCGGTTTGTTTAGTACGCGGTAACCTTGACGGATGCCGGCAACTTGCAACGTGATCAAATCTTTTTCTTCTAAATAGTTCAGCGCTTTACTGATGCGGCTGCGCTCTTCTTGCAGCGCCTCTGCTGTGGCGGTTAAGTCAATGGACAGAAACGTGCGCCCTTGTTTGCCCGCTTCAAACACCTTTTGTAAAAATTCTGAACGGTTGCTGTCGAACATAGCCAAGATTTCTAGCAGCGGTGTTTTAAACGCGACCTTTTGTGTGTCGTAAAACGGTGTGGTGGCTTTAATGACATTTTGCAGTTCTAGATACGTTAGCGCTGTGTTCAACACCAAACTGCGCATATCTAATGCATTCGACAATTCGTATTTGGAAATATCAAACGTCTCAGGCTGTGCATAAATAAAATCCACGAACGCGCGCAGGGCAGAGGCATCGGGCGTATCGCCATAACTAAAGTTGGCCAGTGCTAGACGGTCTTCAATGCTTGCCAACATCTCACAATGACTCGCTTGACCATCGCGCCCTGCGCGACCAATTTCTTGTACATAGTTTTCAATGCTTTTAGGTAGGTTGAAATGGAATACGGCACGAATATCACTTTTGTCTATACCCATGCCAAACGCTATGGTGGCCACAACCACTTGCACTTCATTGGCCATAAAACGGTTTTGAATCGCATCCCGTTCTTCGGGTTTCATGCCCGCGTGGTAATACGCTGCGCTAACGCCTGCCTGCTGTAAGTACTCGGCAACTTCTACTGCGGTTTGCTGCAAGGTTACATACACCACAGTGGCCGCATTTTTTTCAAGCTTCTGAATAGCGCCTAATAGCCGAGGCTTTTTCGCTTGGCTTGGACACGGCGTAATGTGAATAGATAAATTAAGGCGCGCAAACCCCGTCTGAATATGATCCTGTGGCTGAATATTAAATTGCCGACAAATATCTTGGCTGACCGACGGCGTGGCGGTTGCGGTTAACGCCAGTACCCGTTGCACCCGTAAATCGTTGGCTATATGGGCGAGCTTTAAATAATCGGGACGGAAGTTGTGACCCCATTCTGAAATACAGTGCGCTTCGTCCACCGCTAACAACGCAATTTGAAATTGACTTAAACGCTGCACAAACCGTTCATTTTGTAGTCTCTCTGGCGACACATACAAAATTTTGCAGTGCCCGCTTTTTATATCCGCCCACATGTTTTGGATTTCGTCCGGCGACAAACTGGAATCCATCCTTGCGGCTTTGATTCCCAATGTTGCTAGCGCATCCACTTGGTCTTTCATCAACGCAATTAACGGTGACACCACCAAGGTTAAACCATCGAGTAACAGCGCTGGCAATTGATAGCACAAACTTTTACCGCCACCCGTTGGGAAGACCGCTAACGCATTACGGCCCGATAACAAGGCGTCAATAACGGCCTCTTGTCC
>JBFHVZ010000266.1:0-4810 GCA_041589295.1 Pseudomonadales bacterium
GGACCAGTTCGACTGGCCCACTTATGTGCAAAAGGTGCACATGCCGGGCTTGCATCACTACGCACTGCAAAACAAAGCAGAACGTAAAGCAGAGCGCGACGGCAAGTTAGTGCCGATCAAAAAAGCGGCGTAAGTCTTAGCAAGCGAGGCTGTGTAAAAACCTGCTCTATTCAATGGCGGTTACTTCAATTCGTTGATTGAGGTACCGCCATTTTACGTTGTGCCCCCCAAGTTTTGCGCCGTATTCGCGTTCTGGAGATGGCTGATGAAAAGCCGGTTTCGGGTCTTGTTGCAACACTTCAATAATAAGCTGGCGTAGCCATTGGCGGTCTTCAAGGTTTGGCTTGGCGAGTGTGAGATGTTGCTCGGCTGCATCTTGGAAGTAGACATCCATGATATCCGGTTTTTCCTGCGCGAAAGGATAATGAGCGTCTGTAATGCTGTCGGCATAAGGCACGTAAGGTTTAATGTCTACGACAGGCGTGCCTTCTACTAAATCCAACCCTTGAATATGCAATCGAACACTTTGGTGGGTTGTTTCTATGTTGGTGAGGCGCACCACCGACATGCCTAAACCATTTGGTCTATGAGTGGCGCGTGTGGCTAACACGCCCATTTTTTTGTTGCCACCGAGACGAGGGGGTCGCACTTTCATTTGCCAACCGCGATCTAGGCATTGGTGAAACAGAAATTGAACCCAAATGTGAGAGCAGTCTTCAAGGCCGACGACCATATCGGGGTGATTAAAAGGCGGGGTTAATTCGATATAACCGCGAGCACTGGGGACCAATCCGGGTTGGCGAGGAACAGCAAACTTTTCACCAAAGCAGGAGTGTACAGTGCCAATAGGAGTAATGGTGTACTGTTGTGAGGTAGGGATCTCTTTCATGGCGGCATTCTACACCGCCACGAAAGCGCCATTAAAGGCTTGCTTTAAAAGTTTAAGCGGGTTCGGTTGGAGATTTGTCTTTAACGTTTTCAATTTCCAGCAAGCAAACCTTGTTACGACCGGAATTTTTAGCCAGATAAAGCGCTTTGTCGGCGCGTTCGATTAGGTCGTGACCGGAATCGTTGTCGTGCATGATGGTCAGGCCAGCGCTGAGGCTAGGGCGAATGGTTCCTTGTTCGCATTCGATGGCCAGCTCATGAACCCCCATGCGAATACGCTCGGCAATTAAGCGTGCGTTGGCGATATTGGCATTATTAAGTAACACAACAAACTCTTCACCGCCGTAGCGGAAGCATATGTCCGTTTGACGAATGCACTCTTTAATTTTGTTCACTGCGGCTTTTAACACTTCGTCGCCGACTAGGTGCCCAAAGCGGTCGTTGATGGACTTAAAGTGATCTAAATCCAACATTAATAAACTTAGGTCGTAGTCGTGACGTTTGGCCAGTTCCATTTCGCGGGCGAGGCTCTCATTGAGTGAAATGCGATTGCCGGCTCCGGTTAATGGGTCTTTGTAGGCTTGGTCTAGCGCGCTGCGATAGCGGAGCGCATTGCGTAATGGGTAAATCAGTGTGCCCATTAAAGCTTCAATGTTGGCCAGTTCGTGTTCGCGAAAACGTGTCGCACGGCTAAAGGTCATGATGCCGAGATTTTCGTTGTTGGTGTTTAGCTGATACTGGCAGGTATGTTGGCCTTCACGGCCGACGGTAAAGTCCAGTTCGCGCTCGATATTGCTGTAGTGAATGCTGTCGACCAGAACGGCATCGGCTATCTCACGCTTAAAAATGGTGAGCACCTTCTGATAGTCCAAGGTGGTCTGTAAAAACGTGGCCAGACGCACCAGTACATCGGACTGAATCTGGGGTTTTGCGGCTAGCTCGGAATAAGGTGTGACATTCTTATCATCGTGCAGTGCCGAAATATTGGAAATACGAGTCGCCATATCCGGGGCCTCAGCATTTTGCTTATTCTTCTGACGGAATAAGCTATTTGTATGCCAAATTGGTGTAATGTAGAAATCCCATTATAAATCAGATACTTGGCTGACAAATGTAGCGTTTTGTAACTGGGTGACCATGAATTGGCGAAGTTGAGACGTAATTCCACTGCAAAATGTGACGAATTATTGAATACAAAAAGATTAGACAAAAACGGAATTCTGACGCTTTTTGTCGCTTTGTTGAGTTGTTCACAACAACAAGCCCACTTGTTGGGCTTGTTGTTTGGTTTCTGCTTTCAGTCTGATTGAAGTAGGCGGGCTACTAAGCTTGGAAGTCGATGGCTTGACCGTTGAGGTGTTTACTCTCTGCAGACATTAGATAAACGTATTGCTCGACTAATTCTTCTGGGTCTTTTACGTCGTTAGGGTTTTCTGCAGGATAGGCCTCTGCTCGCATGTGAGTACGTGTGCCGCCCGGGTTAAAGGTATTTACGCGTACATTGCTGGTGTTTTCCAGTTCATCCGCCATGGTTTGCATTAAACCCTCAATGGCGAACTTAGATACCGCATAAGCGCCCCAATAGGCGCGCCCTTTGCGGCCAACGCTGGAGGAGGTGAATAGGATTGAGGCGTCAGCAGGTGCTTCTTCTAATAAGGGGAGCAGGGTGCGAGCAAGCAAAAATTGGCTGTTCACATTGACTTGCATGATGCGGTTCCAAACCTGCCAGTTGTAGTTGGAGATCGGTGTACGCTGTCCCAATTGGGCGGCGTTAAGCAACAGGCCATCTAGGCGTCCAAATTCCTGACCAATCATATCGCGCAGTTGAAAGTAGGCTTCTTCCGGCGCTTTTTCTAAATCAAATGGCACTACCACAGGCTGAGGCAAACCTTCTTTTTCGATTTCGTCATACAGGCTGTTGAGGCTGTCTTCGGTACGTGCAAGCAGAATGGTGGTCGCACCTTCACGAGCGAAGGCTAGGGCAGCACTGCGGCCGATACCATAGCTGGCGCCTGTCACTAAAATGACGCGGTCTTGCAGTTTTTTTGGTGTGGAAGGCGTATGTGAAGAGTCAGTCATGGGTTTGGTCTTGATTTGAAATAGTAGTGTTTACAAATGAAAGTCGATATTTGGCCGCTATTCTACAACACTTGCCGCTAGGATTGCCGCTAGGATTGCCGCTAGGATTGCCGCCAGTGTTGCCGCTGCGGTGGCCTTTCTGGCAATGGTTTGCCGAAGGGTTAGGTTATTCAGAGGTGCTTAGGGTCTTTAATAGCGGCAGCAAATCTTGGCTGTTATCGACACGCCAGTCTGCGTGCCACTGCTCGACATCTTCTGCGCTATGAATATAGCCAAAGGCCGCTGCGATCGTGGTCATGCCAGCGGCTCGTCCTGATTCGATATCGCGGGCATGGTCGCCCACATAAATACAACGCTTGGCGTCTACCTCCATCTCATTACAGGCCTTAAATAGAGGTTCTGGATGAGGTTTGCGGTGGGTGACATCGTCAGGGCATACCAAGCTAGCGGTTATCTGTGCCAACGGTCCACCGTTAAAGTTCAATTGGTTGAGCAGGGTTTCGGCATACAGTCGTGGTTTGTTGGTGACGATGGCCATGGGCAGGTTGTGCTCAAGCATCCAATTAAGCATGTCGTCTAAACCAGCAAAGAGTTGGCTGTCGATGGCAATGTTGTTTAAGTAAAGGTCAAGCAAACGCTGTCTTAATTCGTCAAACCCAGCTTCGCCTTGATCGACACCATAGGCCAGTTTCACTAGGGCGCGAGCGCCGTCGCTGACGGTTTTGCGTACGTCGCTATAATTTAGTGGCGCGCGTCCGTCTTCTTCGAGCATGTGGTTCAGCACTCGAAAAAAGTCGGGCGCGGTATCGATTAACGTACCGTCCAGGTCGAACAAAACAGCTTCTAACTTCATTCGGCGCTGGCCTCGTCTGTGCCTGAGGGCTTGTGAGTTTGCAGCAAGTAGTTCACGCCCGTGTCTCGGCCAAGTTTGTAAGTCTTGGTGATGGGGTTGTAGCTCATGCCGACCAGTTCGCCCATTTCTAAACCCGATTGACGAACGAAGCGCGCCAACTCAGACGGGCGAATAAACTTTTTATAATCATGCGTGCCTTTTGGCAGCATGCCCATGACATATTCTGCGCCGATAATGGCAAGTAAATAGGCTTTGGGATTGCGGTTTAACGTCGAGAAAAACACTTGGCCGCCGGGTTTGCATAACGCGTAGCAGGCGCGCACGATGGAGGCTGGGTCGGGCACGTGCTCCAGCATTTCTAAGCAGGTTACTACGTCAAAGCTGGCGGGCTGCTGTGCGGCTAATTCTTCGACAGGGATTTGTTTGTAGTCGATGGAAACGCCGCTTTCTAAGGCGTGAAGTTTTGCGATTTTTAGCGGGGCTTCGCCCATGTCGATGCCGGTGACGTCTGCGCCGCGCTGTGCCATGGCTTCGCTTAGGATGCCGCCACCACAACCGACGTCCAGCACTTTTTTGCCGGCCAGTTTGGCGTGGCCGTCGATAAAGTTTGTACGCAGTGGGTTGATGTCGTGCAGTGGCTTGAATTCACTTTCTTTGTCCCACCAGCGGCTGGCGAGGGCTTCAAACTTGGCTACTTCTGCTTGGTCTACGTTAGTCATTTAAAATACTTGCTGTAAAAAGTTTATGCGAAGTTTTAACGGTGGTTTTTGAATCAGACCTAGACCTATGAGGCTTTAATCTTCTCTGCCCACGCTTGCGCAATCTCGATCAATTCCGCTTCGTTCATGTGTTTTAGCTTGCCATGCTCAAGCTGCAAACGACCGTCTACCCATACGTGACTTACCTGTGAGCGGGTACTGCAATACACCACATGAGAAACTGGGTCGTATATCGGTTGGCTTTCTAGTCCTGACAAATCAATGCTGATGA
>JBFHVZ010000267.1:0-4793 GCA_041589295.1 Pseudomonadales bacterium
CTAAGGTTGGCAACAGATTCACCTAGTCTTTGGAAAGTAGGTAGCTAACCCGCTTTCCAGGAGAGATACAAGGTTGGCATTTATGCCAACTAAAGTTTGACATCAGAAGCCTATGGCCAAATCTTCGCTGCCAGCCTCCATGACTTCGTGACGAGCATCCGCCGTCCAAATTGCACCCTTGGCGCTCTGCGACCAAAGTCACCATTTTGTCACAGGCCCCCGTTACACTTTGCCGCCCACTGTTTTACAATACCGCGCTTTATTCTCGAATCGACGCCGTTTGATCGAGCGGATATTAGAACAATTAGAATTAGAATCACGGAATCCACTTTGGCAGCTCAGACACGGAATCGCAGTTTAATCCTAGTAGGCATCTTGGCTTACTTGGTGTTTCTGCTGGCGCTTTTTCCAATCAACATCGCCTATAAACTCTTAAACCCGCAAGGTTTGCCCGTCAGCGTTGAAGCCCTTTCAGGTACATTATGGCAAGGCTCTGCCGTCCTTAAAGAGCGTCAAATCGGGCGACTGGACGTGGCTTGGAGCCTTAGCCCATGGGCACTAATGACGCAGCAAGTGAGTGCGGAACTTAAAATCAAAGGGCAGCAAGTTCGCTTTAACGGCCATGTAAACCTTGGACTACAAAGCTTTCATCTGCCCGCATCCATTCAAGTGAGCGACGCCAAAGGCTTCGTGGCCGCGGACCTCGTGAATCAATTTTCACGGCCGCAACGTGTTTCTGTCCAAGGCGACTTGGAACTCTCTTCTTTAAATCTGTCCTATAACCTGATGGAAAAACAAGCACAGTCCGCATCTGGCCGCTTAGTGTGGCAAGGCGGTCAGGTGGCTTACCCAGTTGGGCGTGATAAGCGCACCGCTAACATGCCTATGCTAGTGGCTCAATTAGCGGCCGAATCAGGAAACTTGCTAGCCAATGTGTCGACCACATCAGGTGAGCCCGTTGCGCAGGCCAATTTAAAAAATGATGGCTGGGGTGGCATTGCCATCAAACGACGTTTGTTGGACTTGGCGGGTGAAAAATGGCCCGGCCAAGGCGATGCGGATACATCGGTATTCGAAATATCTGAGAAAGTGTTTTAAGGCAGGGTCATGACAGATTGGACAGAGCATAAAGCGGTTGCCCCGACTGTATCCCTGCTGAAGTGGATGCTGACATTGATCTTGGCTTACCAGTTAGCCGTCTTCACGTGGATGGTTGTTGATCAACCTGTTCTGGTGTTACCAGAGCCGAGCAAAGGGCAAAGCAACCGAGCACAGCAAGTGAGTTATGATATCGCCAGTTGGCACTTGTTTGGTGACGTACAAGAAGTCCCCGTGGTGGTACAAGAAGAAATTTCCGCACCTGAAACCCGTTTACGCTTGGTGTTAATGGGCGTTTTCATGTCGCCGGTGAAAGAAAAGTCCAGCGCCATCATTGCTGAGCAAGGCCGCGAAGGGGAATTTTTTATAGTGGGTGATCGTGTGCAAGGGCGCGCTCGCTTAGCTCAGGTTTATGAAGACAAAGTGATCTTAGATAACAGTGGTAAATTGGAAACCTTAACGTTTGAAGACACTGCCAAAGGTGCTTCTTCAGGATTCCAAGCCGAGACACGCAAAGCACCTCCCGCACCTTCTGCGCGTGACAACAAAAATTTCAGTAAACGTCTGACACAAATTCGAACACCAGAAGATTTTGTGCAGTTTGCAAAAGAAGAATTAGAAAGTGACCCCTATCAGGCGATGGAAAATGTCGGTTTAAAGCAGTCTGATAACGGATACGAAGTCACCGAGAATGCAACCATGTTGAAAAATCTCGGCATGAAAGCAGGGGACAAGTTGATCTCAATTAATGATCAACCTCTGGGGGACCCGAGCACAGATAAAGAATTAATTGACCAGGTGTACGCGCAAGGTACTGCCGTAATCGAAGTCGAACGCGATGGCCGACGCTTTAAGGTCAACCACCAATTTAAGTAGTGATGGCGCTGTTATGTTGTTAATAAAAATGAAGAAATGGATTGTATTTGGGGCACTTTGCCTTGCGATGTTGTCGGCCAGTGTGAGTGCCGAAGAGCAAACTTGGAAAGTGAACCTGAAAGACGCTGACGTAAAAGCGTTTATTTCTCAGGTGGCCAATATCACAGGTTATAGCTTTGTGATTGATCCTCGTGTCAAAGGTAAGGTGACTATCATATCTGACACCAGCATGAGCAAAGACGAAGTCTATGAAATGTTCCAGTCCGTCTTGGGTGTTCATGGGTTCGCCGCTGTGCCTGCTGGTAATGTTATTAAAATTATTCAGCAAAACAACACCAAGCAAGAAGGTGGTATGCCGCTGTCTTATCGCAACAAAGACAGTGAACAACTCATTACCCAAGTGATTCAAATCAAAGATACGCCTGCGTTAGATCTTGTGCCAATTCTACGTCCCATGGTTGCTAAGTACGGCCACCTTGCAGGTGTTAAAAGTGCGAATGCATTAATCATCACTGACCATGCTGCAAACGTGCACCGCATGGAAAAAATCATCGAAAAGCTTGATGGTGCTGGCGTTGAAGAATTAGAAGTGGTTCAGCTTGAAGAAGCTTGGGTTGGTGACATTGTCAAAATTCTAACCAGCTTAGATCCCGAAAAAGTCAGCGAAGGTAAAAACAGTAAAAACAGCGGTGTGGCTGGTCGCATCAGCGTGGTGGCGGACGAACGTTCAAACCGATTAATCATCAAGGGTGAAAAAACCGCCCGTGACCGTTTAAAAGCATTGATCAATACGCTGGATCAACCTTCTAAGTTTTCTGGCAAGGCGTCTGTGATTCGTTTGCAACACGCCGACGCGAAAGAAATGGCTGACTTGTTAAAAAATCTAATGGGTGAAGCACAAGACGAAAAAGGTAAAAACCAAGCGGCTGGTAAAGTGAGTATTCATGCCGACACTGGCTTAAACGCTTTGGTTGTTCGCGCAGAACCGTCATTGATGAGTGAAATCAAAGAAGTGGTATCCGAACTGGATATTCGTCGTGCACAGGTGCTGATAGAAGCCGCTATCGTAGAAGTGACTGGCTCGGTGGATGATCGTGTCGGCGTTCAAGGCGCAGTGTTAGATTTAGAATCCTATGAAGATGGCACCACGCCATTGGCAGCCACCAACTTTGGTGATGCGGGTGCTAGCTTGTCTGACACCATTGCGCAGATCAAATCCGGTACGGGTATTCCCTTGGCGTCAGGTTTGTCGTTAGGCGGTGCGGGTGTTTATAAAGGTGTTGAGTTTGCCACACTGATTCAAGCGTTAGAGTCGGTATCGTCGGCTAACCTGTTGTCTACGCCCAGCATCATGACATTGGACAACCAGGAAGCTGAAATCATCGTTGGTCAAAACGTTCCGTTTGTGACGGGCTCAACGTCCAGCACGTCGAATTCAAACCCCTTCACCACCATTCAACGCGAAGACATTGGTACAACGTTAAAAGTGATTCCTCACGTTCAGGACGGTAAGTTTATCCGCCTTGAAGTCGAGCAAAGTACTGAGTCAGTTGAAACTCGCGCAGTAGAAGGTCAAGCTGACTTGATTACTAATAAGCGCTCAATAAAAACTCAGATTCTTGCTGAAAATGGCGAGATCATTATGTTGGGCGGTTTGATTCGAGACGCTGTACAAGAAAGCCAGAGCAAGGTGCCATTCTTAGGTGACATTCCTATTATTGGTTGGCTGTTCCGCTCGAGCAGCGAGTCTCATGTTAAACAAAACTTAATTGTATTTTTGCGACCTACCGTTGTACTAAGCAAAGAAGACAACAGCGAAGTGAACCGCCGTAAATACGATGGTATTTATGATGTCGATTTAAGCGAAAAATTGGGTGCAGAAGGCATTGATAGTCGTATCCAACGCTTCTTCGATTAAAAGGCTATGTAGTCTCGTTTAAAAAACAAAAAGCCCAGTTGTTCAAGCTGGGCTTTTTGTTTTTGCTTTTTTGTTTTTGTGCTTTCGCTTATTAAGATGCGGTCAGGGCTGTGTTAAATCACGTCAATGCCAAACTTTCCCAATACTCGCACCAGTTCAATTAACGGTAACCCAACCAATGTGTTGGGGTCTTTCCCTTCTAAGCGTTCAAACAGTGCAATGCCTAAGCCTTCTGATTTAAAGCTGCCAGCACAGTTGTAAGGTTCTTCTTGGCGCAAATAGTTTTCGATTTGCGTTTCGCCCAGTTCGCGAAAATACACATGAAAGGGTTCAACGAGTTCTTCGGTCTTTTCTGAGCCGCTATCGTAAACGCACAGGCTGGTATAGAAGGTCACGGCGCGACCGCTGGCATTGGTCAGTTGTTCGACAGCATTTTCATGGTTTTCTGGTTTGCCGATGATTTTTCCGTCTAGGGTGGCGCACTGGTCCGAGGCAATGATGATGCTGTTCGGGTGTCGCTCGGCGATGGCCATGGCTTTCAGCTTGGCTAGGCGAGCCACCATGTCCCGTGGGGTTTCGTCTTTGAGCGGTGTTTCGTCAATGTCGGGCGAGTCGGTTTCGAATGTGAGATTCAGTTTTTCGAGCAATGTTTTGCGATAGGGTGAGCTTGAGCCAAGAATAAGGGTTTTCATTTTAGATGCCGCGCTAAATTAAACGGGTTTATATATACGGCTTCTTTTACGGTCCGTCTAGTGTGCTCTGTAGTGGTCAACTAATTCCGGACATGTTTTTAAGTTTTTCTTCTGCTGCTTGAGGGCTAATACCACCATGCAACTGATGTGGGCGACGTTGATTGTAGTAGCCCATCAGGTACAGCCCGATATCCATTTTTGCTTCTGTA
>JBFHVZ010000268.1:0-4768 GCA_041589295.1 Pseudomonadales bacterium
CATGACTATGGTGAGGATTGGGATTAATCGTAATGGCCCTGCTATCTCATTAACCTGTTATGCTAAGCCCAAACCGGTGTGCGGGCTTAGCAATCCAGCTCTCAACAACCGCGCCACTATGCGCCTGAACGCGGTCCCATGACTTAAGTCAGGCCATCTTTCTTCTGAGTCACGTTTAATACCTTATCAAACTACTTGGTTATTAAGGTGACTCAGATGTCTTCAAGCCGCCCTCCTTCCACCTTTTCCTCTGTTGCTCAATCCGCCTTTCTTTCTGTTGGTTTTCGCCCTTTTTTCTTTTTCGGTATTTTGTTCAGCGCGTTGAGTGGCCTGCTGTGGGCTTGGTTTTGGTCACCCTTGGGACAAAGTCCTGTTTTTACCGCATGGCAACCGTTGGCGGGCATGGCCTTCTGGCATGCACATGAAATGATAAATGGGTTCGTTTTTGCCATCATCGCAGGGTTTTTACTGACCGCCGTGCAAAATTGGACGGGCATGAAAACGGTCAATGGCGTTGGTCTGCTTGCTTTAGTGCTAAGCTGGCTTGCAGCTCGGGTGGTGTTCGCCCTTTCTGCAAGCGTGCCATTTGAGCTTTTGCTGGTATCCCAGTTATTACCAATTTGTGGGCTAATGCTTGCCATTGGTCGCCCCATCGTCCTGACGCGGCTTTGGCGTAACCTGTTTGTGGTGTTAGCACTGGCCTTGTGGGCCATAAATGAAGGCCAAGTGCTGTTGGCCGCGCAAAGGAACGAGATCGCCCACGATGCGTTATTAGCACAGCTTTATACCGTGGTGTTATACATCGCCATGATCGCAGGCCGAGTCGTACCCTTCTTTATGGCCAATCGTTTGGGCATCCCCAAAGCGGAAGAACCTAAGTGGCAGTTCATGACCTGCGTACTGCCGCTGGTGCTACTGATTATTAATCTAAGCACATTCAGCGTACCGTTTGTTACCACGCTGCTGATTGCCTTGCTGTTGGTTGGGCATACGTTGCGTGTTCGTACTTGGCATCACAAAGCGATCTGGCAGGAGCCCATGCTGTACGCACTTTTGTTGAGCTATACCACGCTACCGCTGGGCTTGGGTTTAATGCTGGCCGACCGCCTATTCACCTTTAACTGGGGTACCATTCCGCTTCACATGCTGACGTTAGGGACCATGGGCGCATTGATTATTGCTATGGTTGGGCGCGTCTCGCTGGGCCATACCGGCCGAACCATCCAAGCTGTGACAGCCATTCGCCTTGGGCTGATTTTAGTGGTCGCAGCGCTATTCACGCGGGCAGTTTTGCCTTTGTTTGTTGGTTGGCACCCAGCACTGATGGCGTTGAGCGCAACGTTGTGGGGCATCGCGTTCTTGGCCATGTTTTTGTACTTTGCAAAGATCTGGTGGCTACCCAGACCCGACGGCAAATAGCGTTAAAAGCACAAAGCGGGTTGCAACAGCTCAGTACAAAACCTGAATTGCTAATCAGTTTTTTAGTTACAAAACGTCACAAAATAGACCCGCTTTTCTTCGGCGATTTGTGTCTAGGCGACTATTTTTAAAGGTGTCGCCCTGACAAAAAATCTCCGAGGATTCTATGAATAAGCTCACCCTAGCCGGTGTCATTAGCGCATTGGCTTTGTCCACCGCCTGCTCCACCAGCAGCACTGACGATGACACCACCACAGATACACCGACCGATACCCCAAGCACCGGCGGTTCCACCACGGGAATATCATTAACCGGTGCGGTTGCATTACCCGAACAAATGTCATTGGTTACGGCCCAAACCAGTTCGACTGGCACCACTAGCAGTCTGCGTGCGATTCATGACACCACCGGCTATGCCAGTACCAGCGCCTACGCCACCCACAGACAAAATGTTTACGTTTATCTCGACGCTGTTGAGCCCATTAGTTTTATTGACAGTTTATTGTGCTTTACCAATCAGTCTCGTCCACTGCTCATGGCTGGCGAAGGTGACTACATTAGTTGGAATAACGCAGCTCGTTGCTTTGACGAAAAAGGCAGCGACGGCGAAACACAATCTCAAGGCGGCGACACGAATCAAGCCCCTTCTTACGTAACCATTGTGGGAAATAGCACGCAAGCCAGTGATACCGAGCCGCTAATTTTTAAAGGCTGGCTAGAAGACTACGCCGGACAATCTGGGGATGGTAATGGCCCTAACGCCATTAAAATCCGCGGTGAAATTCGTAAAACCCCTACCGACGACAACCCTTTTGGCGATTTCACTTTAACCTATGGTTTACTGCCTAACATCGCCGCAACCGAAGCCGACAACGAAGGTAAAGGTGAAGTGATTTCAAGCGAAACCACAGATGGCGGTGCGGCATTTACTCTATTCCAAGTGGATACGTTTGAAGAACAAAGCCAAACCATTACCTGTACGACGCAGGCCTCGGTGGATTACAACGACGCTACTGAATCAGGTTTAGCGCGTACCGGCCGTGAATGTACGTTAGCTGATGGTAGCGCCGCACCTTTTGGCAACGGCACTTACGCGTTAGCAGTGAATACAGATTATGTTCACATGGCCAGCGCCACCAGCTTTGCAAACATCACAGCCGGCACCTACCAAAACGAAGTGTGTTTAGCTCGTGACGACTTTAACGAAGTGGTGTGGAGTTACACCCTGTTTAATAAAGCCGACGGCAGCAAGGTGAATATTAATTCTGGCATGCAACTGAAAGTAGACAGCGATGGCGATGGCTCTGGCACCGACTCAAATGGGTTCGAGAGCTGGGGTCACATCGGCTACTGGGGTTCTTGGCGTGAAGACGGTGAGCAATTCAGCAATGGCGAAAGCGTCCAACGGGCAACCTATGATGGTTCTGCTGGCGAAGCCTTTACCGTTAAAGTAGCCCCCGGTCGTTTAATTAAAAACTCTGTCGAAGCACTTAACTTAAGTGAGCTTGACGGCGTAACGTTTTCAACTTGGTTATTCGAAAGCGACAACTACTTGTTGAGCAGCGCCATCGACATTAACAACGACAGCGATACCAACGATGGTTTTGAGGTCTTGTTAGAAGCCAACAGCACCAACGATGGTTTTCAAATTGTCGGTACTCGTGAATGGCAGGAAAACGGTCCAACCGTAACCGATATTAATCCAGCCATTGCTGTACCGTTAAACGCAAACGCAGTATTACACATGTGGTCTAACCAACTGGGTGGTAATGTGCGTTACCTAGCGGGTGCCACTAAAGTGCGCTTCTTCGCACGTAGCTTTGTTGATGGCGGTGAAACCGGCACAGGCGAGCTATTCGAAAGCGGCAACTCGGTAACATTAAAATGCTATGAGCGTTGTGTAGACGTCAACGTCACAGCTGCTGAAGCCACAGGCAATCAAAAAGATGTGTTTGTGGATGGTAAGTTTATTCCGAACGCAGGCTCACAGGATTACAGTTTCGCACAGGCGGATCTAACACTTAAAGTCGGCTCTGACTCTGTGACCTTTGCCTCTGGCGTCACCCGTGATCAATTGGAGCAGTCTCCTAATTGGCGCTGGGGTTTACGCAGCGGTGCAATGATTCCAAGCACAGCGGCAAGCGGCATTACCAACGCAGGTGAACTGTATCAAGCCATTGAGAGCGGCACTATCACAGAGTTTTATGTTTGGGAAACAGGTCTGGACCCATGGCAACAACAAACCGTATTGGTAAATAGCAGCAACGAAGTCGTATCGTTCGATCGTCCAATCACCATTAAATACACCCACGAAAGTGCTAACGACCGCAACGGCGGTACAGCACAGAATGGCATGGTGTACTTACTGGAATACGGTGGTGCAGGTCAACTTTGGGGCTTGCCATGGGTGCAGGATGGCAGCGGTGACGAGTCTCGGTGGTTCCCTGTACTAAGTCTTAAAGACGGCGTCATTTTAGGCAACAACGATCAGTACGTTATTAAAGCGGGCGAAGTCGAACAGAAAATGGCGATTGTAGATGACACCAACTGTGCAGACTTACCGCTAACGGCTCCTTCACAAAGCATTCCAACATCGGTCACCGGTGCAGTGTTTGATATTGGCACCATGCCGACGCTGTCGGATGAAACACCATCACTGATTGATGGCGAACCAGTGGAAACTGAAACCACACCTTAATGCGCTAACTTAGCGATTCCACCAATGTCCTACTTGAGCCCCGACTAGTGTCGGGGCTTTTTATTGTGGTTCATTTATTGGTTTTTTAGCTGCTGTTTTAAGCGTTGAAAAAATTCAGCGCTGGGTGGTGTTTCCGCCACAATAGGTGAACGGTCATTACCAATGCGGTCTTGCACAAGTTGAAGGTTAGGCAAACGTTCTGGTGCAGCGCGATTACGTACACCTTGATTGCTACCGGAGAAGCTGCGTTGAAAAATCAAATCTAAATTCCCCCAATCATCGTAGTCGCGCCACGTTGCGCTTCCTACATTGACTGAGGTTTCGGTTCGATTGCCATCGCAATCAAAATCCACTGCGTCCGACCCCGTTTGGCCTAAACCTAAATTTTCGTTGAGCGCGCTTTGATCCAATGAAATGGCGTTGCCATGACTGAAATCCATAATAAACGTTGTGGTTGCTGCACCATGATTCAAACCCACAAAGCAATTAGCATTACCATTAAAGTACTCGCTACTAAAATAATAACGATCACCTTCATCATTACCGATTTCAGGCAAACCACTGAGTTGATAGAGGTAGTTCATAACACTGATGTAATTGGGCTTGTAGTTGGAGTCTTCGTCACCACCATGCAATAAACCCAAGTTATGC
>JBFHVZ010000269.1:0-4723 GCA_041589295.1 Pseudomonadales bacterium
ACTTCCGCAGGTTGATCACACCAGTATCCAAAATTAAATACTGTCCTTTGATCCCCATGAGCTTACCTTGCGCTACTGGGTTTTTATCCAAATTGAAACTGGTCACCTTGGTGGGGTAAGCACTGACCGGATACTCAAACTGATTTACGTCACTTTCGTAGATAAGTTGTACAGCCTGCAAGCCATATTCCATTTGCAGTTCGCTGATTTCATCATGACAAATCTCAAACAATTCGTCGCGTTTTGCTGCGAGGTCTAGCGCGGCAGCATCTTGCTTTAACAAGGTGCGCCAGTTGGTTTTATCGGCCACATGCTGTTTAAAAATAACTTCCAGCAAGCCAGATAACTGTCGCGTAGCCACGCGCGCAATCGGTAATGCCTGCGCGGCACCTTGGTCTATCCAACGGGTAGGAATTTGAGTGTGACGAGTAATGCCGACTTTAACGCCAGAGGAGTTTGCCAAGTACACCACATGATCAATCATGCAGTTTTCTTCACCCCATTTAGGTTCACGACAAGTTCCCCGATCGTAGTGGCATTTTTCGGGACTCATAATGCAGCTGTCACACTGCGCGAGCTTGGTCATGCAGGGGTAACAGTATCCCTGACTAAAGCTTTTTTTGCTGAGTCGACCGCAGGCCACGCAATGTATTTCGTTTAGAAATTCAATGCGAATTTGCTGGCCTAGGTGTTGATTTAATGGGAAAGTTTGATCGTCTAAACGAATGGCGTACTGAACCGCGTTTTCAACCGCGTGTACCGCCATTTTCCGAAGATGGCCCTGAGCTTTCATGAAAATATTAGATTGCTTATTTAATGATTTTTATTGGTTGCGGTTCGTTGGCGTCCGCTAACGCTTTTTCGGCTTTTTTCTTGCGGTGATTGGTCATATCAACATAACCCACACGTTCGGTCTCAGGCACGTTGTTCAAGTGCTCGTAGCGGATCATAGCCTCGACACAAATTTCTTTTTGCTCTGGCTGCATGATGCGCCCATCACCCCATTTTCCCAGTTCGACCGCTTGACGCATATTACGGTAAATTTCTGGGGTCATTGCGGCAATTAACTGATCTGCGTTCATGGCGATGCTCTCTCAATTTTTTTGGCAATTTGTTTGGCAACCAAACGTATTACGCGTTAAAACTTTTTTTCCAACAATCGGTTCCAGTAAATCCAGCTACCAGATAAAAACAGCCCAGATAACAATCCAGACAAATGGGCTGTATTAGCCATGCTAATGCCAATGGCGGTAAAGGCGTCGGCAAAACCCAACAGCAACCAAATTCCAGCGAAGATGAATAGGCCTTTGGGAATCCCTAGCGGTCCACCGAACTGCTGAAAAATAAAGGCAAACCCAATCAGGCCATATACGACTCCCGAAAAGCCACCAAACAGTGGACCGTTCATTAGCAGTTGAGCCACGTTACTGATAAACGCAAACGTAAGGATCATGGTCACCATCATCCAAGGGCCCAGCTGCCGTTCAAGTAATTGCCCCAAGTACCAAAGCGCGAGCATATTAAAAACAAGGTGCTCGATTCCAAAATGCACCAGCGTCGGTGTAAACAATCGCAGTACGTACTCGGCGCTTAACTGCCACTGCCAGCCATAAGGAAAATAAGTGACATCGGCGATTAATAGGTGCTCCACATATTGATCACCTAGCTGCGTCCATAGCGCCACCAATAAAGACAACAAGATACAAACCGCTGTTACTGGCACTTGTTTAAGGTTATCCAATGACAGCCTTTGCTTATTGGCTGCTTCATATTCACTAAATACGTCACCGATTCGCTGCGCGAGCACGGCATCAGCCACCCACAATTCAACCAGCCCTTCCCGCTCGATAAGACGGTAGTCTATGCCCTCCTGATCCAGTTGGCTCAAGATGGGTTTGAGGTTCAATTTAGGCGGGGCTGCAAAAGCTCTTGGCATAACCTGAATTCTCGCGGGAGGCTTAGTCTTCCCGTCGGTCGACACGAACCCAACAGAATTTATCTGGGTCGAGGTGGGTTTCATCATCCATGCGGTAAGCCGCCAAACGACCGTACTTCACCGCGCTATAGTCCAAACACGCAATGTTGGATTTTATTGGGCTAGGTATGCCTTGCATCCAATAGTGACCAATAAATAACGGCTTCTCGTCTGGGCCGTAGTACAACAATTCTTTGCGGTCTCTGGCGGTTATTTCACGCTGGGCAATGTCTTCTGGCAATGGGTCTGGCTGAAACACGATGTCGCCATAGTATTCGGGATGCTTTTCCCAAAACTTGGTGCGGAAAAAGTGACGCACAAAGCCATCTTTTGCGGTGATGCTGCGCCCATCTGGTAACTTAAGTGCCGTTCCCCGTGTCAGCTTGTCGACCAACTGGCCTTCAAACGAATCTCGATTCATGGACGCATGTAAAAATTCTTCATCCATATGATTGCGGCCGTAACGAATATCCATTTCGTGTATCAACTTGGCATCCCAACAGGCATGCACGGCTCGAAAGTGCTCAAACTCCATGTACAAAGGCAGGGTCAAAAACCAATCTAGGTAGGACTGCCACTCTTGCGGGTAAGGCTCAAACTGCTTTAGGGTTTCTTCGACAATGAAGCTGTTACGGGCAGTGTGTTCACGTAGATATGGATGCGCCGCACCGGCACGACTAGGTGTGCAAAACGCCAACACGTTGTATTCGTGATTTCCCATAATGAGGTGGGCGTTACCGGCTTCCACCATGTCGCGCACCACTTGCAAGGCAAGACGAATGTTAGGCCCACGATCAACGATGTCGCCAATAAACACGACCTTACGATCAGGATGACGGTACACCCCTTTCTTTTTGCGATAACCCATCTGCTCTAGCAATTTGCAGAGGGTTTGACCACAACCGTGAACGTCGCCGATCAGGTCGTAGCCTTGAACCGAAGGAGCACGAGAACCAAACACGATGGATTAGGCCTCACCGAATTGTGTCGCCCAGCCAAGCTTGGTACGGCACGTGTCATAGAAGTCATGATCCACTGGGTGAATTAAGCGCACTTTGTGAGGCATTTTGCGAATCGTGACGCTGTCACCCGGTGCGGCAGTAATGTGCACCTGACCATCGCAACTGATTTGTGGATAGATTGGAATGTCGTCACTGATGACGATTTTAATTTCGCTGTTGGCATCCACCACAATTGGGCGGCTGGACAAGGTATGCGGGAACATGGGCACCAGCGCTAAAGCATCCAACTTGGGATGCATGATGGGGCC
Organism: Pseudomonadales bacterium; assembly: GCA_041589295.1. Lineage (GTDB taxonomy): Bacteria > Pseudomonadota > Gammaproteobacteria > Pseudomonadales > Oceanobacteraceae > Bermanella. The sequence goes on from JBFHVZ010000269.1 coordinate 3,246, forward strand.
ACCGCCAGAAAGCGAGTACGCTGTGGAACCCGTCGGCGTGCTGACAATCATGCCGTCGCTGCGTTGGTGATAAACAAACTGACCTTCGATGTATAAATCAAACGCGATCATGCGCGCCGATTTACCTGGGTGCAAAATCACATCGTTGAGGCCTTCACCAAAGCCAATAGGTTCACCGTTACGCTTCACTTCCGCTTCAATCATGAAGCGACGTTCAGTCAGATAACGACCTTCTAATACTTCGGCGACTTTTTCTTCGAGGTTATCTGGGCTAATGTCGGTCAAGAAACCTAAACGCCCACGGTTTACACCTAGAATCGGAACATTTGAGCGCACTAACGCTCGAGCCGCACCTAACAAGCTACCGTCACCACCCACCACAATCACCAAGTCACATACTTCGCCCATCATTTTTGGCGAGCAGACTTGCATGCCGTGACCCATCATCACTTCGGCAATTTTTTCTTCAAGAATGGTGTTGATGCCTTCATCGGTTAAAAACCGATTCAACCGCTTGATGGTATCGATTACCTTGGGGCTACCTAAGCGTCCGATGATACCGATGTTTCTAAATTCATCCATTTTGGATACCAAGCTAATTCATTGATAAGGTTGCAGATTTATTAGCCGCCGTTTATACCACAGCTAACCACTAATTACCGCGCTAATTACCCACTAAGGCCAACGAACCCCAGATGAATCTGACCCACGCCCATGTTCGCCACCTTTACTGGTCAATCAACAGCCAAACCCTAGCCTATGTGTCTGGCAGTGCTGACTTAAGGCTATCGTCACCGCTCAATCAGAGCACTCAGCCAAGCACCGATGTGATTGCAGCGCCGTCTGAAGAGTTTAACGCTTGGTTTGCCACATTAGATCAACAACCTGACGCACTAGAAGCCTTCATTGCCGCCCACGAACACCGCTTACTCGGCAGCTACTTTGAGGTGCTTTGGCAGTTTTTTTTAAGCCATTACCCTAACTGGTCGTTACTGGGCAGTCGTGTACAGATTCCACCCAACGGCCCCACATTAGGGGAATTAGACCTGCTGGCTAAGGCACCATCTGGCGAAACCCTACACATCGAGCTGGCCGTTAAGTTTTACCTTCGCCACCCACAACGCTCGGGTGAAAACGCATCTGACTGGCTCGGCCCGCAGACCCGTGACCGCCTAGATTTAAAGCTGGATAAACTGGCCGAAAAACAGTTTCCGTTATTGCATCACCCCGTCACGCAAACCACATTAGAACAGGCAGGCTTGCCCACGTCGGCCCAAGCAACGTCCGTCATTAAAGGTTACCTTTTTGAGCCCGCTGGTGAAGGGGCCCCCCAAGAAAAGGAAAACCCTCCAGAGCTGAACGCAATCCCCCCTGCCGTAAACGGCAAGGTTCACACGGGCTATTGGTATCACCACCAGCACACCGACACCCTGCTCAGCCAACACGATCAATGGGCCATCATTGATAAATGGCAATGG
>JBFHVZ010000270.1:0-4721 GCA_041589295.1 Pseudomonadales bacterium
GCCACGGAAGCGTGACTTGGTGAAGTCGATGCCTTTAAAGTTGTATAGGAAATTAGCGTGCTTGCCGGTCATTTCCAGCATCCAGCGCAGAATTTTTGATTCGTGGGATTTAGGCGGATAATCCAACGCCAGTGGCGATAATCCCAAAAATACAAACGGTACGCCTTCTTCACGGAAGGCATCAAACGCTTTTACCATCAGCATGTAAAAAATACCCTGTGGGAATTTTTCAGACGCTCGGGAAATATTTGGTACGTAACCTACGACTTCGCCGTTTTCATAAACTGGATCAAAGAAGATAAACCCAATCATCTCATCGCCTTGATACGCAAAGAATCGGCGCGTGCCTTCTTTGTAATCCATTTCCATGGGGCGAATCAAAAATACAATCTCACGGCCTTTGCACTTACGGGTTTTCAACCAAGAGTCAGAAAGGTCACGGTAAGACATGTCGCCGTAGCTTTCTTTTACCACCACGCCTTCTTTTTCTGCGTGGTTGATGGCGGTGCGGATAACTTGTTTTTTCTTACCGGAAGGCTTCCAAGTTTTAAGATCAATAAAGGTTTCTTTGCCAAATTGCGTGGCGTAAAAACCAGTGCGTTCATTCACCAGTTCCGCAAAAGAAGGCGTTACTTGAATAAACACAGGGGATTTGTATTTGGCTAAAAAGGCATCCAATAACTGTGCGCGATCTTGCGGCGCACACACTGGGTCACCTAAACACACCACGTCGCCCCATTTTTTGCGGTAAGCAATATAGCCCACGCCTTCTAGGTCGAAATAACGCATTTGGGGTTGCAGCGCCGAAAACGCCATGGAGTGACGACCATACTTTTTCAGAAATTCAATTCGCTCCGAAAAAGTAAAGGTGCCACCGCCGTGGGCGCCTTCTTTTTCGCTGGCAACATCCATTGCCATATTCGCTTTATCGATCATGGTAGCCTCGGTTTTTTATTCTTATTGAGGGGCGCAGCGCAGTGAGTGTCGGCCTTACACTATCCGACACTCAAAACACATCAGGCCGCGTCCGCTTGGGTTTGCGTCTGCACTTGCTTGCTGGCCTTAATGCTCCACAAGCAAGGAATCATCAGCACATTAAATGGCTGGACCTTTTGCACCTTAAAGCCCAATGACTCAAGGTGTTTCGGGTAGTCGTACACTTTATGAAAAGCGTTTTTAGCAAAAATGGTGAAGATGCCAACGGCGATGTACCAGTACAAATTTTGGAACGCACGCTTAAACACATTGCCCTGCGGTAAATGGAAATCCCCTACCACAAAACAACCGTCGGGTTTCACCAAGGTGGACAGGTGCTGCATCACCGTCACCATGAAATCTTCAGGAAATACGTTAAGAAAGAAGTTGGCAGTCACCATGTCGTATTCACCGACTTCATCAAACTTGAGAATGTCGCTGTGAACGGTACGAATAGGATATTTAAAGTTTTTGCCTTTTAAATTCTTTTCGAAATTTTTCAGCATGGTGGCAGACAAATCTACCACGGTTACTTGCGCACCGCGTTCGGCGGCATCAATGGCGTCACGGCCATGACCGACGCCAGCGAATAAAACTTTATCGCCCTCTTTTAAATCGAGGTTCATGGCGGTTTTGGCTTTGTGAATCTGACGACCGCTGTAAATGAAGCTTAAAAAATCGTACAGAGGTCCAATGATCTTGTATTTATCGGCCATAACTGGCTCCCGGTTTTATTTTTTATTATCGGGTTTTTAAAGTGTGTTTTTTGTCTGGCTAGAATCTGATTAAGACTGTGTTCCAAGACAGTACTCGAAGACGGCAATATCGATCGGATTTGGGTAGAGATGTCTGACTGAAAAGTCCCAAATCGTTATTATTTTTTTACGTCGATTAGTCTGGGCCAACCTCAAGGGTCGGGGCACCTTAACATAGGCATTTTGCCCACACCAAGGGTTTTGTAACGGTTTGTCATGTTTTTTTATAAACGAGCGTTTGAACGATTTTTTACCTTTATTTATCAACAACTTACGATTGTCCGACAGTTCCACACACCGACTTTGCGACTGCTTGATAAGCCATCTTTTGTAAACATTTGTATGCTCATTTATTGGATCAAGCGCGTCAATGTTGAAATAGGCCTCGTGCGCCACCGCACGGGCCTATGAATCCAAAAGGGAACCTTTTACATTGGATTTGAGGGTGGGCTTAACAAACCATTAAGCCCTGCTCGCTGGTTATTTTAAGAACAGCTTGTACGCCGGATTATCGGATTCTTCCCAGAACGGGTACGCCACTTCGTCCAAGTAGCCTTTCAGTTCCGCTTTCTCGCCTTTCGGCACCTGCAGACCCACCAGCACTCGGCCACTGGCCGCGCCGTGGTTGCGGTAATGGAACATGGAAATATTCCAGCGTTTACCCAGTTTCTTCAAAAAGCCCAGCAAAGCACCGGGGCGCTCTGGGAACTCAAAGCGATAGAGAATCTCGTTATCCACAGATGCGGGCGCATGACCGCCCACCATGTGACGAATGTGATACTTGCTGATTTCGTCGTCGCTTAAATCCACGACCGGATAGTCCTTCTCCGCCAGCAATGACAGCAACTCGGCCTTGCCTTGCTGGCCGTCCACCACCTTCACGCCCACGTAAATTTGAGCTTGATCGTCGTCGCTGTAGCGGTAGTTGAACTCGGTAATGGGGCGCTTGCCCAGCAAGTTACAGAAGGTTTGGAAACTGCCAGGACGCTCGGGAATGGTCACCGCCATAATCACTTCGCGGCCTTCACCGATCTCGGCCACTTCAGAGATGTAACGCATGCGGTCGAAGTTGACGTTAGCACCGGATTCAATGGCAATTAGGGTTTGCCCTTCGGCTTGTTCGCGCTCCACGTACTTTTTCAAGCCCGCCACCCCTAACGCGCCAGCCGGTTCGGCCACACTGCGGGTGTCATCAAAGATATCTTTAATAGCGGCGCAGATTTCATCCGGCGACACCGTGATCACGTCGTCGATATGGTCTTTGCAGACATCCCATGTGTGCTTACCGATTTGTGCCACGGCCACGCCGTCGGCAAAAATACCCACATGGGGCAGAGTCACGCGGCGCTTGGCCTGCATGGCCGCAGCTAAGCACGCACTCTCGGTGCTTTCCACCGCGATAACTTTGATTTCTGGACGCAAATATTTCACGTAGGCCGCCACACCGGCAGCCAAACCACCGCCGCCAACAGGGACGAAGATGGCGTCAATGTGGCCGGTATGCTGACGTAGGATCTCCATGGCCACCGTCCCCTGACCGGCAATAACATCAGGATCGTCATAAGGGTGGATGTAGGTCATGCCTTTTTGCTCCACCAGTTTTTGGCTGTGGGTAAAGGCTTCGTCAAAGGTGTCGCCGTGCAACACCACTTTACCGCCACGGGCACGTACCGAGGCCACCTTAATGTCCGGCGTGGTGCGCGGCATGACGATGGTGGCTTTGACGCCCAGCTTTTGCGCAGACAAAGCAAGACCCTGTGCGTGGTTACCCGCGCTGGCCGTGACCACGCCTTTGGCTAATTCTTCAGCGGTTTTTTTCGAAATGCAGTTATAGGCACCGCGACATTTGAAACTGTAAACCGGTTGTTCGTCTTCGCGCTTAATCAGAATGGTGTTGTTGAGACGGTCCGATAAAAAGCGGGCTTCGGAAAGAGGCGATTCCACCGCAACGTCGTAGACGTTGGCCTCTAGGATGCGTTTGATGTAGTTCTCAGCCATTTTCTTACGTTTCTCATCTCAGCCGCGAAGTGCGCTTGTATTACCAACATGCGTTCTAGGGACACTGTAAACACAGCCCCGTACGCTTGACGGGCGCTAATACAAACGCAGCACAGAATTTCGCGCGTATTGTAGCGACTCGTTAGAGTTAAGACTAATTTAACCATTTTCTTGGGGCTACTCAGGCGCTTCGCTATAATTACCCCAATTTCATGCCCACAACTTAAGACCCTCCTTTCATGAATCAAGATCAGCTTAAACAGGCCGTAGGCCAAGCCGCCGTCGATTACATTCAGCCTCACCTAGAAGATGACAGCATTATTGGTGTCGGTACTGGCTCCACCGCAAACTGTTTTATTGATGCTCTAGCTAAAATTAAGCACCTGTTCGACGGTGCCGTGGCCAGCTCCGAAGCCACCGCCGAGCGCCTAAAAAGCCACGGTATTCCGGTATACGACCTGAACAGCGTAGACAGTCTAGAGTTTTACATTGACGGTGCAGACGAAACCAACGACAAGTTGCAATTGATCAAAGGGGGCGGCGCAGCACTTACTCGCGAGAAGATCGTCGCCGCCGTGGCCAAACAATTTGTGTGCATTGCCGACGACAGCAAATGGGTGAGCATTTTGGGTGAGTTTCCACTGCCCGTAGAAGTGATCCCGATGGCGCGCTCCCACGTGGCCCGTCAAATCGTCGCGTTAGGCGGTGACCCGGTTTATCGCCAAGGCGTAGTTACCGACAACGGCAACGTGATTTTGGATGTGCACAACATGCAGATCATTAACCCAGTGGAACTGGAAACTCAGTTGAACGCCATCGTCGGCGTGGTGACCAATGGTTTGTTTGCCGCGAGACCGGCGGATGTGTTGTTGATGGGGACGAGTGACGGCGTTAAAACGATTAAGGCGTCTTAATGCTGGGCGGGAGACGGGAGACGGGAGACGGGAGACGCTAAACCAACGTTGAAGCCGGTATCCCCCACAAGACCCGCGA
>JBFHVZ010000271.1:0-4702 GCA_041589295.1 Pseudomonadales bacterium
AAGCAGCTTCAAGTTTAAATTCCGGCGTAAAGGTACGACGTTGTCTTTTCTTCATTGAACACCTCTTGGGTGGCAAGGATACCACCTAACTTGGTGTCCGGGATTATTGAACCACTACAATAAAATCGCTGCTCGATCCCATATAACAACAATTTAAGCTCTTCATCTGACGTTATTTCAAACTTATTATTTTCATCGTCAAATTGTAGCTCTTCACCACAGTAGCTTCTCACATATGTGAGCATTTGATCTTTATCTGATGCTGACATTTGATTAAGCGTATCCATAGCAAGCGCAATACGCTTACGATTAGGCTTAGAGACTTTGCCAACACTAAAGTCTCCAACAAGCTCTAGAAATTCCTCTTCAAGAAACTCTTCCACTTGCTCTATAGTAGCCTCTTTATATAGCTCATCTATGCCTTTAAAAATACTGGATATAGTTGCAAGATTCTTAAAAATCAATGTGTCAGAACCTTTAAGGTAGACAGCATCTGGCCGTGTATTAATAACCAAACGGCCATCACCATCTTCAACTTCAGCAGTCTCACCAAAACCTATCATCTTTCTCTTAAGAAATAATGATGGCGTAATCTTCTGAAAATAAAAGTCATCACCCTGTAGCGAAAAGAGATAGCCAATTTTGGCGAACTGAGCCTTTGTTAAATCATCATAATCTTTAGAATCAAAGGTATTTTTTATTAATTCAATACAAAACTCTTTTTGACTGAAGTTTTCTACCTTAAACCAAGAATCTTCATCCAGATTATGATCCGGGTCATATTCAATAGCATGATTGACATCGACTACAATTTCTTCAAACAAAGTATGATCAGATACGACTTTGAAATAAGGTTTTTTTCTAAGTCCTTTTACCTTTGCAAACACATGATCCATGTTTAACCCCTTTCTATAAATGTGTAGTTATTTATTCTGTGAGATTTTGTAATTTCAATTTCATCAGGTTTTTTATAATTGCAACGACTAATTAGGAAAATAGATTTTCCGTTTACTGTTTTTATATTGTAAAACTCAAAACCAAATAAAAGGAATAAAGGGTTAAAATACAGCGCTTGCGACAAAAAGGTAAATATGAAGAGCACACTATATACAAACCACAGCGTCTCCCAATTGCCGACGCTTAAAGCAACAAAAAAATAACCCAAATAACTGGGTAAAAAGCTATTATTTGCATGTTCTATACTTTCAACCTCACCTTTTTTAAACGCATCGCTACCTAAAAACCGGCTTAGCCAAATACTAAGCCCTGTTAGCAATATAGGAATCAAAATATATATCAGATAAGAAATAAAATTTGGCCAAGCAGTAATAACCAAAGAACAAGGGAAAAGCTTGGCTAAGGTCACGCCTTTTTGCACCATATAGATCAAGATCAAAAGTGATGTTGCATTAAAGGTAAGAAGCAACCGAAATATAAGATTCATTTCCTACCTCCCACAATATCTAGCCTTGATTGAAATAGCATTAAGCAGCCCCTTTACTCATCCTTGATTAATTCAACACCTGTTCGGCCATGGCATCGGCCAGATGCAGTTGGGTGGTTTGGGATGCCCGAAGGCGTTGTTTAAGGGTATCGCATAGGGTCATAAGTTCGTCCACTTTGGCGACGATACGGGGTTGTTCTGCTTCAGGAGGAATTGCCGTCAAGAATAAACCCAAGCTCTCAAGGTTTAATTTAGGCATCTTCACCCTATTTTCAGCTTTTCTTACCTGAACTAAAAATACTTCTGACAACATAAACTTCAACATAAAGAACTTGTTCGAATAACTGTTAATTGGGTACATGTCAGCGCTACATAAACCATCATAGGGCGCTATTACAACTTTATTCAATGATGGACGAATTTTAGAGTACAGTATTTGTCCTTTATAAAACCGATTATTGGGTCCCTTTGCACCAGCGTCCTCAACAGTCCTATGCTCAACTAACAAGCCACTGCCTTTTTCAATAGAGTCTGGAGCTACTTGATTTTCTTGAGGAAAATCTCTAGCGGGAACTAGTTCAGATCTCACTATATTGACATCGAAAAATCTCACCCATTCCCATCCCTTCGGCAATTCAAACGGTTTTTCCTCGTCCGTTATCTCTGGCAAGGGTTTTTGCTTTTTGATTTTGCCGTCTTTGATGAGCTGCGCTTTTTCGGCGGCGATTTTTTCTAACAGTACCGATGCGGGTTCATCGTTTGGATCTTGCGGCACAAGCTTACCCATGACGGCCAGTTGCAGTATGGTTTGTTTGAGTTGCTCGATGCTGCTTTCTGTGGTGAACAGCACATCAAAGTTATCCCATATCCGTTGCCACGCTTGTTGGAATGGGTCGCGCAGAATATCACCTTCATTACAGTGTGATTGCGCGTGACCGGGAAAGGCGTGCGCGGCGTCCAGTAGGCTGGCCAGTAAGGTGTCTATTAGAGTATTGTGCGCGCTTAGTCTGGATTCGTTTTTTTGTTCCAGCTCGTCGCACAGGGCCATGAGTTCGTCCACTTTGGCGACGATGCGGGGTTGCTCATCCAAAGGGGCTAAAGGAATTATGAGTTTCTCCATTCGCTCCTTTGTCATGTGTAGCATTGCAATGCCATTCCCAGAAGCTTTTATACTTGCTGTAATTGCTTGTAAGTAATTCAGCAAATACTTTTTCAACACAGAAGACTCATCAAATAAATCTAACTTCCATATGTGGTAATGATAAATAACCTTCCCGCCTTCCCAGATGAACGGTCCAAAAGATGCTGACCAAGCATATATCAAGTCGCCAGAATCAATATATTTCTCTGGCTCTAGCTCCAAATTTGAGTAGTACCATTCGTTGGAGGTAAATAAATTACCAACTCTCAAAAGTGGAGTTCCCTCTTGAAGCATTTCATGCTTTTTATAAGCGCGCCCATTAAGAACATTCAGAATATTACCAAGCCTCACCCATTCCCATCCCTTCGGTAGGTCAAATGGTTTTTCCTCGTCGGTGATTTCTGGCAAGGGCTTTTGCTTTTTGATTTTACCGTCTTTAATCAATTGCGCTTTTTCGGCGGCGATTTTTTCGAGTAATACCGATGCTGGTTCGTCGTTTGGGTCTTGCGGCACCAGCAAGCCGCGCACGGCTAATTCTAAAACCAGTTCGCGCAGTTTTTTAATGCCGTAGAGATGTTGTTTTTTGTTGGAGCCACGGCCTGTTGTGGCTTTGTTTTCGATGGCCGCTGTCCAGATGTTTAAGTTTTCTGTAATCAGTTGTTGTGGGTTAGGCATATTGTTGTGCCTCCCATAGGTTTAGATTGGTCGCCTGCAAGCAGCCTCCTACAGGTGAACTGATTAAATTCGCTTGCGGGCAAGCTCCTACAATGATGTTTTGATTCACAGGTAATGGATACCCGCCTTCGCGGGTATGACAATAAATTGAAGGCATTATTGCTTGCCCTCCTTGCCGTTTAGGGCATCCGCTAAAATGCCTTTTAGCTGGTCGCGCAGCTTGCCAATTTCCGATTGTTGCTCGTTGTATCGGGCCAGTAGTTCTTCTGGGTCGTGGCTGACTTGTTCTTCGACATGAGGGTTTTTAATGTCTAAGTTGTAATTGCGATCAATGATCTCTTGTATGTCCACTTTCCAAGCGTATTGGTTTTCTTGTCGGTTTTTACGCTTGGTTTTAGCCGATATGCTTTTGCCTTCGCCCCACCATTCTACGCAGTCGTCAAAGTGTTCCAGCTTCATGGGTTTGGTTTTGTTAAAGGCTTTTACCCCTTCTGGCAGAGGCACTTCGTAGTACCAAACCTCTTTGGTGCCTTTATTGTTTTTGGCTGGGCCTTTTTCGAAGAACAGAATGTTGGTTTTGATGCTGGTGTACGGGGCAAACACGGAGTTCGGCAATCGGACAATGGTATGCAGGTTACATTCTTCTAATAAGTGCTTTTTGATTTTGGTTTTAACGCCTTCACCAAACAAGGTGCCGTCTGGCAGGACCACCGCCGCACGACCTTTGTGTTTGAGTACTTCAATAATTAACTGCAAGAATAGGTCTGCGGTTTCACGGGTTTGCATTTCTGCTGGGAAGTTCTTTTCAATACCGTCTTCTTCGGTGCCACCGAACGGTGGATTGGATACGATGACGTCTACCATGTCTTCGTCATCCCAACTGCTTAGGGGTTTATTAAGGGTATTACCGTGCTTAATGTTTTTGGGTACTTCGATACCGTGCAACAGCATGTTAGTGGTACACAGTAAGTGCGGCAGTTGTTTTTTCTCGACACCGCGCACGCTGTTTTGCAGTAAGGCGTAGTCGTCGTTGTTTTGAACTTGGTCTTTTAGTTCATCCACCGAACAGGCTAAGAAGCCACCCGTACCACAGGCAGGGTCAAAGATAGTTTCACCCAGTTTGGGGTTGATCATTTGTACAATAAAACGGGTAACGGCTCGTGGTGTATAAAACTCACCGGCATTGCCCGCGCTTTGCAGGTCTTTCAAGATTTGTTCGTAGATGTCACCAAACAGGTGACGTTCTTCTGAACTGTGAAAATCAATTTCGTTTAGCTTGTTAATTACCTGACGCAGTAGCGTGCCGTTTTTCATGTAGTTGAAGGCATCGCTAAAGGCTTCTTTCACCACAAAGCCCCTTGGGTTTTTATCGATGGGCGCAGTGAGGTTTTTAAGGGTTGGGAATAGATCGTTGTTAATGAATTCTAATAATGCATCACCGG
>JBFHVZ010000272.1:0-4665 GCA_041589295.1 Pseudomonadales bacterium
CCCAGATGTGTTGTACCACCCTTACCCGGTGTGACACCGCCAACCATTTGCGTGCCGTAAGCAATGGCTTGCTCCGAGTGAAAGGTGCCTTGACTACCGGTAAAGCCTTGGCAAAGAACCTTGGTGTTTTTATCAATTAAGATACTCATGCTTAGTTCCCCGCTGCCTTAACCACTTGTTCTGCTGCGTCCGTTAAGCTGGTCGCGGCGATAATATCCAAGCCAGAATCTTGCAATGTCTTTGCACCTAATTCTGCATTATTGCCTTCAAGTCGAACCACAACTGGTACTTTCACGCCGACCTCTTTTACAGCACCAATAATGCCTTCGGCAATCATGTCACAACGAACGATGCCACCGAAAATATTTACCAAGACCGCTTTTACGTTCGCGTCTGACAAAATAATCTTAAACGCTTCGGAGACACGTTCTTTGGTTGCGCCGCCCCCCACGTCTAAAAAGTTTGCTGGCGCACCGCCATGCAATTTAACAATATCCATGGTACCCATAGCCAAACCTGCACCATTCACCATGCAGCCAATATTGCCATCTAACGCCACATAGTTAAGCTCCCACTTAGCCGCCTGAGCTTCACGTTCATCTTCTTGCGACGGGTCATGCATGGCTTCTAATTCAGGGTGGCGATACAACGCATTACTGTCGATACCGAGCTTGGCATCAAGGCAATGTAGATCACCGGTTTTCGTAATCACCAATGGATTGATTTCAATAAGTGCTAAATCTTTCTCGTGGAAAAGCTTAGAAAGCCCTAAAAAGATTTTGGTGAATTGCTTAACCTGATCGCCTTTCAGACCTAATTTAAAGGCCAAATCTCGGGCTTGGTAAGGCTGCGCACCCACTAAGGGGTCGATTGTTGCTTTGAGAATCTTTTCTGGTGTCTCGTGCGCCACTTTTTCAATTTCGACACCACCTTCAGTGGAGGCCATGAACACAACGCGACGCGTAGAGCGATCAACAACTGCGCCGAGATACAACTCTTGGTCGATATCGGTACAGTCTTCTACGAGGATTTTACTGACGGGCTGCCCATTGGCATCCGTTTGATAGGTAACGAGGTTTTTGCCTAACCACTGTTCGGCAAAGGCCTTCGCTTCTGCAGGGCTGCTGACTAACTTTACACCGCCCGCTTTACCACGGCCGCCGGCATGAACCTGAGCTTTAACAACCCATTTTCCACCGCCGATTTTTTCAGCTGCTGCTGCCGCTTGTTCAGGGGTATCGCAAGCGATGCCCTTGGAGACGGGCAATCCATATTCAGCAAAAAGCTGCTTACCCTGGTACTCGTGTAAATTCATGCTCAACCTCGTTGTGTTTTGCAAAAAAAACCGCATGCATTGAACAAAAATTCAACGCACGCGCTTATAGGCTTTTGTTATAACAAAAACCTAATGTAAAAAACACTACCGAGATCAATACCAGAGTAAAGAATTCAACTATTTTTCAATTGAAAAACAATTGAATTCTTTAAGCTTGGAGGCTGTGGCGCAAACAAAACCCACATATTCATGTGGGTTTCGCTTTCACTTAACGCTTCTTGCGATTCGCTTTGTGAATAGCGTGGTTGTTCACGCTTAATGCCGCTTCATGCACTGCTTCTGACAAGGTCGGGTGACTGAACACCATCATGCCTAAGTCTTCTGCACTAGAGCCAAACTCCATGGCAATCACAATTTGCTGAACCAGATCACCAGCGCTAGGGCCAATAACACTGCCGCCCAGAATACGATCTGTTTCGGCATCAGCAATGATTTTTACAAATCCGTCTGTTTCGTTTTGCGCCATGGCACGACCCAATGCGCTGAACGGGAACATACCTGCGTTGTAGGCAGTTCCTTCTGACTTAAGCTCTTCTTCCGTTTTACCAACCCACGCAATTTCTGGAGAGGTATAGATAACCGAAGGAATGCAGTCGTAATTCACTTCTGCTTTGTGACCAGCAATACGTTCGGCGACAACCACGCCTTCTTCCGATGCTTTGTGTGCCAACATTGGACCACGCACCACGTCACCAATTGCGTAAATGCCCGGTGCATCGGTGGCACAGTAATCATTAACAAAGATAAAGCCGCGCTCATCTAAGTTCACACCGCTATCCGCAGCAAGCAGATTTTCGGTGTATGGACGACGACCAACCGCAACAATCAACTTGTCGAAGGTTTGTGTTTTTTCGCCTTCAGCGTCGGAATAAGTAACGGTAACTTCCTTACCTTTTACTTCCGTTCCAGTTACACGAGCGCCTAACTTAACGTCCATGCCCTGCTTTTTGAACTGCTTAGCAGCTTCTTTTGCAACCGCTTGGTCAACCAAGTGCAGGAACTTATCTTGTGCTTCTAACACGGTTACTTCAGAACCAAGACGATTCCAAACACTGCCCAATTCTAAGCCGATAACGCCAGCACCGATAACACCTAAACGCTTAGGTGTTTCAGTGAAGTCCAGCGCGCCAGTGGAATCAACGATGACATCTTCCGTCAATGGAGCGGGTGGAATTTCTACCGACACAGAACCCGTGGCGATGATAATGTTTTCCGCTTCTAATACTTCGGTTTTGCCAGCATGGTTAGTAAATTCGACTTTCTTTCCAGCCAATAACTTACCAGTACCTTCTTTAGCTTCAACACCGTTGGTTTTTAGCAAACCAGCTACGCCAGAGGTTAGCTTTTTAACGATATCGTCTTTGCGCGCCATCATTTTGGTAACGTCCATTTTGACATCACCAGTATCAATGCCATGCACATCGTACTTGTGTTTCGCATCTTCGTATTTGTGCGAAGACTCCAATAATGCTTTAGAGGGCATACAACCTACGTTTAAGCAGGTACCACCAAATACGCCTTTGCCTTCTTTATCTAGCCACTTGTCGATACAAGCGGTTTTAAGACCCAATTGAGCACTGCGAATAGCTGCAACATAGCCACCAGGGCCGCCACCGATCACAATGACATCGAATTTATCTGCCATGAGTGTGTTCCTTAGTCGAATTCAGTTTTTTAATTCTACTTTGCTCTGCCAGCCATCACGTTTGAAACTTATCCGTGATGGCCGCAGCGTGACTACGTGAATACTTAGATATCCAACAGCATGCGTGCTGGATCTTCTAGTAAATCTTTAATCGCAACCAGGAACTGTACCGCTTCTTTGCCATCGATCATACGGTGATCGTAGGACAAAGCTAGGTACATCATTGGGCGAATTTCCACTTGGCCATTTACAGCCATTGGGCGATCTTGGATTTTGTGCATACCCAAAATTGCAGTTTGTGGTGGATTCAAAATTGGGGTGGACATCAAAGAACCAAAGATACCGCCATTGGTAATCGTGAAAGTACCACCTTGCATTTCTTCGATACCCAATTTGCCATCACGGGCTTTATTGGCGTAATCAACAATGCCAGCTTCGATATCAGCTAGACCCATGGAGTCAACGTCGCGCAGCACAGGCACGACCAAACCTTTTTCGGTAGACACCGCCACACCCACGTCTTGGTATCCGTGGTAAACAATGTCATTACCATCAATTGAGGCATTTACTGATGGGAAACGCTTTAACGCTTCGGTTGCAGCTTTCACGAAGAAAGACATGAAACCAAGACGCACACCATTGTGTTTTTTCTCGAACAGGTCTTTGTACTTCTTGCGCAGCTCCATCACTGGACCCATGTCCACTTCGTTGTACGTCGTCAGCATGGCAGCGTTTTGCTGAGCTGAGACTAAACGCTTAGCGATGGTGGCGCGCAGACGCGTCATTGGAACGCGTTTCTCAACACGCTCGCCTTGCAAAGAGGCAGGTACAAATGGCGCTGCAGAAGAAGCTGCCGGTGCGGCGGCTTTGGCAGTCGCAGGGGCTGCAGCAGCAGGACTGCTCGCATTTTTAATGTGGTTCAATACATCTTCTTTGGTGACACGACCATCTTTACCAGTGGCCGCGACATCTGCGATGTTAATGCCTTTTTCTTCTGCCAGTTTTTTCGCAGCTGGGTTAACTTTCAAGTCAGCCTGAGCTGCAGGCGAAGAGGCTTCGACAACGGCTGCGGCTGGTGCTGCCGCTGGAGCAGCACCAACATCACCCGCTTTAAACATACCAATCAGTTCACCACTTAATACGGTGTCTCCTTCTTGCTTGATGATTTCAGCCATGGTGCCATCTTCCATGGCAACCACTTCTAAAACAACTTTGTCGGTCTCAATGTCAACCAACAGTTCGTCACGTTTAACAGGCTCGCCTGGTTGCTTGTGCCAAGTGGCGATGGTGCCGTCTGCAACAGATTCTGGAAATACGGGAGCTTTTACTTCGATAGTCATGTTCAAATTCCTTGTTACCCTAAGGCTTAATTGGGCTTACAGACCCAGTGCGTCTTTAATCAATTGTTCTTGCTGTTCAATGTGCAGAGCCATGTAGCCCGCAGCCGGGGCTGCAGATGCTTCGCGTCCGGCGTAATCCAAATAAATACCTGGATTCAAACGCTGAACAACACGACGCATATGGTGCTGACTGCTATACCATGCACCTTGGTTCATGGGTTCTTCCTGACACCAAATGACTTCTTTTACATTCTTGTACTGGGCAATCGCTTCCTGAAGGTCTTCTTCAGGGAAGGGGTAAAGCTGCTCAATACGAACAATTGCAACATGTTTTTGTTCTTCGG
>JBFHVZ010000273.1:0-4643 GCA_041589295.1 Pseudomonadales bacterium
AGGCTGACAGTGAAAACCAACATGCCATTCGACTCGCCACGATTCATCGAGTTAAGGGCCTAGAGTTTGACCACTTAATCTTAGCGTCGGCTAACGATGGCTTAATACCACTTGCCAGCGTTCTAGAAGGTAAAGCGGATCAAGCGTCATTGGAAGAAGCAGAAACCGAAGAACGCAGCTTAGTGTATGTAGCGCTAACCAGGGCTAGGAAAGAGGCTTATGTTCTGTCTCATGGGCAGATGAGTCAGTTTTTTGCTTGATAAAAACTGCTATTTATATAAATTAGCTAACCTTGCTAATTTATATAAATAGAGCGCATTCACCCATGTCAGACGCTATCTTTTCCAAAATACGCGCCGCCTTAGATGACGCCCCGCGCAATCAATATACAGCCGAAATGCACCTACAAATGATCAAATACGCCGATGAACTAAAAAGCCTCACAGCAAAAGAGTTTTGTGAAGGCTTAGGCGTAGCGCCGAGCTTTGGTACGGAGTTTAGCAAGATGCGTAATTTAACGGCTAGATTAAAGGCTGCGGGCTTGAAGACCGAGAATATATAAAATACGAGAATTGTAGATGCTCGATTCTTGACACAGGTGGCGAATGCTAAAACTCGAAGACATTAAAAAAGACGCGCAAGTTCGCGGCATTCAAGCCGAAGAAATCGTTCGCGTCGTACAGGTAGAACCCGTCGGTGACGCAGCGATCACGGTTTACTACAAAGACAGCCAAGGCAAACTGGGCGAGCAAATGCTATTTCGCTCAGATGAAGCGCGACTCGAATTGGCTACTGTTGGTCGCCCTTGGGCATTTGATGCGCCGGGTGCCGAATTCAAATTGGGCTTAGAAGCTTACCGTATCAGCCAAGCAGCATTGTTTGACCCAATGATGGCGGTACACACCTCAAACGTTGAGCCATTACCGCACCAGATATCTGCGGTATACGAAGCCATGCTACCCAAACAGCCGCTTCGATTTGTATTGGCCGATGACCCCGGTGCCGGTAAAACCATTATGGCAGGGCTTTTAATTCGTGAGCTCATTATGCGCGGTGATGCCAAGCGTATTTTGATCGTTTCACCCGGCTCACTCACCGAGCAATGGCAGGATGAATTGCTCGAAAAGTTTGGTGTTACCTTTGATATTTTCAGCCGAGAAAAACAAGAACAATGTGCTTCTGGCAACTACTTTGATGAATCCGACCAACTCATTTGTCGTTTAGACCAGCTATCTCGTAACGAAGAATTCCAAGAAAAACTCAAAAACACCGAGTGGGACATCATCATTGTGGATGAGGCCCACAAGCTATCGGCCAGTTACTTCGGCACCAAAATCAACAAAACCAAGCGCTTCCAACTGGGCGAACTCCTTGGCTCCATCACACGCCACTTCTTGCTGATGACTGCAACACCGCACAACGGTAAAGAAGAAGATTTCCAGATTTGGCTGTCCCTGTTAGATGGCGACCGCTTTTACGGAAAGTTCCGCGAAGGCGCCCATAAGGTCGATGTGTCAGATATGATGCGTCGTATGGTGAAAGAAGAGCTACTCAAGTTTGATGGTACGCCACTTTTTCCAGAGCGCCGCGCTTATACAGCCAATTACGAGCTTTCGCCTATGGAGGCATCGCTTTACGAACAGGTAACCACCTACGTGCGTGAAGAGATGAACCGTGCCGATAACCTCGACAGCAAAAAAAAGAACAACGTTGGCTTCGCATTAACCATGCTGCAACGCAGGCTGGCTTCCAGCCCTGAAGCCATCTACCAATCGTTGAAACGTCGCCGCAAACGCTTAGAGGATCGCCTAGAAGAGACTAAACTCATGGCGCGCGGTCAGGCCGTTCAAAAAAATGGTCCGTCTGGAGCTAGCGTGGCCGAAACGTTGGGCGAATACAGCGTTAAAAAGAAAATCGATATACCGGATAACTTCGACGAGCTCGATGAAGACTTAAGTGCAGAAGAATACGAGATTCTCTCTGAGCAAGTGCTCGATCAGGCCACTGCCGCGGAAACCATTCCGGAGCTTGAAGCCGAAATACTCAGCCTGAAAGATCTCGAGCACCAGGCGCTTACCGTTGTGCAATCCGGCAACGACAAAAAATGGGAAGAGCTTTCTTACCTGTTGCAAGACAAGCCCGAAATGTTCACGGCCAGTGGTGCTCGGCGCAAGCTGCTTATCTTCACCGAGCACAAAGACACCCTGAATTATCTGGTGAAGCGTATTGGTGACATGCTGGGCAACGAAAACGCGGTGCGTACTATTTATGGCGGTACCAACCGGGATGAACGTCGCAAAGTACAGGAAGAATTCCGAAACGACCCAGAAGTGATTGTGCTGATTGCCACCGATGCCGCAGGCGAAGGTGTTAACCTGCAAAACGCCAACCTCATGGTGAACTACGACCTGCCTTGGAACCCGAATCGCCTGGAACAGCGCTTTGGCCGTATTCACCGTATTGGTCAAACCGAAGTCTGTCATCTCTGGAACATTGTTGCCGCCGAAACCCGCGAAGGCGAAGTATTCAAAAAACTCTTCGACAAGATTGAAATCGAAAAAGAAGCACTGGGCGGTAAAGTCTTCGATGTGCTCGGTGAAGCCTTCGATAATGTCTCATTAAAAGACCTGCTGGTTGATGCTATCCGCTATGGTGAAGCACCAGAAACCAAAGCCAAAATGAACGAAGTGATCGATGGCGCACTCGATGCCGAGCACTTAAAAGAAATCCTACGTCGTAACGCTTTGGTCGAGCAGCACATGGGGCTGGAAGAGCTCTATGCCGTAAAAGAAGAAATGGAAAAGGCAGAAGCCCGAAAACTTCAGCCTTACTTCATTCGCGCCTTCTTTACCGAAGCATTTCAAACCTTGGGTGGAGAAATGCGCAACCGTGAATCGGGCCGCTTTGAGGTGCGACACGTACCCGCTGCCATTCGTGAGCGCGACCGCATCATCGGCGAGACGCGCACCCCTGTTCTACGCAAATACGAGCGCATCTGCTTTGAAAAGCACCATGTTCGCCAGCAAGGTAAACCGATGGCCGACATGATTCACCCGTCGCACCCATTAATGCATACCTCAACCGATTTAGTACTAGAAGCCCATCGCCCTAAGCTTAAGCAAGGCGCTGTGTTGGTAGACCCAAATGATGATGGCCTAGAACCTAAAGTACTCTTCATGGTGGACCATACGGTAAGAGAAGGCGGCAATTCCACTGAGATTGCATCGCGTCGATTACAGTTTGTAGAGATCGACGAAAAAGGCAATGCCATCAATGCAGGCTGGGCACCTCACCTCGATTTGCAACCCATTGATGACTACGACCATAAGTTAGTTAGCGACGTTTTAAATGCGCCCTGGCTCAATGAAAACTTGGAGGCGTTAGCGCTAAACCATGCCTCACAGAACTTAGTCCCTGAACATTACACTGAAATTAAAGAACGACGAGAACGGCAAGTAGTTAAGACGCATGCTGCGGTAAGAGAGAGGCTCGTTAAAGAAATTAGTTGGCAACAAGATAGAGCAATTAAGCTTCAAATGGATGTAGATGCGGGCAAAAAACCTCGCTTCACTCCTGATCAATTTAAGAAAAAAGCCGAAGAGCTTACTGCAAGATTGGAGCAACGTGAGAGAGAGCTAATTGCTATGAAAAATGTAGTCTCCAGCACACCCGTTGTGATCGGTGGTGCCTTGGTCATTCCGCAAGGCTTATTGACTCATCGTAAAGGCGAAACCCAATTTAGTGTTGATGCCGAAGCCCGTTCACGCGTAGAGCGCATCGCCATGAACGCGGTAATGGCTGCCGAGCGAAGCTTCGGCTTTGAAGTAAAAGACGTAGGCGCAGAAAAATGTGGTTGGGATGTCACCTCACGCCCACCTGCCAATGCCGATGGTTCAATCCGACCCGACCGTCACATCGAAGTCAAAGGCCGCGCCAAAGGCCAAAGCACCATTACGGTTAGCCGTAATGAAATCATCTACGGTTTAAACCAAGCAGACAAATTTATGCTTGCCATTGTTATTGTTGATGGCGAGGAGTTTGAAGGTCCGTATTACGTGAAAACGCCGTTCACCGTCGAGCCAGACTTTGGTGTAGCCAGTATTAATTATGATCTCAGTGACCTGCTCTCAAAAGCAGTTGCGCCTGAGCAAACCGTTTAAGAAGCCACTATGACAAAAGTTATTAGTCCAAAAAAATTAATCGAAGTGGCTCTGCCATTAGATGATATTAACGCCGCCGCTGCGCGTGAAAAGTCTATTCGTCACGGTCATCCAAGCACTTTGCATTTATGGTGGGCGCGTCGACCATTAGCAGCAGCAAGAGCGGTGATCTTTGCGCAGATGGTGAATGATCCATCGGAAACCGTTCGGGGTGATAAACGCCTCCGTGAAACTCAGCTAAAGATCACAAACGAGCGAGAAAAACTATTCGACATTATTCGCGAGTTAGTGAAATGGGAAAACACCAATAATGAAGAGGTATTGAATAAAGCCCGTGAAGCCATTAATGAAAGCTGGCGCTTTACCTGTGCACTAAACAAAAAGCATCCACAAGCTGATGAGCTTTTTAATCCAGAAAAACTGCCTGCTTTCCACGACCCATTTGCAGGTGGTGGTGCCATTCCGCTTGAAGCGCAGCGTCTC
>JBFHVZ010000274.1:0-4613 GCA_041589295.1 Pseudomonadales bacterium
CCTAAAGCAAAAGCGCAAATTAGCAATCCAGCCAACGAAATATGGGTAAGCGCTGCAAGCACTTGGGAAATATCCATCAAAAAATCCATCGGCAAGCTGAGAGCGCCCGACGACATGGAGTCTATAATTGAATCCGAAGGATTCCTCCCTCTTCCAATCAGCCTCTTCCATGGGCAACAAGCAGGATCACTACCTAACTACCACAAGGATCCTTTTGACCGAATGTTGATCGCCCAAGCTCAAGCCGAAGGCCTTACCTTAGTGACTAAAGATAGCCAGTTCCCACAGTACGGCATCCGATTATTGGACGCCGCGCTGTAGGCTCGCACTAAATTTAATAACTAAAACGTGAAAAACTGAGCAAGCACAGCTACAAAAGCAGACGTCCAAACCAGACTGCGCAGTAATGCCAAGTCCGCCATGTACAAAATACCGTACACAATACGCAAACCAATGTAAGCAACTGCAAGCCCATCAATCATCGCCTGATCGCCGCCTTGCTGGTGGGCAATGATGACCGCCGCCATAAACGCGGGGATGGACTCAAATGTATTGTGTTGTGCCCACACAGCGCGCTTGCGGAATCCTTCCAGTGACTCTAAAAACTCACGCGGTGCGTGATTCTGCTTAAATCCGTAACCCATGCCACCTAATTTGGCGACAAGTACGAAGGCTGTTGGCATCAAAATGGATGCAAACACACACCAGTATGCAAGGGTCATAGTCGTTCTCTTTTTATTGATTATGTTTAACGGGTCGGTTAACTGTTTTAAACCGCTGAGCACACTAAAGATTCTTCGCCAACAGTTCAACCATGACAAACTTCACTTTTCTTCCCATCTGTCATAACCTCGCAACGTTTTTCGATACAATAACTGGCATATCTGCAGTAACTCGTTTTTAGGAATCGATAATGAATTTAACCGTTGTAGGCACCGGCTATGTCGGCTTGGTATCCGGCACTTGCTTTGCCGAAATGGGCAATCAAGTAACCTGTGTCGATGTTGATGCACAAAAAGTAGACAAATTAAAGCGCGGCATCATCCCCATTTACGAGCCAGGCTTAGAGCCCATGGTGAAATCCAACCACATGGAAGGTCGTCTGCAATTTTCCACTTCATTGCCGGACGCCATGACCACCAGCAATGTCTTTTTTATTGCTGTAGGTACACCTCCTGGCGAAGACGGCTCAGCAGACCTGAAATACGTATTGGCTGTTGCTAAAGAAATCGGTGAAAACCTGAACAACCATGCTGTCATCGTCGACAAATCCACCGTTCCGGTCGGTACGGCAGACAAGGTAAAAGCGACCATTCAAGCCGAGCTAGATAAGCGCGGCGTTGATGTGCAATTCGATGTGGTGAGCAACCCAGAGTTTTTGAAAGAAGGCGCTGCCATTGAGGACTTTATGAAGCCAGATCGCATTGTGGTCGGTGTCGAGTCTGAAAAAGCTCAAAAACTCATGGCTGAGCTATATGCTCCGTTTTCCCGCAACCACGACAAAGTGATGTACATGGGCGTGCGCGACGCCGAACTCACCAAGTACGCAGCCAATGCCATGCTGGCCACCCGCATTTCGTTCATGAATGAACTAGCAAACCTAGCGGAACGGATGGATGTGGACATTGAGCAAGTACGCCGCGGCATTGGCTCTGACCCACGCATCGGCTACTCATTTATATACCCAGGCTGCGGTTACGGCGGTTCGTGCTTTCCAAAAGATGTGCAAGCCCTAGTGCGCATGGGCGACGAATACGGATTCGAAACCGAAGTATTAAAGTCCGTCGAAACACGCAACTATGCGCAGAAAAATCGTCTATTTGAAAAAGTTACCCAACGCTTTGGCGCAGACCTCAGCGGACATCACTTTGGCGTATGGGGACTTGCGTTCAAACCAGGCACAGACGACATGCGTGAAGCCACGTCCATCGTTTTAATCAAGGCTTTGATTGCAGCAGGCGCAACCGTATCCGCTTACGACCCAGTGGCCCAAGAAACCGCTCGCGTGGAGTTCCCAGCGGAATTGTTCGAAAGCGGCAAACTGGTATTCAGCCAACATCAATATGACGCACTACAAAATGCCTCAGCCATGTTGCTGGTGACTGAGTGGAAACCTTTCCGCCAGCCTGACTTTGACGCCATGAAGCGTCTGATGAAAACCCCAGTCATCTTCGACGGCCGCAACCAATACGAACCGAAACACGCTGCGGAATATGGGTTTGAATACTACGGCATTGGCCGCGGGCAGAAATTGGACTAGTACCCGCCTTCCCGATGGCTTGAGGCCGCACCGCGGCCTCTTTTCCTATACTCGCTTTTCTAAATACTAAGTTTACCCTAAGTTGGTTTACTAGTTAGCGTGCGCGAATTACGTCTTAAATTTATTGAGAAGCACCTAGCTTAATAAGACACCACCTGCCAATTAACACTCAGATACAGTAATTCAGCATCACATGTGCCAGACTTCCTTCTTACTTAAATTAAAAAACAACTACACTCCGCGTCTCTTGACAAAACCTTACAGATCAATAAGATAGTCAACGTCGGTTCCCTGATAGCTCAGTTGGTAGAGCAGTAGACTGTTAATCTATTGGTCACTGGTTCGAGTCCAGTTCGGGGAGCCAACCGACAACCTTCCAAACCTACGGATAGGTCTTGATGAAAAAAATCCAAATTCTGCTTGATTCTTTTCTAAGCGCGCCCCGATCATCCAAGCGTCTTTTATCGTTATTCTACGATCTGCTAGCTATACCTTCAGCACTAATCATTTCCCTCTCATTACGCACGGGCGACCTTCCGCATGACCTAAACTTCGATAACACCTTTGTTTATTCGTTAATTATCACCACACTTATAAGCATCACCGCTTTCATCAAATTTGGCTTATATAGGGCTGTAGTGCGCTTCATGACGCAAGAAGCATATACACGCATTGTAATCGCTGTTGCAATTTCCTCGCTTACACTAAGTACTTCAACGTTTCTATTGCAAGCCAACCTTCCAAGGTCTGTTCCGATTATTTATTTTTTTATTGCTTGCGCGCTCGTCGGTTTTCCAAGAATTTTTATCAGAGGTCTTATCAGTCAAATTGAATTAACAAGCCGCACACCTGTGGCAATATATGGCGCTGGGATTCAGGGTATTCAACTAGCAACATCCCTGGCAAAAAGCGATAAATTCAAAGCTGTAATCTTTATAGACGACAACAAACGTAAAGTGGGGACAAACATACAAGGCCTAAATGTAATTTCTAGCGAGGCTCTAGTCTCTAAGCCAGATAAATTTGACGTAAAAAAAATTTTACTAGCTCTGGGTAACTCCCCCCGATCGATTCGAAAAAATATTATTTCGCGTCTATCATCCCTTCAACACATCGAAGTACTAACCACTCCAAGCATGCAAGATATTGTCAGCGGTAAGGCTAAAATTGAAGAGGTACACCATGTGGAAGTTGAAGATCTTCTAGGTCGTGACCCAGTAAAGCCAGACGAGGAACTTTTATCCAAATGCATAGAAAACAAAGTAGTATTGGTAACGGGAGCTGGTGGCTCCATCGGCTCGGAAATATGCCGACAGGTGATCAGATTAAAGCCGTGTAAACTTATACTGTTTGAACTGAACGAATACAGTCTATATAAAATAGAGCAGGAGCTTAACCTATTAAAAGATCAACTCCACCCTAAGGTCGGTGTAATAAGTTTATTAGGGTCGGTCCAAAACCAAAATCGCTTAGAAACAATATTTAAAGCTTTCAGAGTTGACACTATTTACCACGCTGCCGCCTACAAACACGTGCCCATGGTTGAGCACAATGTAGTTGAAGGTGTAAGAAATAACATCTTTGGTACATGGTACTGTGCAGAAGCTGCTATCAGCGCAAATGTAAAAAACTTTGTACTAATCTCTACTGATAAAGCAGTGCGCCCGACGAACGTAATGGGCACCTCCAAACGTGTGGCAGAGCTTGTTCTTCAGGCACTTTCTAGGCGCCAAAGCGAAACTCGCTTTTGCATGGTTCGCTTCGGTAACGTGTTAGGGTCCTCTGGCTCAGTAGTTCCCCTTTTCAGGAAACAAATAGCACAAGGTGGCCCAATTACGGTTACACATCCGGATATAACCCGATACTTCATGACTATCCCCGAAGCCTCGCAACTGGTCATTCAAGCAGGGTCAATAGGCAAAGGTGGAGACGTCTTTGTGCTAGATATGGGCGAAGCAGTAAAAATATACGAGCTAGCTCAAAAGATGATTAAACTTTCTGGGCTCACTGTCAGAAGCAAAGATGCGCCCAATGGAGATATTGAAATCGAGTTCTCAGGGCTCCGTCCAGGTGAAAAGTTATTTGAGGAGCTTTTAATCGGTGACAATGTTGCAGGCACTTGCCACCCTCGCATAATGACAGCCAATGAAATATACATGGATTGGCCAGAAACCCATAATCTTTTACATAAACTTGATAGAGCTTGCCACGAATCCAAGGTTCAGGATGTTATCGATCTTCTTATTAAAGCACCTACCCTATTTAACAAGCAAAATGCTTCAACCCCTGACTGGGTTTTTAATCAGCGAATCTAATGCAGATTGAACTATCCCTACTGCATAAAGGTAATCCC
>JBFHVZ010000275.1:0-4587 GCA_041589295.1 Pseudomonadales bacterium
GTACCGGTTGAACCTGTGTTCGTATTGTCAGCAAGCGTCAGTTACGACAAAGCGGCTGCATTAAAAGAAGCCGCCAAACCCTTAGCAAAAAACGAAGCAGCGAAAAAGTAATCGCCAACAAATCAAGCGGATAAAAACGATTAAAAAAGGGCGATACGTTTTTAGCGTATCGCCCTTTTTTTGATTTGCCCGTTAAAGCAACAGTTAAAGCAATAGTGAAAGCAGCCGTTTACGCTTGATCCGCCTTGGGTAAGGCTAACGGTTTAACAACAGGCCTAACAAAATGGGCAAAATTGATACCGACATCAATGTTGATATCAACACCATACTCGCCACCTGATCCGCCGCGCGAGTTGTTTTTTCAGGCCCCTGAATCTCATCATATTTCAGCGCAAATAAATAATTAAATACCGCCACGGGCATTAAGCCTTGCAACAGCACCACCCCCATGGCCACGCCATCGAGGTCCAACCACCACACCACCGTCATGGCCGCTGAGCCACCCAAAACCAAACGCAAAACCGAAAACAACAAACCCAACCGCCACTGCGTTAGTTGCAACTGCGCCAACGATACCCCCAAGGTAATTAGCATCAGTGGAATCGTCATGTTACCAATCAGCTTCACGCTATTTCCCAACCATTCTGGTAAGCGCTGTTCGGTCAGCACCAAAAACACGGCTACTATGATGGACCACATAATGGGATTTTTTACAAAATGAGCAGCTTTAATAGGCTCGCCGCTGCCCAACGCCATGCCCACACTAAAATGCAAAATGGACATCACCATAAAATAGGCAACCGCCAATGCCAGCCCATGATCGCCAAACGCAAACCAGCATAAGGGCAACCCCATATTGCCCACATTTGGAAACACCAAACTGGGCAGAAACGTGCGCACATCAAGCTGCAGCGCTCGAATAGTGCACCACCCCAAAACCAACAACACCAACATAGCAAAAGTCGCTGCCATGGCCATCTGCAACAGTAAACTAGGGTCCAGTTGTACTTGACCGATACTGCTCACCACCAAGCATGGGGCAGCAATGTTAAACACTAACTTTGAAACAAACTGACCATCATAAGCATGGCCTTGTCTTGCCCAAACAAAACCGATAATGGCACACACCAGCACCGGCGCGATGACGGCAAAGATATCCCCAAGCACAAACTAGCCTCTATTCACTCTATGTTATGGCGCTTTGATCTAACGCCTCGCTCAACCACATGCCACAGTAAAGCAGCGCAGTATGATAAACTACCGCCCTTGTTTTAGGGCACCGCTATTTACCTCGGCTATGATAAAACCCGCTCATATTGAATGGTCTGACGAGACCCCAATTTCTGCCGCCTTTGACGATGTGTATTTCTCTAAGGCTTCTGGCATTGATGAAACACGTTACGTTTTTTTACAGCAAAACCATCTGGCCGAGCGCTGGCAAACACTTTTCCGCCACAGTACTGCCAGTAGCGCTCCCCACTTCACCATCGCAGAAACCGGCTTTGGTACTGGCTTGAATTTTTTATGCGCATGGCAGTTGTGGCAGCAGATACGTTCGCAACAAGCAGCTTCGCAAGCCAGCCCTTCCCCTTGGTTGCATTTTGTCAGCGTGGAAAAATTTCCGCTGATGAAAGAAAGCCTCACACCAGCACTTGCCCATTGGCCTGAGCTAGCTGAACAAAGCGAAAAACTATTAGCCGCCTACCCGCCTTTGGTGGACGGCTGGCATACCCTCACCTTTGCCGAAGACAACCTAGTGCTGCATTTGTTTTTAGGTGATATCAAACACTGGCTGCCTAACATTCGTGGGCAAGTTGATGCCTGGTTTTTAGACGGTTTTGCGCCGTCAAAAAACCCAGAGATGTGGGACGCCACCCTATTCGACAATATGGCGCGGCTAACTGCGAATAACGGCACCGCAGCCACATTCACCAGCGCAGGTTTAGTGAAGCGGGGATTAAAAGGCGCAGGCTTTAGCATTAAAAAAGTCAAAGGCTTTGGCCACAAACGGGAAATGCTCACCGCGCAGTTTAATGCCAGCTGCGGGCCTCGCAAACCGGCTTGGTTAAGTCACACACCTTGGTTTAATCCTTTGCCTGTCACTAACCCCAGCGAACCAACCACAGGCAACAAACCTGTATCTGCCATCGTCATTGGCGGCGGTATCGCAGGTTGTGCTTCGGCTTATGCACTGGCCAAACGTGGCGTTAAAGTCACACTGCTGGAACAAAACACAGACATTGCACTGGGCGGCTCGGGTAACCCGCAAGGCGTGTTGTACGCAAAACTCTCTGCCGACATGAACGCTCACAGCCAATTTTATTTAGCCGGATACTTGCACAGCTTACGTTTACTCAATGAACTTATGCCGGACAAACAACACTGGCGTGACTGTGGTGTTTTGCAGTTGGCCTTTAACGAAAAAGAAGCCAAACGCCAACAGCAATTTAATGCGCGTCATGGTTTAGACGAGGTGGTGCACTTTGTGGATGCCGAACAAGCCAGTGTGATCGCCGGAACTGCCATCGAGCAATCCGGATTATTTTTCCCCAAAGGGGGTTGGGTGTCGCCGCGACATTGGTGTCAACGCTTAACCCATCATGACAACATCAAGGTGTTGTGCGACCAACACGTTAAGGCGCTAACGCAGCTTGAAGAAATTGTTGGCGAAACGCCCCGTTGGCAAGTTAGTAGTCAGCATAACGACCAAGCGCAAACCTTTGACGCCGACATGGTGGTCATTGCCAACGCTCACATGAGCCGACAACTGCAAGCCGTAAACTTTTTGCCCACCAAAGCCCTACCCGGTCAGGTCACCAAAGCTCAGCTTGGGGGGGCAGAAGCAACAGAAACATCCATAACGTTGAACACAGTTTTATGTGGTGCCAGTTATGTCGCGCCCAGTCACGACCAACAACTGGTGTTTGGTGCGACGTATCGACTTAAGTCCGAAGACGAGTCCATTCAAGACGACGACAACCAAACCAATTTAGAAAACTTAAACAAAGACTTCCCCAGCGTTGGCCAACAGCTTTCACCAACGCCAATGTTAACTGGCAGAGCCGCCACCCGCTGCACCGTGCCGGATTACACGCCGGTGGCTGGCGCAGTCTTGGATGCCGAACACTTTAACCTCGCATTTGCCGATCTGAAGAAATCCAAAAACTGGACCTTCCATCAACCGGCCCGTTTTCTCTCGGGCTTATACCTCAACTGCGGACACGGCTCGCGCGGGTTAAGCAGCGCACCGTTATGCGCCGAACTCGTTGCAGCGCAAGCCTTAGGCGAACCATGGCCGCTAACTGCCGAACTGGCCGATGTGCTATCGCCAAGTCGCTTTTTAGTGAAAGCATTAACACCATAAAAGCTTGGGCACTTCTGAAGCTTTGTTTTAAGGCTTTGTTTTGAAGGCTTTGTCTTAAAGGTTCAGGCCTGACATTGGCTGGGTGATACCTTCGGCTATATAGCCGACTCACTAGCCAACTCACTCGATTAAAAACTATCAAATTAAAACAACCTGTTAGTTTTTAGCTATCGGACCAGTCGTTATTATTAATTAGCCCAACTGCACTGCGTTGCCTATAACTATCTCTGTACCTAAACAAATGGCAACGGAGAAGAACCATGACACAAGCAGGCAAATGTCCATTCAATCACAGCGCCGGTGGCGGCACATCAAACCGCGATTGGTGGCCAAATCAATTACGTCTAGAGATCTTGCGTCAGCATTCCTCTCTGTCTGACCCAATGGACCCAGACTTCGATTATTCAAAAGCCTTTAGTGAACTGGATTTAGGTGCGGTAAAAAAAGACATCTATGCATTGATGGTCGACTCCCAAGATTGGTGGCCAGCCGACTACGGTCACTATGGTCCTCTCTTCATTCGTATGGCTTGGCACAGCGCCGGTACTTACCGTACAGGTGATGGCCGCGGCGGCGCAGGCACAGGCACGCAACGTTTCGCGCCACTAAACAGCTGGCCAGACAATGGCAACCTAGATAAAGCACGCATGTTGTTGTGGCCGATCAAACAAAAGTACGGCAAATCTTTATCTTGGGCCGACTTAATGATCTTAGCGGGTAACTGCGCCCTAGAATCCATGGGCTTTAAAACCTTCGGTTTCGCCGGTGGCCGTGCCGACGTGTGGGAACCAGAACAAGACATTTACTGGGGCACCGAAACCGAATGGTTGGGCGACAAGCGTTACAGTGGCGAACGTGATTTAGAAAACCCATTGGCCGCCGTACAGATGGGCCTAATTTACGTCAACCCAGAAGGCCCGAACGGCAACCCTGACCCATTGGCCTCGGCAAGAGACATTCGTGACACCTTTGCGCGTATGGCCATGAACGACGAAGAAACCGTTGCCTTGGTAGCAGGCGGTCACACCTTCGGTAAAGCTCACGGCGCTGGTGATGCTGCTAACGTTGGCCCAGAACCAGAAGCCGCCCCCATTGAAGCCATGGGCCAAGGTTGGTTATCAAGCTATGGCAGTGGTAAAGGCGATGACACCATCACCAGTGGTATCGAAGGAGCGTGGACAGCTAACCCAATTCAGTGGGACAACGGCTACTTTGACGCCCTA
>JBFHVZ010000276.1:0-4562 GCA_041589295.1 Pseudomonadales bacterium
GTCATCGACGATACCGGCATGCCGCCTACTCGCGCCGAAATTGCAAAAGAACTAGGCTTTCGCAGTGCTAACGCTGCAGAGGAACATTTAAAAGCGCTAGCGCGTAAAGGGGCCATTGAAATGGTGCCGGGTGCTTCTCGTGGCATTCGAGTGGTGGGTAGTCAAGACGAAGAAGATCTCGGCCTACCCTTGATTGGCCGGGTTGCTGCTGGCTCACCTATTCTTGCGGCAGAGCACATAGAGGATCACCTAAAAGTCCCATCAGGCTTTTTCAGCCCTGAAGCACATTACCTATTAGAGGTACACGGCGACAGTATGATCAACGTTGGCATTATGGACGGCGACCTCCTTGCCGTGCACCGCACTAGCCAAGCCAACAATGGAGACATAGTGGTAGCCCGCGTCGGTGAAGAAGTCACCGTGAAACGCTTTAAAAAAGTGGGCAATCGCGTATCACTAATTGCCGAAAATGATGATTACCTTCCGATTGAGGTGTCTGAAAGCTCAGAACCATTTGCCATTGAAGGATTGTATGTTGGGGTGATTCGCCGCCACTGATTCAACATCTATCTAATAATGAGGGGTCGCGCGGAACGGGTCGCGCGGAACCCATTAAAACTACAAACACCACATTAAGACTGAACGTTTGCAAAAGCTCCGAAGGGCGCGAACTGTAAACGTTTAAATCCTAGGGCGTTTGATGTGAACGTCACTGAATAGGCAAATATTCACTGGGCAGTGGAAATTCAAATCGCCCTTCCACGGGAAAGTGATCAGACAAATCCCAACTCCCCCAATGACCTGCTTCGATACTGCGAGGCACTAGCATACGATTTTCACTAAAGAACGGTGCTAAATGAGATTGACTGTACAACACATAATCCAAGTACTCGTTGTACTTATCATCTGCATAAGGGTTAACTGGACCCGCATAGGAATAAGGGTACCAACCTGTGGCCTCAGGCTCCACCGCATTCAGCTCAGCTAAGAAAGCATCATATTCTGCAGCAAAATTAATTTTATCGACATTAAAATCCCCTGCCAAAATCACAGGCTCATCTGCCGGAATTTGCTTGCTATCAATAAACGCTTTTAACTGAGCCAACTGTTTAAAGCGAACCGCAACATCTTCCGCACTCGTATAGGCATGGGTATGGGTTCCAAAGATATGGTAAAAATTACTGCCCTTTTGAATCTTCGCATAATTAATACCCTTAGCAGCGAGACAACCATCAGCCCGACAAGCATCATAAACTACCGCATCTTGTTCCAAAATCGGCCAACGACTAGCGATAAAGGACCCACCCGTCAGCACTTTACCAAATACCCATGGCGTACCTGTTTGATGAGGATAATGACGGTCGAGCCTGTCACGAAACCGCGCATTTAGAATGGGATCAAACACTTCTTGGAACACAGCCACATCATAGTGAGTCATGGTATCCGCAATGGTATCTAAACGGTTTCGAGTATTTTTAGATTCTAACGGTGGCAACAACGCCCAAGTGTTGTATGTGAGCACGTTTAACTGGTTAGAGTATTCTGATGCGGCACTTTTTCGTTCGGGTGTATGCACAACGTAATGCAAGTCATCGCCCGACACACGTGCTCGACTGGCTTTGAATGCCAGCGTCTGGCTTGAAGAGACCGACAATGAGTGGATATCCCTATCGTAAAACCAAGGTGCAACATCTGCGCTTAACCACATTTGACTAAACGTCATAGTGCCTTTTAATTTTTGTCGTAACACCAGTGTTTGGTCTGCTCCAGATACATAGGTATTAAAAAAGTATTCTTTTCCCCATTTAATACCCTGGTCACGATTAAATCGTAAAAATTTTACCGTCGCCAATGGTGCAACTTCGAAAGCTAATTGCTCCCATTGATCGCCGTGACGAATATTATCGTGACCAGACTGCTGAACATTCAAAGTCAGCTGTTGTTGGGTGTTATTTGTGAGGTAAACATAACTTTCACCCTGCGCTAATCCTGAAATCAAAAACAGCGCTAAACTAAAAGTTATTCTTATTAAACCGGCTCGAACGAGTAACATAATGCGGGACCTTATTATTGTTATGTGAAAGGTAAACAATACGTTACTGCTTATGCAGCGCGGTGCTCGAGTCGAAACAAGACAGCCCTAGGAGCGAATGGGGACAGCAAAGAAAAATGGCTTAATCATTCCATATGCACAAAATAGCTTAAAATAGTAAAACCCATGTTAAATAGGCGACGTTTATTACAAGCCATGTTAGCCGCAGGCCCCAGCTTAGCTTTAACCTCGGCGTGGTCTAAAGCGGATAGGCATTTATCCAAAGGATTATTTAGTGCCATAGATGTAGAGGCTTTAGGAACACTTAACGTTCCTGATGAAAATGGCATCCGACTGCCTTCTGGCTTTCGCTCTCGTATCATCGCGATCAGTGACAAGCCTGTGGTGGGAACTCAATTTCGCTGGCATGCCAGCCCTGATGGTGGTGCCTGTTTCAAGACGGACGATGGTGGTTGGATCTACGTATCCAATTGCGAAGAGTGGTCCCCATTCAAAGGAGGTGCCAGTGCCATTCGGTTTAATCACCGCGGTGAAATAGCTGATGCCTATCGAATATTGGCAGGTACTCGATTTAACTGCTCAGGCGGCGCCACACCTTGGGGAAGTTGGTTATCCTGCGAAGAAATTGACCGTGGCTCGGTATACGAATGCGACCCAACGGGTCGCAGAGATGCTATTGAATTACCTGCATTGGGATACTTCAAGCACGAAGCCATTGCCTATGACAACCATCAACATTGCCTTTACCTGACCGAAGACGAAAAAGATGGTTGTTTGTACCGTTTTGTTCCCGACCAAATTTTCCGCGAACCTCTCCTAAGCGCGACGCCAATTGACCTAAACAAAGGTAGGTTAGACGTCTTATGCAAAAGAAATAACAAAATCGCATGGTCCGAAGTGCCAAACCCTACTCCGTCCTTTTGGCAAACGCGCACCCGATATCAAGTGCCAGACGCCATGGCCTTCGCCGGTGGCGAAGGTATTTGGTATCAAAACGGGTACATTTGGTTTACTACCAAGCGAGACAACCGTGTATGGCAGTTAGCTATTTCAGCTCAAACATTGACTGTGGTTTACGATGCTATACAAGAGTCCTCACCTGTATTGCGTGGCGTTGATGCGATTACCGCCACACCGAGTGGCACACTACTGGTGGCCGAAGACGGTGACGACATGCAGTTGGTCGCACTGAGTCAAAGCGGCAAAGCCAAACCTTTGCTGCAAGTGATTGATCAACCTGACTCCGAAATCACCGGCCCTGCATTTTCACCGGATGGCACTCGCCTATATTTTAGTTCACAGCGCGGACGCGACTCGGCCAAGCGATTTGGGATCACATACGAAATACAGCGGACATAAAAAAGCCCCAGTGTTTAGGACCGCCAAGGGTCAAAAACTGGGGCGAAATTAGACAAACAAAACTGCGTATTTATTTCCACATGTTGGCATGGAAATAAACCTAAAACTTAGTGGAAAACGCGCTGCTCGACGTCGGCAATGGCCGAAGTATCTTCAACCTCAACACCACTTAACTCACCGACTTTACGTACACCGGCTTCGATCATGGCCTTAGCGATTTCAAGGTGCTGTTGAGGAAAACTCGCAATCGCGTCACCTGAAAAGCGAATACGAACTAAAGGTTCACCTTCACCATCTGAGCGCTTCAGGGCAATTTCTCCGTCGGACAATTCTACGATTTCAAACACTGCTGCCATGGAACACTCTCACCTTTACACCGGCCCTTAGGCCTGACACTTACCACATTTGCCCGATGGACTGGGCAGGGAAAGGGGCGAGAGTATAAACCCCTTCAACTGGCCTTTAAAGGGCTTTTAGCACTCCACATAGTGCTCTCGGTGGCGCATCACGAGATTTTCCAATTCAATCAACCAGTTACGAATTAACGCCAAATAATCACTTTGTGACGTAATCAAGCCTGCTTGGGCATTATTGGCTTCTAAACCTTGGATAGTCGCCCGCTGATAGGTTACCAGCAGCTGCCCGAGCCAGCTTTGTCGATCGGCGGCTAACAAGGCTAGTTCTGCTAACTCGGCTGGCAAATCATTGCGATCAAATAGCTGCGCAAGTGTTTGAAAAGGTTCTAATCGGTACTGGCTGGTTAATTCAGCGCAGAACGAAACCAAGCCAACGTAGGTGTGAAATAGCGCCGCTTCTTCATGGCGACGCTGTGCTCCCCGATCACCCTGCTCAGCCATTTCGTTGCCGTCTCGCAAAGCCAAATGGGCAAAATGCAGGGTTTGATTGGTACGACCTGAGTTGGACATTAGAAATCAACTCGTAGACCGAAGTGACCGGCTTTAATAATTTCAATTTCGACGTCATTGGGCTCATTCGCTTGAATGAAGCGGTAGCCCAAATAGATTTTGGCCGTAGGTAACAGTTTGTATTCTACGCGAGCCGCTAAATCCGCAAAGTTTTCAGTTTCGTTAAAAGACGTGACTTTAGGCGCATAGTACACATGACCCGCAAAGCCCAAACCATTCAACAC
>JBFHVZ010000277.1:0-4558 GCA_041589295.1 Pseudomonadales bacterium
TCCTGTCCGCGGCCGATCAGTACCCAGTCGAAGGGCTTGTTCACTGCCGCCTGGGCCGCTCGTACGATGGTATCGATCCCGTGCAGAGGTATGAACTGGCCATAGAAAAGCACGCTCAACGGCTGCGTCGGGTCGTGCGGAACGGCCGGTGTCGGCGGAAACGCCTTGGGCTCCACACCGACCGGCAGATCAGCCAGTTTTTGCGGCGCCAGTCGATACTTCCGGCTGAAATATGCGGATTGCGCGGCGGTATCCAGAACAATTCGGTCGGCGGCCCGGCAGGCAAGCCACTCCCACGCGTAGATAAGCCATGCCAGCGGGTTGAACCGGCCGACGATGCGCCGGTCCTCCACGACCGTCCCGTACAGCGACAGATAGGCGTCCCAGACCACCGGCGTCCGGCGAATTGCGGCGAACGGCCACAAGACCAGAACGTCCAGATGACCCAGATATCCGACTATCACGGTATCGTGCCGCGGTGCACGAACGTAACGCCAGAGCAAGCCTGGATAGGCCGTCACCCAATTCAGCAGAAGTCGCAGTTTGCGCCCGGCGCTAACGATGCTGCCCTTGTCTTCGACCCCCTTCCAGACATCGGCATGTATCTGCAGTACATCCACGCCGACTTCCTGAAGGCCCCGCAAAAGGATGCGCGTGCGTGGCTTTCCCGTATCATATGTGCCCCAAAATACAACGCGCATAGCACCCGGCCGATGAATTAACCAGCCCTGTCATAGCGGAAAACTGGTTAACCCCGGGTTATGAACGCTAAGGCTTTGAGTATTCGCGCGCGCCTGCGCCGCTTTTCGCTCGGCCATGCCATAGGGGATGAGCTGGACATCTTGGTTTCTAACACCCTTGCCAGCAACCGCAAGCGGCATGAGCACACGGTGAAGCTGCGTAAATTGCTGATGTCTATTGAACGTCGATTAAAGGCGGGGGTTGGCCAATAATTAGCCAAAATTACTGTATTTAAAAACAGTGGTTTGCTGATACAATAGCGTCCGTTTTATGTTGTTGAGGTTGGTTCCATGTTGAACCCTGTGACGATTCAGTACATGAGTCGAGAAGAAATCGAACGTTTATTGTTTTCCCTGACGGCTAAATCCGATAACGAAGAGGCTCAGGTGTTTGAAGCCCTAGCGCGACGCTTACTGGAACTACTTGAAGTAGCGGTTGATCGCTAGTCGGCCCTTGGGTGCTCGTACATTACATGACTAAAGCGGTTTCGGCCGCTTTTTTTGCTTTTATAGAGTGCGTCATCGGCCAGTTTAACAATGGCTTCAAGTTGTGCGGGGTCTGCGTGATCGTCCTCTTCGGTGGGGTAGAACGTACATGCACCGACGCTGATGGTGAGTATGTCGGCGCAGCTGGATTTCGCATGCTCTATGTTCAGGTTACGCACTGCCTGATTCACCGATGCTAAAAAATGACTCGGGTCGCCTTCGGCCTGCAAGATAAATCCAAATTCCTCGCCGCCATAGCGCGCAACAAATTCGGTCGCCCGCCGACAACATGACCTTAATGCTAGTGCTACTGCGGCCAGCGCATCGTCACCTGCCTGATGCCCATAAAAATCGTTATAAGTTTTAAAATGATCAATGTCGGCCAACACGACGGTCAGAGGTATTTTGGTGCGCATGGCAAAGTGCCAGTCGTGCTCAAGGGTTTGGTCAAAAGCGCGACGGTTTGCAATACCGGTGAGCTTGTCGGTGAGGGTTTCGTGTTTAAGAAGTTGTTGCTGGCGCCCCAGTTTAAATAGTAATTCGTTGAATGCTTGGGTCAGTGCGCCAAGTTCGTAAATGTAATGTTGGGTCTGAAGCTCTTGCGGCTGGTTGTTAATGCTCATGGTTTTGATGGCGTCGATTAAACGCACCATGGGTAAAACAAAAATTGTTGCCACCAGTAAGGTGATCAACACAGGTAATGAAATGAGGCTGACGATACCGATGGCGGTTTGGGTGTCGATAAGTTGAGGTTTAAAAACCTTAGGTCGAACATGTATCTGCGCGGTGACATCGCCTTTACTGT
The DNA here is from genome assembly GCA_041589295.1 of Pseudomonadales bacterium. Lineage (GTDB taxonomy): Bacteria > Pseudomonadota > Gammaproteobacteria > Pseudomonadales > Oceanobacteraceae > Bermanella. The sequence continues at coordinate 2,032 of JBFHVZ010000277.1, forward strand.
CCAGCAAAGGGATGCGTTGAGGATTGATATCCAGTGGATGTTCGCCCTGAATCAATAAAGACAACGAAGCATTTAGATCAAAACCAACTCGCTCTAGCCAACGATCCGCAACGGCTTGCACGACAAACCGCATGGCTTGGTTGTTTTTGATCATACCAAGTTGAAACAAACTGCCGGAGGCTTGCAAATAGCTGACGCGGCTGCGACTGCTTAGGCTGGCCAGTTGCAAAAACTCGTCGGCCATCTCGGGCAAAATTCGATTAAGTTTGCTTAATTCATCCAGATGTCGGTCAAGGGCGGTCACAGAGCCAGTGTAGCGAAAGCTAATGCGCTCGCCGCTCTGGACCCAGCCCGTTTGTGAGAAATCCAATGCCGCCAAGGATTTAAGCAACTCGTCCTCTACCCGTAATAACGCGCTTTCGGTTTGTTGGATTTCGTATTCGGCTAGGGTGTCGGCGTGTTTGCGCAGTTCCGGCAAGGAAACAAAATAGCGAAAGCCTACAACGCCACCGCCGATGACGAAGATGTAGACTACAGAAGCCACTAATATGAGATGTTTTAGCTTAAACATCTATTTAGATTAGCAGCTTCCGATCTAAGTGAGAGACCCGTCTCTGAGATGCTTGATGGCCTAAATCCAGTGTCAAAGACCCAGTGTCAGAGACGCGGTGTTAGCGGCGCAGTGTTAGAGGCAGGCAGCAGGCGACAAGCGTTAAACGCGAGCCAGTCTTTCTGGGTTACGATTATTCCACCAAGTTTGCGCTTGGGCGAGGCACTCGCTTTGGCTTTGGCCTTTGCCCATCAAACGAGCCACATAGGCCAAGGTGCCCAGCACGGCGCCTTCTGCGTATTCGCGGTTTTCGTCATCGGCCAATTGGTTATGCCACAGTTGATTCAAGTGGCTTAACGGCAGCTCGGCAGGCTTGACGTGGCGACGCTCGAACAGAGGTGGCCATTCTTCTTCAATCAGCTCACCGTTAAAGCAGTGGTGCATTTTAAACACGGCGTCTGGGTTGGCTTCGCATTCGCCGCCTTCGCCTTTTAAAATGGACAGGCGTTGGTAGCCCAACTTATTGGCCGAGCTTTGATGGCTTGGGCCATAACCCGGATGGAAAATGCCTTGCGTGACATACGGTGCATTCAACGGGTTAAGCAAGCGCGCAAAGCTATGAACTGGCGAGCGCAAGCCAAAGGTGTTACGTAGGTCGATGATGCGTTGCAGTTCGGGACACAGCTGCGTCATGCCCATGTAGCAGAAGTGTTGTTCATCCAATTGCGTTTGCGCTTGTTGCCAATTGTTGGCCAGCGGAATGCCTAATTGGGTTAATACTTCGCTGGTGTAAATGCGGCCCTCGGTATGACCTTCGGCCCCGTGCATGAAGACGCGAATACCATTGTCGGCTAACGCTAATGCCGCCAGTAAATACCAAGGCAGTTGACGGCGTTTGCCCGCATAGCTGGACCAATCCACATCTGCACTTAAACCCGCCGGAATGTTGCTGGCCATAAAGTCTTTAGTCGCTTGCGCGAAGCCTGCTAGTTCATCGCCGTTTTCTTCTTTGACGCGTAACAGCATCATCACGGCACCCAGTTGTACGTCTTCAACTTCGCCACGCAGAATCATACCCATGGCGGCTAACGCTTCTTCATAGGTGTAAGAACGGGAGCCTTTGCGGCCCTTACCAAGAATGCGAACGTACTGTGCGAAAGGATGCTCTATTGTCATGGTGTTTGGCTTTCTATAAACAATTTGCGGGTTTGGGTAGGCCAGCGTATTTTGCTGCCAACTTAGCTGGGCTTTCTGGAAACAGACCCATTAAATAAATGCTGTTGCCTTTTTCTTCGCCCAACGCCAGTTTGATGGCTTTGACGAAAGGGCGATTAGCGGGGGCCACTTGATGTTTTTGATAAAAGTCCCGTAATACATGCAGGACTTCGAAGTGTTCTGAGCTGAGCTCAATGCCATCTTGCCGTGCTAACGCACGGGCAACATCTTCGCTCCAGACCGAAAGGTCTTTTAAAAAGCCGTCTTTATCCAGTTCTAATTGCGATAACAAAATACTGTTTGTTTGCATGGCTAAAACCAACTCACCACTTGTTTGTATTGGCTACACAGCTCAACAAACTCATCATAACCGCAGGCTTTAATCGTGTCTGGCGCGCCCAAACCGCGGGCGCTTAAATCGTCCTGCAGGGCGTATAGCGGAACCGTTACCGCTTTTAGGTCTGCATGGTTGACCCCCAGTACGCCATCTTCCATTAACAAAATGGCATCGGTGTCGGCGCATAAGTTTAAACAGTCTCGTAAGCCCGAGTGTTGAAACGGGCTACGCTGGACTAGATGTAACACCATCACGTGCTCCTTTTAAAAATGGTCTTAGAAACCGATGACATGGTCTTGCTCGACCATAAGTTGTTTGATCTCTGCGCGGGTGATACAGGTCACGTCCACGCCTAAATCTTGCATTGATAAACCGCGTTCGTTTAAGTCTTCGTGGCAGGCGTAGAGTTTGTCCACGTCGTACAA
>JBFHVZ010000278.1:0-4475 GCA_041589295.1 Pseudomonadales bacterium
ACCGCGTTCAGGCGCATAGTGGCGCGGTTGTTGAGAGCTAGATTGCTAAGCCCGCACACTGGTTTGAGCTGAGCATGCCAGGGTTAATGAGGTAGCAGGGCCATTACGATTAATCCCAATCCTCACCATAGTCATGCACCAGCTCGGTACCGGCCTTGATGGTTTTAAGTGATACCACAGTGAGATCATCGTAGTAAGCGACATTAGCTTGCTTACTGTGGTTGATGTACTTTAGATCGTTTTCGACTTTGAACTTACCATCGCTGGTCCACAGTACGTGGGGGCCATCCTTTTTAACCGGCTTACCTTCAAGGTGGCCGATTACCATATCCTTTTTAATGTTCACTTTTGCGAACAACCCCCGACCATGAATGCTGCTGTGTTTCACTTCGACGAGATCACTCAAGGCTGGTTGCTTTTTACTCACAGAATTTTTCCAGATTTTCCTGACAGAATGCGTTGCCAATCGACCTAACGCTCAACCCCTAACATGGTGTGTGCGCAAATTTGGACGAACTCCACCACATCGGACGGCGTTGGTTCGGGCGTGAAGTGCGCCAGTGTAACAGGTTGCGCTTGTGCCAGCAGCATGCGGGTCAGACTGCGTGCACTCAGTGTGGACTTAAAGCGCTGCTGGTCGAGGCCACGTTGTACAGTCGGTTCAACGATGTCGACGATTTGCTCTTTAAAACTTAGGTAACGAGGCCAAACATCGTCACGTACAGACGAACTCCACTCTAACCAGATTTTAACTAAGCTGGGTTTCTCACGGGCTAAATCTAAAAACTCGTAGGAAAACTCAAGTAAGGTTTCTAATGGGTCACGCCAAGGATGGTTGTGGTGTCGCTCGACAAACTGCATCAATTCGCCTTCGACGTGAGTGAGCACAGCGTCCACTAAATCTTCGCGAGTTTTAAAATAGTTAAAGACAGTTGGTACAGACACCTGAGTGGCGCTGGCAATATCGGCATGGGCGGCGCGACCAATACCCCGACGTGCGAAAACCTCAACTGCGGCTTGCAAGAGTTGTTGTTTACGTTGCTCTGGGTTCAATCGTGTGCGCGAGATTGTAGTCAAAGTGTTTTCCTTATGCATTGGGTCCGGCCAAGAGGGCAAATATTATTATGAGGGTGTAACGCATTATGAAAATGTGAGCCGCGCCACACTCTGGTCTTTTGCTTGCCTTAGCGAACAGTTGATTGGTTATTTTTCTCTTCCCCCTGGCGGTAGGCACCAGGAGTTATACCCGTCCATTTTTTAAATGCTCGATGAAACGTACTCGGTTCAGAAAACCCTAAGCGCTCAGCAATTTCGTGAATGCTTAGGTCACCTTGCTCTAATAAAAAGAGCGCCGTGTCACGTCTCATTTGATCTTTTAGTTCTTGATAGGTGAGTCCTTCTTCCTTTAAGCGGCGGCGTAACGTCTGGGGGGACGTATGCAGTTGTGACGCCACAAACTCAAAATTAGGAAGCTCTTGGGACAGATCATCACCTATGATGGCGCGAATTTGAGCAACAAGGCTGTTGCCCTCGTCTGGTCGCGCAAGCAAATCGGCTGGCGAGTTGCTTAAAAATGCTTTTAATGTGCTTTCGTTTTGAATCAACCGTTCTTGCAAAAACTTAACGGGAAACTTAAGCCCGGTATAAGGTTGATCAAATTTAATATCACAATGGAACAAGCGGCGATATTCAGAAGCATGGTCGGGTGCCGCGTAGTCAAAGCTGGCTTCAATCAAATGAATACGTCGACCGATTAACCAACTGCCAAAACGGTGCCAGATAACCAACAAAGATTCCATCAAAAAATGATCGGGATCTTCCATTTTTGAACCATCCACCTTAATGATGGCGTAATCATCATGACGCTCGAGGGTCATTTCAGGTAGTTCTAAAAATAAACCGTAAAAACGATACGCTCTGGCATAGGCTTTTTCTAAGGTAGGGCAATGAATTGTAGCGTGGCACATCATGGCGAAAGAGCCCAACGGGCTCACAACCTTTCCCAATCCCATGTATTCATCTTGCATCGTCAACCAGATGTTCTTCACTAATGCGGCAAACTGCTTAGCCGTCACACGGGACATTGGACTGTTTAAGACATCTTCAACAATTCCTGCCTGAGTTAACATGGCATTAACGTCATAACCCTTTAACTTTGGACCGCGCAGTGCTGCTTGCACAAAGTTGTGGGGAATGGTGAATTCAAGCATGCCCATGAAACCTAACTCACTGACTTAATTGTCATTTTTCTAAACCAGAACGGGCTAGGATACACAATGGAAAAGCGCTTTGCAGCCTAGAATTAAATGAATCAAAAAAAACTTGGCAATCATCGACCGTAGACGCGTTTTCGTCCCTGTGGTGTAGTGAAATACATGCTTAATAAAGCGCACGCTCGTACCGAGTTTGCTGTCACTTTAATTGAAATAGAGTCAGTGAACTCGATTAGCGACGAAATTAACGAAGCTAGCAACGAACCTAAAGAGCGCAGCGACGACAAAAAAGCATTTCCCTAATTTGCTGTTCAACACAAAAACAAAAAACTGCAGAGGGACCACCACTATGCTCACACCCCTAAGTGCTTTCCAACGCGCGGTATCCGAATTAGGACATCGCGCATTTATGCGTCAGGCTGTTAATGGTCAAATCATGGAATACTCGTGGCGCGAAGTTGAACAGCAAGCGCGCAATATGGCGTTCCAACTCACCCAGATGGGCGTAAAAAGCGGCGACAAAATTGTGATCTGGTCACAAAACTGTCCACAGTGGGTCATGGCCGATCTTGCAATCATGATGGTGGGCGCTGTCAGTGTTCCCATATATCCGCACGCAGAACAAACTGACGTTGAATTTATTTTTAAACAATGTGAACCCAAATGTGTATTTGTGGGTAGTGAAGCAAAAGCTCTAAGTGGATTGTTGTCACAAAAAAGTTTTTCCAACGCCATCGTCACCATTGGTTTAGATGCCAAGGTGACACAAGCGCAACACAGTTGGCGTCAGTTGGTTACCATTACAGCGTCATCGCAGTTCGAAATACACGAACAATCCCTCACTGATGTGATGACCTATCTTTACGCGCGTCAAGCAAGCGGAGAGCTAAAAGGGGCAATTCATACATGCCAGTCATTTGCAGCAGGTGCAAACCATTTGGTCGATGCACTTGCAACAACCTTAAACGATCATTGTTTATCTTTAGTATCGTTAGCCGAGCCCAGTGAACGACTATTAATGCAAGGCCAAAGTTTCTATGCGTGGAATTTTTTAACCTTTGCTGAAAGTGCATCATCTACCATTAATGATGTAGCTGAAGCACAAGCCACAGTAATTAGTGCAACCCCAAAACAATGGAAACAACTCGCGGATCACATATGTGAATTTGTCGGTGATGCCGACACATTGCAACGCTTATTAGCATGGCCATTTTTTGGTTTGCTGACGCAGCGTCGAGTAAAAAAATCTTTTGGCTTAAAAAATTTGCGCATCGCGGCGAGCGGGGCAGGGCGCTTAGGTCGACCTGCATTAAACTGGTTTCAAAAAATAGGTGTCACGCTGCATGAGCGTTTTTCTTGTGTAGAAACGTTTGGCTATGCAGCCATGGCGACGCCGCAAAGATTAAAAATGGGAACGGCTGGTCGTGCGCTTCCACGAGTTAAACTCACGCTAGATGCACAACATGAAATTCACGTGCAAAGCCCAACCAACATGTTGGGGTACGTGAATGCCTCTTCTTTCCAAGCTGATAAAACACAATCCTCTAGCGCTACACATAGCATTGCTAAAAAAACCGACAGAGAAACGAACATGTTGCTTGCCACAGGACAACTTGGTCGATTCGAAGCCAAAGGTTTTTTAAAAATATTTGGCGAAGCCTCCGAGCAGTTTTTAAATCGCGCAGGTTATGCCGTGTTTCCATCGCGACTTGAGGCGCGGTTAGCATTTCATCCGTTTATAGCGGATGTTGTGGTGGTAAAATCCAACGCGGGCGAGCCCGAAGCCATCCTATCGCTTTCAGCTTTAGCAAAAAGCCAATCACGTAACACGGTGGCCGAAGCGTTGTATGAGCACCTCGTCAGTACCAATGCCGCGCTACCAAAATTTATGGCTATTTCAAGGTTGTACTTAACCTCAGATAACTGGACCGAATATGAGCACGGTTACGATGCTAACCATTCCCTATCCCGTGAACAGGTGCTGCGTCACTACGCTCATAAGACCACATCAGACCAAGCAAACCACGACAACCAAGTTGTTCTCTGGTTAGAAGAAGAGTCTGGTCAGCAAGCTCACAGGGCCGCGTAATACGCAACAACCCTCTAAATACGTGAAGTACGAAGTTGCTAGTGCATATTGCTGTCGTTGTTGCTGCTTTTGTTGCAAGGGCAGCAACAACGTACAAACCTCATTGAGACTCCTGTCCTCTTCTGACGATCTTTAGTTCAATACGGACAAGCCACCCTAGGGTGTTTGACAGC
>JBFHVZ010000279.1:0-4447 GCA_041589295.1 Pseudomonadales bacterium
AGTGAAAAAGGCAAAGCGATCTACGCAAGGCGAAAAGAAACCGTCGAACGAAGCTTTGGTGACGCCAAAGAACTACATGGTTATCGACATGCACGGTTCAGAGGACTCGACAAAGTTCAGATGCAGTGTCTGATGACGGCCACTGCGCAAAACATGAAAAAGATCGCCATGATGGTCGCATGAGCGACCATTACGCTTAAAAAACAGGGAAAATAAACCCATTAGGACTTCGGGTATGTTGATATGAGGCGAGAAAGCAGAATCACAACAAAGCCAACCGCTTATCAGGATCATCCTCAAAATGACTGAGAGAAGCCCCAAAACAATAAACCCCGACTAAAAAGCCGGGGTTTATCAGCCACCTGAAGCCGTGATGACTCACGGCTTTTTTGTTTCTGAAGCGCAGTGCTTAAGCGGTGGCTTCCGCCAACAAACGGTCCACTGTTTCAAGCAGTTGTTTCTCGTCTGCGGGCTTAATGAGGTAATCTTTCGCCCCTTGACGCTTACCCCACATGATGTCCGTTTCTTGATCTTTCGATGTCACGATCACAACCGGAATGTGTTTGGTTCGATCATCTTTGGTGATTTTACGCGTCGCTTGGAAGCCGTTCATCTTGGGCATGACCACGTCCATTAAAATCAGGTCGGGATTTAGCTCAAGAGCCTTCTCAACCCCTTCTTCGCCATTTTCAGCGCTGTGTACTTCGTGGCCTAGGTTTTCGAGAATGCGTTTGTGGCCTTCCATCATGGTCACGGAGTCATCCACGATCAGTATTTTTGCCATGGGAATCCTTTTGTCAGTTTGTGGATCAATTACTGCCGCTGGTTTAGTGATTGTTGCAAAACACGTGCTAAGTACGACGAACCAGTCTTTTTATAGCGCCGCAGTTTAGGCGCATCCGCCGAGCGCGTCTACCCGCCGTCAGAGCCGGATGACACCAATGTTAAAACCGTCGCAAAACGCCCGAAAACTGGGTGATGTGGCTCAGCGGCATTGACGCAGAATTTCAAGAATAACAATCCACAACGCGCCCCCTACCATGACCAAGCCAGCACCTGCTGCCAGTAGTTTTCCCCAGTGCTGCTGCCACCAAGGTGGCTCTTCGTGTTGGGTTAACAGGTCACGCTGGGCCTCAAGCAATAAGGCCGTATCCTTGGCGGCGTTTTCGATAAGGTGCCACGCGGCCTCACGCCAATGGGGATGGCTCTTGCCCTGACGCAAAATCAGAATGGCCTCTTGAATCCGAAACCGGGGTTTACCACGCTCGCTACTAGCGTTGGGCTTCGAAGGTGTAGTGGGCGATGTCATGCAAAATACGTCCTTGTGTTTGCAATAGCCGTTGTTGAACGTCGGCCCGCCAAGGCTGTTGCAGGCGTAAAATATCGCGCGAGTCGACAAAGCTCGCGTCCAATGCTCGCTTCATCAGTAAGCGAAACTGGTAGATATTGGCATCATCGCCTTTGCGCATGCGGTAGGCCTTGGCACAAGCCAAGGTAAAATTGGCCACTTGTTGGTCAAAATTTTGGTGCCCAGCCCGCTCGAACGCCATGTCTGGCTGCACCGCCACACCGAACAAGTCCTGCACTTGATCCGCCAGCTGACACAGCACCAGTTCCAAACCGGCGTGCTCACCTTGCGGGTGAATTTTACGCTCGGCGGCGCTGGCCATATCGTCAATTAGGGCACTGAGTTCGTACTGGCTCATTTGCCCTAAGCTCATGTATTTAGGCGTGCTATCTTTTTCTTGGGGATCATCCATAAATCCACCCCTCGTTTTTAGTGACGGGCCTCTCAAGCGCTCAGCAGACGAGTGCCATTAAAGTCCTGTGTGCTCGAATAAAGTCTAGACTCATACTATGGACACTGACAGCAAAGACATCGCCCCGAGCATGGATCCGCCGGCCCTTCCGGATGAGCCCGCCCCTAGCGAACATTTACCCGTAAAATCAAAGGCTTCCAAAGCGGACGGCAAGGCAGCGGCCGCTAAAAATAACAATAAAGACTTGAGCGGTTTCCAAATCGAAACCTGGTTTAACATGCTGTTACAGCGTTTATTTCCGGTTTGGTACTGCATTCGGTTTATTACCGAGTCACCCATGGCGTTCATTGGCGACATCAACCCCAAGAGTCATTTAGCTCATCGCTGGCTGTCGGTTACCAAGGTGTGCAAGTCCGCAGCGGAATCCCTGCTCAAGGGCGGCGATGACTGGGCCGACTGTGCGGATTTATTAGCGAAAATTCCGAAAACTCGCAGCCTGCGCCGCTATATTTCGATTCGCAATTTACTGGCGGTGGAACACTGCACAGACGAAGGCGAGTACCCCACGCTGCTGGAATACGCTGAACACAACTCCATCGACATTCCTAACTCCCACGCAGAGCACTTCGAACGCTTGGCTCATATTGCGTTTCCCGACGACCACAAGGCCTACCACGTGGAATACCACGAAATCGACGGGCGCTATTTCTTGTACAACGACACCACAGAGCCAAAAGAGCTGGGCGCTCTGTTGTTGCAATGTCGCGATCGGCAACGTGACCTGAATATCAAAGCCGACATCGACATCGAGTTTGTGGACATGCGTGCGGTCGAAATCATGCGCAGCCGTTACTGGTTACTCATCATGAAGCGGGACACCGCCTACCAACTGGCGTACTTAATTCGAGCCTGCGACATCAGTTGTCAATTGGCCGAGTTCGAACGCCGCCGCAGCGACTTGGTGATCCTTGTTATCAAAAAGAACAACGCCAAAGCCGTACGCATTGTCGAAGCATTAGTTCGTACCCACTTACCGCGCTCCGTCGTGGAATGGGGGCGCTACCTGAGCAAGCACCAATATCCTTACCGCAACCGCTAACGTCATCGCACAGGTCACGCCAGACGCTATTCCAAACGCCGCTCCAGACATAACAGGGGCACAGTCTTAATTGCTCACTATTTCATCAATTTGTCATCAAATGGGCATCCCGCTGTCATAGTGAATTCGCACACTGCCCTCATGAATACAAACTCCCAATTACAGGTTCCATCAGCACGACCATCAACGCGACCAGCTTCGCGACTACGCCGTGTGTGCATCGTCACCGAAACCTATCGTCCCGAGATCAATGGTGTGGCCAACACCCTTGGCCACATAGTGGATGGCTTGGTGGCCCGTGGCATACACGTGCTGGTGATACGTCCCAAGCAGGGTCCGCAAGACCAAGGCGACCAAACCAATGGCGTCGAAACCCTGTTGCTGCCCGGCTTGCCTATTCCCGGCTATGGCGAACTTAGGTTCGGCTTACCCAGCTGGCGACGTGTACGCAAAGCACTGCGTGACTTTAATCCCGACGGTCTTTATGTGGCCACTGAGGGACCTTTAGGCTGGGTCAGCGCGCGGGTTGCACGCAGTCAGCGCATCAATGTGGTCAGTGGCTTCCACACCAATTTCCACCAGTATTTTTCACATTACCACCTCAGTTTGTTGACGCCATGGGTGTATCGCTACTTGCGCTATTTTCACAACCGTACTGCGGCCACCTTGGCCCCCACAGATGTGTTGCAGCAAGAGCTGAGCGACTTCGGTTTTCATCATGTGCATGTCATGAGTCGTGGTGTTAATGCACAGCTGTTTAACCCGCAAAAACGGTCCCAACAACGCCGTAAGCAATGGGGGTTAAAGCATGATGAATTGGCGGTTATCTACGTGGGACGCTTAGCCGCCGAGAAAAATATCGACCTTGCAGTGCAGGCCTTTAACCAGATGCGCAGTGAAGACCCAAGGGTAAAATTCATATTGGTGGGCGACGGTCCGTTAATGGCTCGCCTAAAAGAAGATCACCCCGACTTTATTTATGCGGGCATGCAAACTGGCGAAGCCTTGGCTGAGCATTACGCCAGCGCCGATATTTTTTTGTTTCCCAGCAAAACCGACACCTTCGGCAATGTGGTGCTCGAAGCCATGGCCAGTGGTTTGGCTGTAGTGTCGTTCGACTATGCCGCCGCCCACCAGCACATAGAGCACAACCAAAACGGGTTATTGGTGAGCTTGCAACCATCTGCATTGGATGATGACGAGCAAGCCAGCAGCGATGAAGCCTACGTGGATACCGCACAAAGTTTGATGCACAAACCCAACCTGTTAAAGCAGGTCCGACAGGGAGCCCGCCAGCATGCGGAGAGCATCAGCTGGGCGCGCATCGTCGAACAGTTTTGCCAACATTTGAGTAATGAGGTCCAAGATCATGGCCCAACCAAAGAGTCTGTTGTCATTTAACCGTGCTGATGTGCTGGAACAAGCCATCTGCCTAAAACTCAATCGCATGGGCGTATACCCTTGGGTACGCATGTTTTTTCGAACGATCAGCCGCTTAGGTGATGGCGTATTATGGTACACCATCATCCTCGCCCTGCCGATTGTGTATGGTTCGGCAGGGCTACGCGCCGCCGGTCACATCTTAGTG
>JBFHVZ010000280.1:0-4422 GCA_041589295.1 Pseudomonadales bacterium
ACGCTGGACGCTGGACGCTGGACGCTGGACGCTGGACGCTGGACGCTGGACGCTGGACGCTGGACGCTGGACGCTGGACGCTGGACAGCGATGGTTTGGCTGCAAGCTTCAGGCGTCAAGCTTCACGCCAAATTTATTTCATGCTCCAGACCTCCGACTTCCGACTCAAACATACTTGTCGACCTGAAGGGCGACCTACGCGCCTAGCAGTCGTAGGTCGCGGCTTCAGCCCGACTCTCAACACAAGCCCCCCGACTAAAGCCCTAATACCTACAAGGAGTGCGCCGAGGACGTAACAGCAAGGCACAAAAAAGCCCCGCTACGCGAGGCTTTTCATTGGGTAGATTTTGAGCTTCTGAGCGTTACTGAGGCAGCTTAGGCAAGGCATAAAAATCGCGAAGCACCACAGTGTATAAGTAATACATGAGGATGCTGAGCGATTTTTTAACGCCGCATAAGCAACGTAAGTAGCTCAGAAACCAAAATCACATCATGCCAGGCATACCGCCCATACCACCCATACCACCCATATCCGGCATCGCAGCACCGCCTTCTTCAGGGATGTCTGCAACCATGGCTTCGGTGGTGATCATCAGGCCGCCAACAGAGGCCGCTGCTTGCAGCGAAGAGCGGGTAACTTTGGCAGGGTCTAGGATACCCATTTCAACCATGTCGCCGTATTCGCCGGTGGCCGCGTTGTAACCAAAGTTACCTTGGCCAGACTTCACTTTATCCACAACGACAGAACCTTCGGCACCGGCGTTAGCCGCGATTTGACGAATCGGTGCTTCCATTGCACGTAGTGCCAATGCAATACCTACGTTTTGGTCTTCGTTATCGCCAGTGACTTGGATGTTGGCCAAAGCACGAATCAAGGCAACACCACCACCTGCAACAACGCCTTCTTCTACAGCGGCGCGGGTTGCGTGCAGCGCATCGTCAACACGGTCTTTTTTCTCTTTCATTTCAACTTCAGAGCCAGCGCCTACTTTGATAACGGCTACGCCGCCAGCCAGTTTGGCCAAACGCTCTTGCAGTTTTTCGCGGTCGTAATCAGAAGAAGAGGCTTCTGCTTCGGCACGAATTTGATCACAACGGGCTTTAACCGCTTCTTGTGCGCCAGCACCGTCAACGATCACTGTGTTTTCTTTTTCGATAACCACTTTCTTCGCAGTACCTAGGTGTTCCAGAGTCGTGGTTTCTAGAGACATACCCACTTCTTCAGAAATCACAGTACCGCCAGTCAGAATGGCGATGTCTTGCAACATGGCTTTACGACGATCACCGAAGCCAGGTGCTTTAACCGCAGCTACTTTGAAGGTACCGCGCAGGTTGTTCACAACCAGAGTCGCCAGCGCTTGGCCTTCTACATCTTCAGCGATGATCACCAGCGGACGACCAGACTTAGCAACGGCTTCCAGTACTGGAATCAGTTCTTGTAGGTTGTCGATTTTCTTATCAACCAATAGCAGCAATGGGTTTTCCATTTCTGCGATCATTTTTTCTTGGTTGTTGATGAAGTAAGGAGACAGGTAACCACGGTCGAACTGCATACCTTCTACGACTTCTAGCTCGTCAGCTAGACCAGAACCTTCTTCAACGGTGATAACACCTTCGGTGCCCACTTTTTCCATGGCGTCTGCGATCAATTGACCAACAGATTCGTCAGAGTTCGCGGAGATAGTACCTACTTGCGCCCAAGATTTTGGATCGGTACAAGGTTGCGCCAGCTTTTTCAGCTCTTCAACAACAGCGGCAGTGGCTTTGTCGATACCGCGTTTCAGGTCCATTGGGTTCATGCCCGCAGCAACGGATTTCAAACCTTCGTTGATGATGGACTGAGCCAATACGGTTGCAGTGGTGGTGCCGTCACCGGCTTTGTCGTTTGCTTGGGACGCCACTTCTTTAACCATTTGTGCGCCCATGTTTTCGAACTTGTCTTTCAGTTCGATCTCTTTCGCAACGGATACACCGTCTTTAGTGATGGTTGGCGCACCGAAGGACTTGTCCAAAACCACGTTACGGCCTTTAGGGCCCAAGGTTACTTTTACTGCGTCTGCCAGTACGTTGACACCCGCCAGCATTTTCTTACGTGCGCTATCACCGAATTTTACGTCTTTAGCTGCCATGATTTATTCCTTAATGAAATCGTTTGAATCTTTGAAAACTGGTTAGCTGCAAAATGTTGAAACCACCATTTTGCAAGGCACTGGGTTATTAACCTTCCAGAATGCCGTAAATATCAGACTCGTTCAGAATGAGCAGTTCTTCGCCGTCCACCTTAATGGTGTTAGAGCCAGAGTACTTACCAAACACAACCAGATCGCCTACTTTTACGGCCAGCGCTTGTACATCGCCATTTTGCAGAATGCGGCCAGTACCGACTGCCACTACTTCGCCTTGGTTAGGCTTTTCTGCTGCCGCGCCTGGTAGCACGATACCACCAGCGGTTTTGGTCTCTTCCTCTTTACGACGAACCACAACACGGTCATGCAATGGACGAATTTTCATCGATTTAGTCTCCAATAAACGATTTTTATGTTTCAGCCAGCGAATGCCAGCGTTACATGGGTTTATTGACCCTTGAACAACCAGTGCACAGGGTCGAATTTTTATGTGTTCCAGATAATGGGGAGGGCTTTTCTGATTTCAACACCCTGCCCTTAAATTTTTTTACTTTGCGACGCGATCAATCTTCGCGACGCCATTCACCTTCTAAGGTTTTAGGGCCGCGTTCATCAAAGCCGTCACCTTGCGATTGGCTATAGCCTTGATGATCATAGATATTGCCTTGAAAACCGCTCGCGTGTCCTTGGCGACCTTGATTGGCTAAAGCCTGCTGGACAATGTTTTTAGCAATTCGCTGACGAATGCTGGGCATCAAGCCAAGAAACCCTAAGGTGTCGGTGACAAACCCTGGGGTGAGCAGTAATGCGCCGCACACCAATAAAATTACACCTTCGACCACAGCACCAGCGGGCAGCTGACCCTGCATTAACTGTTGTTTGACATTAAAGAGTGTTGCCATGCCCTGCAGACGTACTAGGGTCGCGCCGAGCAACGCGGTACCAACGGTCAACAAAACGGTCCACAGTGCGCCAATACTGCCTCCCACCTTGATAAATACCGCCACTTCAACCAGTGGAATCAACAAAAATAACGCTAAAAATTTCATGTCAGACCTATTTTCTAGTGAGTTCGATTAATGGTGGTGCTGTTTTTGCTTTTCAAGGCTTACGGATCATTTTTTGACGGAGGCAGTTGCTAAATGGTCGGCGCGCTTGAACTTATCGACACCAGCGTCAAGGTAGGCCTTGGGGCATTTATCAGTTGGTTTACCACTTACTGGTTGGCGGGCATGCGATTCCGCCAAAACCGCAATCAAGACAAAGTGGTACACCATCGTAATCTTATGGAAGACGTCGCCCGCAATGCGGAGCAAGTCCACCATGTGTTTACCAAGTACTTTGAAATGATTCAGGAATACATGAACGCCACACGTAACGGCTACGACTGGCCGCAATCACGGCGATCAGAACTGTACCTGATTTTGGATGAACTGGTCGGCAGCTTTAATGACTTAACCGCCGCCGAGTCAAAACTATTGCTACTAAACGAAAAGCGGTTATACAACGCGCTACGTAAGTTCCGCAGCAAAGTAGTGTTTTTCCGACGGCATTTTTACATCGACAAAAAAGATTTGAACGAGCAGGAAGCTCATGACATCAAACGGGAAGTTGGCAAATTGCGCGAACAATTCTTTGATGCATTGAGCGAGAAGTATTCTGCTGTTTAAAGGTTGTACCACGTCTCCTTCGTAGCAGTAATACCGCTCCTGCCCCTGCTTTCCTCTCCAGAAGCAGGGGCCTTTTTTTACCACCACGCCCTCCCCCTAACTAAGTCACGGCCTAAGTCCTTCTGCTTCGACTCTGCTTTTTACCCTCAACATTGGCGTGTATGGCACAGGCCAAGCCGCGCAATTTACATTGTTTTTGTCGATAAAAGTCTATACTGGCCACTAAAGACACCCGAAATGGCATTTAAGATCTAAAGCATGGGTGCTTTGAGTCACATGGTATTTGCAGCGGTCGTGAGACATCCAAACGTCATGATTAGCCGTAGTTCAATTGTTTTACGGGCATTCAATTAACGGATAACCAACTAACTGGGAATGACATTATGAAAATCAATGAAAGTGTTGTGGTAATTACAGGTGGTGGACAAGGTTTAGGCCGTGCAATGGCGCTAGACCTAGCTGAACGTGGTGCCAAACTGGCATTGGTCGACTTAAACGACGAAAAATTGGCCGAAACCAAAGCCATGTGCGAACAAGCGGGTTCGCCTCAGGTCGGCACGTACCTTTGCAACGTCGCCAACGAGCAAGAAGTGGTCGGGCTTTTCGAGCAAATACCCGCCGAGCTG
>JBFHVZ010000281.1:0-4395 GCA_041589295.1 Pseudomonadales bacterium
GATCGTTTAGTGCCGCCTGCACTTGTGGCTCGAATAAGGATTTGATTTCGCTATCGGTAGCGTCACTGGATGAGAACCATATTTGACGTTTAGAAAGCGCTTGGTTGTGATTATAAGGCCAAGCGCCGAACCAGTAAGTCAAGATGGCGTTACTGTCGATTTGTACGTCCATTTTTGCTGTTCCTCTATTTCCACTCAATCATCATGATTAAGGGGTCATGCTAAGAGGAAAATGGCAGTAGGTGAAGTCTAAGAAACCCAAAGCTGCCAGTTGTGATTCCAGTTCGGGTTTTATTGACTGTGTGGAATAAAACGCTTTGATTGCATTTGAATCAATAATCAGCGGAGAGGGATTGTTGGTATGCGGCGTGTCCGATAGTAATTGTTGTGCGCGACGCGCGATGGCTTCGCCAGAATCAACAAAACGTACGTCAGGATAGAGTTGCTGCAACTCGGTAAGCAACAACGGGAAATGCGTACAACCTAATACGACACAATCCACCCCTTTGTCGATCAAGGGTTGGGTGGCGCTTGCTAAAAGCGTCATATCCACCGGTTTGCCCGCCAGTTTGTCTTCGGCTAAATGCACCAGTGCTGTTGTGCCTAGGCGCTCCACCTGACAGTTATGGGCAAACTGTCTGATGAGATCATCAATATATACTCGCGAAACAGTTCCCGGAGTAGCCAACAGGCCGATACGATGATTTTGCGTGATTTGCGCGGCAGTCTTAATGGCGGGAACAACGCCCACAATGGGAATGCTGAGATGAGACCGCAACGTCGGTAACGCTAGTGTACTTGCAGTATTGCAGGCCAATATGAGCAAGTCTGGTTGTACTTGTTTGATCATTTGCGTGATCAAACGATCAACACGTTTCACCAGCCATGCATCTTCTTTATCGCCGTATGGGTAGGCAGCATGGTCAGCTAGATAATGCACATTGGCATTAGGTAATCGCTGGCAGACTTCTTTCGCTACGCTTAGGCCGCCGATGCCGGAATCAAATACAAGTATGGAATGCACGTGAGATACAGGACCAATAAAATTCTGCGCCATTGTAGAAGCCTGACGTTCAGACTCAAGTGTTAATTGTGCCGCAGCTTGCACAGGTCCGCTCAGAAAAGCGCATGGGGGTGGAGTGTGCTGGGTAGCGCAGGGGAGAGTACAGGCGGGTGACGTAGGGCATCACCCGCCGTTAAGCTTATTTTTTATAAACCAGCTTGAAAGAAACAGGCACAGTGTGGGAAATCGCCTGCAATTTGGCAATTTCTTGCAAGCGTTGAATGCCATCGCTTAATAAAAAGTCACTGGCTTGAATGAGTATGGGACCAGCACTGATGATGGTTAGTGTGTCACCCATTTTGTTAACGACAACCATTACAGGCATTTTTTTGCTTTGTCCGTGAAGGCTAATGGTCGCTTCCAATTGGGTTTCGAAATCGGCGTATTCGCCTTGGATTTCTTTTTGTAGGTCAGCCGGCACGCTTACGCTTACATCGGCAGCAGGAAATTTATCGGCCTCGAACAATATCGTAAGCATGCGCTCGTTGCGGATGGGAATTAGGCTATCGAGGGAGGTTAAGTCGACACTGAGCTTTGCAAGTTTGCCATCGAATGAACCGGATAGCTGAGTAAAATGGCTGCGTTCGGTAATGTGAGTATTTTTAGTGGTTAAGAAACTCAGTTTGGACTGATCGTTTACCAGTTGCCACTGTGACTGAGCCATGGTTTGCGATTGGAAAGCAAAACTCAGCAGCGCGGCGATGAAAAACAGGCGCATGGGAATATCCTTATTGTGTATTAAAAGTAAGTCAGGTGCTGGTGCGTTCTATATGAACGCGGCCAAACTGTAGCAGATATGATTAGCCAGAGTCAGCTAGAAATATCGAGCAACGTCACAGTTTGATGCCGTCGCAAATTTTTAGTTAATGCAGGTTAAGAATGTCGAATTGATACTGCATTAGTTGCTTGGCTTCGGCGAGGACGTTGTCTCTGTGTTCGTCTTCGTAGCGGTAGCGTTGGTTATCCAACTTAAAGCGTTCTTTAGGTGAAAGGGCTTTATAGGCTTGATGAGTGGGCATACTCGAGGTAAGGGAAAACATATGCTGGATGGTTTTAAATTCGGGTTTGTGCTGTAGGTCGGTGTCTAAATGATCCATCAACACTTTGATACGCAAACAACCTTCGGTAATTTCACATTGTTCTTGCACCATGGCTTGGGCGATGAATTTAATGTCCTTGGCTAACTCTTCTTTTTTCTCACGCCAAGCCTTTTTCTGTTCGGCTTGTTGTTGTTTTAGTTGTTCATTTTGCTTTTTAACTTGCCACAAATAGTAAACAGCTACCCCACTTAAGGCGGCGATGATAATTAAGGCTAAGCTGGCAAGGGTAAATAGCAGGGATTCACTCATGGTAAGGTCGTTTCTTTGTTTAAGAGGGTAAAACAGAAGGCTGGTGGTTATTTTACCAAGTCTGCGCAATAAATCCCTTGTAGGACTTCAATCACTTGTTGCGCCTTGGTGCCTTGCAGTGAGTAGTAAATAGTTTGCGCGTCTCGACGGGTTTGTACCAATTGTTCGCGTCGTAGCCATGCGAGATGTTGGCTTAAGGCGGACTGGCTGAGGCTCACTCGGTCATTGAGTTCGCCAACGCTCATTTCGCCCTGTGCTAACGAACATAGAATCATCAGGCGGTTTTCGTTAGCCAGTGCCTTTAGCAGTTGGGTTGCCTCCAAAGCATGGGCTTTTAGTTCTTGCATGGCTTGGGCTGCTGGCTCCATGGGGACCTCTCGGGCTGGCATAATCATTTTAGATACAGCTAATGTAAATTATCCGTCATATTTCGGCAAATGGTACCCAAATATGCAGTTTGGGTGCAGGTTTTTCGGACTAAAAAAGCCGACCCTTGTGCATTTTTTTTATAGTCTGCTAGCTTTTTTAGAGTAAAAGGGGTTCGAGGCTCATCAGCAATGGCGTTTTCAAATCACTGGACCACAGCAGACGGTACCTTAAATGATCATCAGATCATGATTCACTTTCGTGGTGAGGTGGAGGTGTTGCAGCAATCTAATCAATATGGTCAGTGCGTACAAATTGCTTGGAATGCCGAAGATGTGAATCCGCTAAATGGCTATCCCTCTATGGATGAGATGACGCGAATTGATGCTTTTAATCAAAGATTGATGGACGTCATCGAAACCGACGAGCACGGTATTGTGGTTATGGTTTTAACCAGTCAGGGCGTGAACCAGTGGATCATCTACTGTCGTGACCTAGAAGAGGTTCGCCACGACTTGGATCGAATCCCTACCGATCAAGGTTTGTATCCCATTGAAGTGGTAGCTGAAGAAGATAGCAGCTGGGAAACCTTCACCCAACTGCGGGACGCTATCAAGCCTCAGTAGTCCTTGGCCTTGTAACACCGCCTCTGAAGACGTTACTCGCTGGGCTGCTCACCACTTGGTTGGCGTTTGCCTTTCATACGTTGTGCTTCTTTTTCGGCTTTCGCGGCAGCTTTGGCAGCGGCAATGTCGGCTACTTCCTGAATTTCTTTGATCATGCTGTCTGGGGTTTCGTAGGTGATACGTCCCAACTTTCCTGCTCGCAATTCGTGAATGAAAATCTCAGCTGCTTTGTGCATATCAACCACACCGCCGGCTCGCAGGCAGCCACGTTTACGGCCAATGGCATCAATGAGCAATTCGCCGTTTTGCGGCGGCTCCATCAATTTGTAGCGCTCGGCGATCAGCGCTGCGTAGTCCTTCACCAACAACGCACCAGCAAAGGCTGCTACGTCCAAATAATCCAAGGCAGTATCGCGTACCGCGCCGCTGGCGGCTAAGCGGTATCCGGCGGCTACGTTATCAATTTTGGGCCATAAAATGCCAGGTGTGTCTGACAGTACGATGCCATCTTGAATTTTGATTTGCTGCGGATGACGGGTTAGGGCAGGTTGGTTGCCGGCTTTGGCAACCACGCGACCAGCCAATGTGTTGATCAAGGTGGATTTTCCGACATTGGGAATGCCCATGATCATGGTGCGAATGGACTGAGTTTGCTCGCGACGTTTTGGCAGCATGCGGTGACAAAACTGGGTAATGGATTTTACCTGTTTCCGTTCAAGGCCTGTCAGTGCCATCGCCTGTACGCTTTCTAGGCTATTGAAGTAATCCAACCAAATTTGAGTGCGCTCTGGATCGGCTAAGTCAGCCTTGTTTAGCAGCTTAAGCACGGGCTTATCTGCACAGAGTTCGGTAATCAAGGGGTTGGAACTGGAATAGGGTAGACGTGCGTCTAGCACTTCAATGATGAGGTCGATCTGTGGCAGGGCTTCCGCAATTTGCTTGCGGGCGCGGTGCATGTGGCCTGGAAACCATTGAATTGCCATAGTTACCC
>JBFHVZ010000282.1:0-4327 GCA_041589295.1 Pseudomonadales bacterium
CATTATTGCCCATCAGCAAGGTGGCGATCAGGCGATGATTGATGGCCTTGCGGTTGCTTACATCGGTTTGCGCATTGTGTATGGTATTTTGTATATGGCGGACTTGGCATTGTTGCGCAGTTTGGTGTGGACATCTGCGTTGGTTGCCGTGCTTGCTCAGTTTTTCACGTTTTAGTTATTTAATTTAGTGCGAGCTTACAGTGCGGCGTCCAATAATCGGATGCCGTACTGTGGAAACTGGCTATCTTTGGTCACTAAGGTAAGGCCTTCGGCTTGAGCTTGCGCGATCAACATTCGGTCAAAAGGGTCCTTGTGGTAGTGAGGCAGTGATCCTGCTTGTTGCCCGTGGAAGAGGCTGATTGGAAGAGGGAGGAATCCTTCGGATTCAATTATAGACTCCATGTCGTCGGGCGCTCTCAGCTTGCCGATGGATTTTTTGATGGATATCTCCCAAGTGCTTGCAGCGCTTACCCAGATTTCGTTGCCTGGATTGCTAATATGAGCTTTTGTCTTGGAACCCAGAGAAGGGTGGTCTATTAACCACCACAGCAATACATGGGTATCTAGTAGCAGTCGCTTCATAGGTCTGCCTCGAAGCTTTCCTGTATTTCTGAGTCGAGATTGTCAAAGTCATCTGAAATGACGATTTCATTGGCGTATTTCCCTGGGGTTCGAATTTCAGATTGAGGATTATGAGGTATGAGGTCCAAATAGGGTTTTCCTGCCTTGGCGATAACGATGCGCTCACCTTGCCAAGCCTTTTCGCCGAGTTTTGAAAGCTGGCTTTTCGCTTCATGCATATTGACCTTCATCGCCACCTCCGCGAGCTTTAATATGGATTAGCTAAGTTTAGCTAATTGCTATTTGCCGGGCAATGCTTGATGGTCAATCAACCTCGCCAGCGCGCAGGACGTTAACCTGCCAAACAGGGTTTCACTTCGACTGGTAAGTATGATGGGTTGGCGAGCGCCCAGTACCACGCCAGCTGCTTTGGCGTTCGCCAGATACAGCAGTTGCTTGCCTAAGATGTTGGCCGCTTCTAAGTCTGGTGCTAACAGGATATCCGCGTCGCCAGAAACAGGTGACTGGATATTCTTGGTGATCGCGGCTTCCAGTGAAATGGCGTTATCGAATGCCAGCGGCCCGTCGACTATGGCCCCATCCAACAGTTGATGGCGGTCGGCCATTTTGCACAGCGCTGCTGCGTCAATGGTGCTGGGCATCTCTGGGTTCACCATCTCTACGGCGGCTAAAATCGCGACCTTTGGGTGTTCAAGTCCTAACGCCTTTGCCATTTGAATGGCGTTAATCAGAATGGCTCGTTTGATGGCTAGGGTCGGTTGAATGTTGATGGCGGCATCAGTGACGATGAGGGCTTTATGGTAAGTGGGAATATCCATGACCCAAACATGACTGATGCGAAATTCACCGCGAATGCCGTCAGTGGGGTTTAGCACCGCGCTTAATAGTTCGTTGGTTTCCAATGCGCCTTTCATGAGAGCACCCGCTTTGCGTGTACGGCAAAGCTCGACGGCAATGGCCGCGCTGGCGTGGCTGTGCTCGGTATCAATTACTTGGACCTGACTAATGTCGAGGTCGTGTTCTTCGGCTGTGGCGCGGATGCGAAATTCTGGGCCCACCAGAATTGGGTCTATTAAGCCGTATTCAGCTGATGCCAAGGCGCCGCGTAGGCTGTGTTGTTCGGTTGGGTGCACCACGGCTGTGGCCATGGCGGGTAGGTCTTTCGCTTGCTTTAGAATGGCCGCAAGGTGGGGGTGGCGGCCGCATTCATCTTCGATCAATGTGTAGTCGGTTTGGTTCATGGCGCAGTCCTTCGCTTGGCGGGCTGTTTTGGGTTTGTTTTCTAGGTGTTTACTTCGAATTTATTGCTTTGGAGCAGAAACCTTACCCGACAAATATGACTGCGCAAATACGGCGAGTGGCGGATTATTCCACTTCGGGTAGTACGCCGTCCTGAGGTTTAATGGCCAGCACATCGGCTTCGGTCAAATCCACCACGTGTTCCACCGTGCTACCCAGCAAGACAGAGCCAATACCGTCTTGTGGTACCACGCCAATGAGCACAACATCGGCGTCCAAATCAGACGCTACTTGGCTAATGACCGTTTCAGGGTCGCCTTCGCGCACATGGATGACCTCTTCATCAATGTTGAACTGGTGGGCTAGACCTTCACAGGCGGTTTGGTGTTGCTCCATGACATACTGCTGTAGGTCTTCGGGAATAGGTGTATCGGGCAGCGTTGCCAGTGCAAGGCTCATAATGGGGTAGCTGTTCACCATGTGAATGTCGTAATCACGGTTGGTGTTGAGCATCTCGGCAAACTCAAAAATATGCTCGTTAACAATTTTGTGGGATTGATCGGTAGAAGTGGCGTCCACGGCGGCGAGAATTTGCTTGCTATCCCATGCGTGTCGACTTTTCACCAGCAACACGGGTGCAGGGCAGTAACGAAGTAGGTTCCAGTCCTGATGCTGTAGTACGCGGTCCAATATGCTGTGCTGCTTGCTGGCGGCTTTGATCACTAATTCAAAAACTTCTGTGGTGCTAATTTGCTCAACCGCTTGATAGGCATGGCCACACCAGCCTACGTGTAGTTGTGTATCTTCGGGTAAGCGAAATTCATGCATCAGCTCTGTGGCCCATTGTTGTGTTTGGGTGAGCAGCAATTCTTGTAACTCGTGGCGCATATCCAAGTCGGCTAAGGAGCCTTCTTCGCAGGCGTGGTTGTAGACGTACGTCGCGACTATTAGGTTGGCGTTTTGCTCGTGGGAGAGCTGCATGGCCCGTTTGATGGCTGTGCTGTTGTCCAGCTCTTTATCTAACACCAGCAATATTTGGTTAATGGCCAGCATGATGCGCTCCTTGTGAGAATGGTCAAAGCTTCTCACCAGTCTAGCGCTGTTTGCCTTGGTAGGCTTGTGGTAGGTCAAAAAAACCCGCCGCCAGTTCATGCAGTGGTATGAATTGCGGTGAGTGCAGACTAAAGCAATCCTAAAAATGCGCGCCCGGCAGCGCCTAGGGTTTTGCCTTTACGTTGAAGTACACCCAGCTCGCGATACAGCAGCTTTGGCCCCACCTTTAAGCGAATGAGATCTTTGTCCTGGGCCATGTGCTCCGGTAAAACTGCCCAGCCAAGTCCAACGCTGGCCATCATCTTTATGGTTTCCATGTAACTGGACATCATGCTGATGGTCTCGCGATAGCGACTGGGTAAAGCTGATTGAATTGATAAACCTTCGCGACTGAAGGCGGCCTCAATAATTTGAAAGGTCACGGTATTGGATTCGGGCAGTATCGCCTCGTGTTCAGTTAGATGTTGCAGTGACAGCGCCTTTTGCTTGGCGAGCGGATGGGTATGTGCACATACAAAGCTCAGTGGGTCACGCCAAACCGGCTGCATGTCCAGTTTGGCGTGGTCTTCCAACGGCAGTGTTGCGAAGGCGATGTCCAGCTCGCCTTTTGCGAGAGCATCACAAGCGGCTTCGGAACCTAAAAACTGCATGGCTAGCTTCACCTGCGGATAAGCGGTATGAAACTGTCGCAACAAATGGGGTAAGTGATGCAAGCCAATGTGGTGGCTAGTGCCGATGCGCAGGGTTCCGCTGATGTCACCGCTAAGACTGGCCAGTTCGGTTTTGACTTCTAACAGCTCGTTGACAATATGCTGAGCGCGCGGACGCAATGCTTCGCCAGCGGGAGTCAAAATGGCTTTACGCGGTAGGCGGTCAAAGAGTTGGCAGTCAAGCGTGTCTTCCAATTGCGCGATGCGCTTGCTGACCGCGGGCTGAGTTAAATGCAGGCGCTGGGCAGCCAATGAGAAGGATTCGGTTTCGGCGACGGCTAGGAAGGCTTGTAGTGATTGAGTGTCCATTGTATAGCCTGTAGATCGGACTCATCGTGCCCTTTGGGTATCAGTCCGATTCCAATAGTCGAGCTAAAGCACGACCTACATTTATAAATTGGATTCCAAATTGGAATCCAATTTATAAAAAATATGAATTTGTTTTATTTGTAGCCTGCTCGTAAACTTGCGTCAACTCAAAAATAAATGAAAAAGAGCCTGCTCTGTTCATTGTAGGAGCGACGCCCTCGTCGCGATTCGAGATTTAGAATCGGTTCGGGGCGAGCCTCTTACAGTGCTTGAGCAGACAGCTTGATGGGTTTTGATAAGAGAGAAGCCTGATGGGAAAAACACTTTACGATAAGTTATGGGACCAGCACTTGGTCAAAGAGCGTGATGATGGCACGGCGTTGATTTACATCGACCGCCAGTTGTTGCACGAAGTAACCTCACCGCAAGCGTTC
>JBFHVZ010000283.1:0-4289 GCA_041589295.1 Pseudomonadales bacterium
AGTCATTAAGACTTATTAAAAAGTTGATCCAAAGGTGCAGGGTGGCTGATGTGGTAGCCCTGCGCGTAATCCACACCCAGTTCTTGCAATATCCGCAGGATTTCTTCGCTTTCCACAAACTCAGCGACGGTTAATTGTTTAAACGATTTTGCAACCTGCACAATGGCCTTGACCAATGTTTGGCTGTCTTGATCGTGATGAATGTTTTTAATAAAGCTGCCGTCGATTTTAATGTAATCAATGGGGAAGTGTTTGAGATAATAGATAGACGAAAAGCCCACGCCAAAGTCATCCAGCGCGATTTGAATACCGAGTTCTTTTAACCTATGCATCACTTGGCTGGTGGCGGTTACATCCGCGACAGCGGCGGTTTCGGTGACTTCAAAAGTAAGTTGCGACGGGTCGATTTGATGCTCGGTAATCAAGTCGCAAATATGCGTGACCAAGCCTTCATTTTGAAAACTAATACCAGAAATATTGATATTAAAACGCGCACTTACCCCTTGCGCTTCTAGCTCGGCTAGGTCACGTACAACGTGTTCGAGTACCAAGCAATCAATTTCAAAAATCATATTATTGCGTTCTGCGGCGTTAATCAGGTTTACCGGTGGATAAATATCATTGCCTTCGCGTACTCTTAATAAGGCTTCGTAGTGACTTATGTGTCGCTGTTTAATGTGCCAAATGGGCTGGTAATACATCAGCGTTTGCCGAGTCGAAATAATTTCGCCTGCTTTTTGGTTCCAATACACGCGCTCTTTTAATAGGTTGGGGCCAGTGTCTTGCTCACTGTACATAAAGACGCGGTTGCGGCCTTCTTCTTTGGCTTTGTACATGGCCATGTCGGCATTGGCTAAAACGCTTTTTAAATCGTTGCCGTGTTCTGGGTATAGCGCCACGCCGATGCTGGCGCTAACTTGGTGGGAGTGAGGTCCTACTTGCAGTTGAATTTTATTTAAGGATTTGCAAAAACGTTTAGCGCTGATCAGCGCGTCGGCTTCGTTTGTTTCTTTTAAAATAACAGCAAATTCATCGCCCCCTAAGCGCGCTAAAACATCGCTCTCGCGGGATTCTTTTCTTAATACTTCGGCCACGCGGGTCAGTAATTCATCCCCTGCGTGGTGTCCACTTAAATCGTTTACGTCTTTAAAGTTATCTAAATCAAAAAACAACAGCGCACTGCTATGATCGTAACGGTGCGCGGTGGAAATCACTTGTTCCATTTCTTCGGTGAAACGACGGCGGTTGTATAAACCGGTTAAGGGGTCGTTGTTGGCTAGGTGGCCTAGGTTTTCTTCGATGCGTTTACGGTCGGTAATATCGAGCGCGACGGTGATCAGTTGGTAGTCGTCAGCGCCGGTTTTTAATTTGGAGTGATACCAAGCCATGTGTACGCGATCGCCGTGCTTGGTTTTAAGGTCGGTATGGTGGCGGCCGTGAGAGCAGGTGCCATCGTGGATTTGTTTAAGGATGGTTTCCACGGCGGCGATGTTGTCTTCTTCCGCTAATATGGCGGTTAACGGTTTACCTACTAATTCTTGTTTTGAAAAACCAGAAAGCCACTGCGCATAGTGGTTGACCAATACAATTTGTCCTTGTTTATCCTGAGTCAAAATAAGCGCTTGTGCAGTGTCGAGCAAGGTATCAATGAAGGCTTTTTCCGATGCCAGCTTAATGGCATTGTCTTCCAATTCACGTGTGCGCTGGGTAATACGGTCGTTTAGTACTTTTAGCCGTTTGGCCAAACGAATCGCCGAGGATCGAACCACGTCGGTTTCGTCATACCATAAACGTTGGCGATGTTGGTGTTGTTTATTGCGCTGTAAAAAAGCCTTGTGTTGACTGGCTAAGCCGGGCAGCTCTTCGGTGATCTCACGCAAGCGGCTTAGTGGTTTCCAAGACATTAACAACACTAAAAATGACGCACTCAACATACCTGTGATGCTGAGCAAAATATTTTGCGTGAGCGCGTCGCGCTGGTTGGCCACTAGCTGAGTCACGTCGGATATATACACCCAAAATGTCGGTGCTTCCTGACTTAGTTCGGTGACCGACTTTAAGGTGACCTCGTAAATAATGTCGTCGCTTTGATGAATAAACGTTTGTGAGTCTAGTTCAGGGTTGGGGCGGGCAGACTGCGAAAGCGCTTTAATTAGTTCGATGTTTTTATCTGGCAGGGTCAGGGCCAAGCTCACCATATTCCAGTTGGGAATGTACTGGCGGAAGTCTGCATGCTTGCGTGTGGTGAATAAACCAATGTCGACATCCATGCGACGACGAAAGTCGATGAGAGACTGAGAAATATTGGCGCCGATAAGCAAGGTTCCCAGCGATTGACCGCGGTAAAGCAATGGCACAGTGACATATAACGCGCATTGACTACTGCAATGCAGGTAATGGTGGGCGCGTCCGTTGTTGTTACTGTCGCTGACCAAATGCATTTTTTCGTGGGGCAGGCCCCAGCGTGCAATGGCCACATTTTGCGGGCTGTAAAACACGGCGCTTTTTAAGCCATTGCTTAATTGAAATGGCCACCAGTGAGGATTGAAAGCATTTTCTAAGCGGCTTTTATTTTCTTGCTGAAGGGCCGATAAAATGCCATCAAAGTTTAAAAAGGTCTGTGCCAGCGACTGTAATAGAAACGCATTTTGCTCCAGTATCAATTGGGTTTCTCGTTGATACTCCACGTGCAAATGTTCGCGTTGATGCCGGTATTGTTCTTCAATGGCTTGACGGTTGATAACGGTGATAGCCGTGAAAACACTGCCAAGTATGAGCGCGGTTAGAACAAACGCTTTCCAACGTAGACTGAGGAAACGTTTTTTTTTCACGTCAACGCTCCTCTACGTTAGAAGGTCCAGGCGATCTGCATACTCATGTAGTGCCAGCGGTTGTGGGTAATGCTTGAGGTATCGTTTAACCAAGCGGTGCCTTCGACGTAATGCACTTCGCTGCGTAGCAATAAGTTAGGGGTTAGTTTCCAGCCAACACCTAGGCCCGAATCACGGGTGATATTGCCGTCGGCTAAATCGGAATCTTCTGCTTCTAACACTTCGTGTTGCACAAAGCAGGTCAGCGGGCCGCAGCTGCTTTGTAATTGCAATAAAACGGCATTGAGGTTCACCGTAATGTGTCCACTGCCTGGGAATAAATCGTCGTAGCTGGCGTGATGTCGAAACAGTTCAACGGTGGCCGTGAGCGAGTCGAAATGCTGTTGCATGGACAACCCTGTGCTGCCCACATGAACCTGTCCGCTAACCGGAATTTGCAGCGCGACAGGCTGGGTCAGTAAGAAGTCGGCGTCGTAGTCCCAACGTAAAAAGATACTCGACAGCGCGTAGCGGGCTTTGAGTGGCTGTTCGTACGACAGGCGGTAGTAATAGCCCTCTTGGCCATTGACGCTTTTGTCGCTGAAAAAAGCCGACGGTACGATTTCGTCGATTTCTTCGCTGTCACTGCGTGGGGTGGTGTAAGCTGCTTCGAAACGGACCGAATCAAAACCGTGCAGATAGCGATAATCAAAGCCGACACCGTCGTGTGCAAATACAGTGCTACGAAAGCGATCATAGTAAATGGAATACGGCGTAAAAATACTGGGGCGCGAGTGCGCTACGTCGCGTAGCTCGTTATAAAACCCGAAGCGCAATACGACGCGTCCTGCGACTAAATTTAACTGATGCAATGGCGCATCCACCGCGCGCCATTGTACATAGGCGAAATCCAGTTCTGGGTTGCCGTCACCGGTGCGACCTGCTTTGTGGCTGTTCACTTGGCCGGTGAATTTCCAGCGTCGGGTAAAGTCGTGGGTTAGGGTGATGCCAAGGTCGGTAATATTGCTGCTGATGGCATCGTCGGAGTCGGTTATAAAATCGTTGTTGTCGGACCACAATAGCGTGTGTTGAGCAAAACCGTTAATACGGCTGCCCCAAGGCGTGTCGATGGCATGGCTCAGAACGCTACCCAGTAGCAAGCCTATGGCCGCTAATCCGCTAAGGGCGTAACGGCAGTGTTTTAATTTCAACCGCATGTTCCTGTGTGCCTGCGATGTAGCCAATGGCCCCCGGCGTGGAAGCAATGGCCGACATCATTTCTGACTCGTCCTTCATTAACAGAGGTCGTGCCCGTTGCCCGGTAAAGACCAAGCGCTCCCAAACCGCCTCTAATTGTTGTGGCAGGATCTTCAGCTTGTCCTTACAAAAGGCTTTATGAGTGGGGTCTGACGGTGATAGGTGCAGCACCACAATGGGACTGCCATCGGCCCAGCGCGTCATTTGCAGACTGAATATGGC